>CAZRTN010000048.1:0-5184 GCA_964603015.1 uncultured Thermotogaceae bacterium | reverse complement strand
ATTGATCATTTGAATGAAAATGGTTCTTTGCAATTAGTTGCCTTTCATAATAAAGGCGGTAAAAGGATTATGGAATATATGAAAGAAATATTTGGTAATTCAAAAGTTATTGCAAAAGATGGTGGAGCAAGGGTATATAAATCAGTAAAGGAAGATTAATATGTTTTTTGGATGTAAAAATATAAATTTTTCATATGGGAAAACAAAAATACTTCAAAATATTGATATAGAATTTGATAGAGGTGAATTTACCGGTCTTGTTGGAGATAATGGAAGTGGTAAGTCTACTCTAATGAAAATTATAAGCGGTATTTTTACAGAGTATGATGGAGACGTTATCTTTAAAGGCGAAAATCTTGATGAGAAAAGCAGGATAAAGGTTGGTTATATTTTTCAAAACCCTGAAAATCAAATAGTAGGAGTAACTGTAGAGGAAGATGTTGCTTTTGGATTAGAGAATATTGGGGTTGAGAGAGAAGAAATGTTAGAAAAAATTAAATGGGCATTAGAAGTTGTAGGGTTAAAAGGACTTGAAAAATCTGATCCTAATGCACTTTCAGGTGGACAAAAACAAAGACTTGCAATTGCTTCTATTGTTGCGATGGAACCAGAAATAATTTTGATGGATGAACCAACAACAATGTTGGATCCTGTAGGAAGAAGAGAAGTTTACAAGGTTATAAAAAGACTTGTTAATCTTGGTAAAACAATTATAATTGCTTCTCATCATTCTGCAGATTTAGAAGATGTTTCGAGAATTATAGCATTGAAAGATGGTAAAATACATTTTGATGGTGCTCGAGACGATTTTTACAAAAATAACGATTTTAATATAGAATATCCAATAGAATATGAAGTGAAAAAACAAACTGATAAAAATTATGATGAGTTGGTGAAATATCTTGGGAATTAAAGTAGATAATATTTCATTCACATATTCAAAGAATACACCTTTTGAAAAAAGGGCTTTAAAAAATATCGAAATGGAAATAAAAGATGGAGAATTATGGCTTTTTATTGGACATACAGGTTCTGGTAAAAGTACTTTAATAAATACTTTTAATGGTTTGATATTTCCTGAAGAAGGAGATATCTATATAGATGATGTTTCCATTAAAGATAAAAAGAAAGACATCAGAAATATTAGAAAAAAGATTGGGATTATTTTTCAGTATCCAGAAGCTCAATTTTTCTTACCTACTGTAAATGAAGAATTTGAGTATGCTCCAAAAAACTTTGAAGTGGAATATGATATGGATAAGATAAAAGATTATATGAGTATTCTTGCTTTGCCTCATGAATATCTTGATAGAAGTCCTTTTAATTTATCTGGTGGTGAGATGAGAAAAGTTGCTATAATATCTGTATTATCTTATGATCCTAATTATATAATTTTTGATGAGCCAACTGTTGGGTTGGATTATAGCACGCGAAAATCTGTTTTCAAGATGGTTAAAAAGCTTAATGATTCAGGAAAAACTTTGATTTTGGCAACACATTGGATAAATGAGTTCGTTGAACTTAAACCAAAAGTATTGATGCTCAAAGATGGAGATATAGCTTTTAAAGGCGAATTCGATGATTTTATTACACTCGATATAGAAGAATTAGAAGGCGCTGGAATAGTGCTTGATAAAAAATTAGGATTTTATAGAAAAGCTTTATTAAAAAATGATATTGAACTTGCAAATAAAATAGCTTCAATATAAGATAGGAGAAGTCCTATCTTTTTTTTATGTTTATAAAAAATCAATATAGGATAAGAATTATTGAGGTAATTAGTTATTATTCTAAAAAATAAGAGATTTTAGGGTTTTGATTTTTAAATGAAATCTAGTATTTTTGTTTTGACTGAAAAAATTTTCATAGTGAGGTTGATAAGATGAAGACGAAGATAACAGCAAGAAAGATTAAAAGAAGAAATATAAAATTGGAAACAGAACCATTTGTTTTTTTGATAATATTGGCAGGGATTTTTGTACCTCTTTCTATTTACATGGAACCTGCTAATTTATTTAAAACTCTTATGGCCACTGCACATGATTTATTGCTTAATACAGTATTTTTTATTATGGCTGTTGCAGTTCTAACAGGAGCTTTGGGAGCGTTGCTTTCTGAGTTTGGTGTTGTAAATCTTATCAACAGAGTTTTAAAATATTTGATGAAACCTTTATATCATTTACCAGGAGCAGCTTCAATTGGAATATTAACGACATTTTTATCTGATAACCCTGCTATTTTAACTCTAACAAAAGATAGAGAGTTTATTAAGTTCTTTAAAAAATGGCAAGTTCCATTATTATGTAATTTGGGAACTTCTTTTGGAATGGGATTAATAGTTTCAACTTACATGATTGCTCAATCAGGAGAAATGGGAGAAAATCTTGTAAAACCTGTTTTTATAGGTCTTATGGGGGCAGTTGTTGGAAGTATAATAAGTGTTAGGATTTTTTCTATATTTACAAAAAAAGAATTTGGAGATATAGAAAACGAAGGCGAAGAAACAGTTACTTGGAGAAAAGTACGTGAGGGAACTGCGGGATCCAGAGTTTTAGATGCTCTTTTGGAAGGTGGAAAGGGTGGAGTTCAATTAGGTCTTGATATCATTCCTGGGGTATTGATTATTTCAACGTTTGTTATGATAATTACATATGGACCAAAGGATATGACTTTAGGTTATCAGGGATTGGCTTATGAAGGAGTTCCTTTTTTACCTTGGGTAGCTAGTAAAGCTTCTCCAGTTTTGGAATTTTTATTTGGATTTGAATCTCCAAAACTAATAGCTTTCCCGCTCACTTCTCTTGGTTCTACTGGTGCTGCTCTAGCTTTGATACCAACATTTATAAAAGAAGGTATAATGACAGGAAATGAAGTTGCGGTTTTTACTTCAATTGGTTTGACATGGAGCGGATATTTATCAACACATGTTGCTATGATGGATGCACTTGCTTCTAGAAAATTAGCGAGTAAAGCAATTTTATCACATACTATCGCTGGTTTATTGGCTGCAATGTTTTCTCATCTTATGTACACAATATTATAGTTGTTTTATTTTGATTATTGCCAAGTTATTCTTTGCAATGTCATAAAATCAAAATGAGATTGATTATAATAACATTTAATAATATAATTGAATTGATTATAGGAGGTGCTATAAAATGAGAAAATATTTTATAATATTAATAATTTTGTTAATTTCAGTTTTTGCTTTATCACAAGATTTAAGAAAAACTTTAGTGGTATATACAACAGGTAATGCAGACGATTCAGCAATATTAAGAGAAAGTATTATTTCTAGGTTGAATTCTCAAGGTAAGTACAGAGTGGTTACATCAAATGATTTTTTATATAGGGATGTAATTGAAAAAATCAATGGTAACAATACAGGTGCTTTAAAAAACATTAGTGCTGATGCCTTAATTTTTGTTGAGATTTTAGATACTTTTGAGGACAAGAAGTATAATGAGGATCTAGAACAAGATTATTGGGAATACAATATTTGGGTCAATTATAAATTAATAGACATTAATACAGCTGAAGTTGAAGAGACAAAAAGGTTTATGGGGAATGGAACTTCTTATATAGATGGATTCAAATCCAGTTTCTCAGCTAACAGAGAAGCTAGAAACTATGCGATTTCAAGTGTTTCTTCTAGCATTGTTACCAAATTAAACGCACTTTTCAAAATAAAAGCTAATATAGTGTCTGATATAATAGATGACTTTGTAAAAGTGAATTTGGGAAGAAATGCAGGAATATATGAAGGTATGGTTTTTCAGTTTGCAAGAGAAGTAAATGTTGGAAATGGTAGAAAAACAATTTTAGATGGAAAATTATATGTTAAACAAGTTAGAGAGGAAACTGCGATTTTAAGAATAGCAGAATACCCTACGAGATTTAGAGTTAATGATGCCGCTTATGTTTTAGAAAATCCTTATATGAGCCCATTTAGAAGTAGAATTAATCTTTACTACACTAATTTCAATTCTGGTAAGAATGGAATCGGTATGAAAATTGGAATGGATAATTATGAAGGTTTTTATTTTGCAGGGGATTTTAGTTTCACTTTTGCAAGCGAACAATTAGATACTTTCTCTGGTATTGAAATGGGTTATATGGTTTATGCCAACAACATAAGTGTGACACCAAATATTGATTTTGGAGGGAAAACTACCTTTATTTTTGATGAATTAAACGGATTATATAATTCATTTTATGTTTCTCCAGGTGTAATGATGGATTACAAACTGACAAAAAATATAGGTTTCTTTGCAGAAGGATCTTATATGTTTGATTTTCCTTTTAAAAATGAATATAACTCAAATACTTTAGAAGCAGAAAATGGTTTGAAAATAAATATTGGAGCAGAATTTTTGTTTTAAATTAATAAATTGATTTAACCGAGAATAGATTTCTTTCTATTCTCGGTTTTTTGTTATAATTGTAATATAAATAAAATTAGGAGTTGAGAAAATGATTAAAGCAATTATTTTTGATTTGTTTGGAACATTAGTTGATGCTGATAATCTTTTTAAACCAATATCGTATGAATTATCAGTTGAAACAAATATTGATTTTGATGAAATAGAAAGTGTAATTTACAAATTCTATGATAAAACTTTTGATGGACATCATGAAAAAGAATTTAAACCAGAAAGATATTATTATAAGATTTTATTTAACAAATTAAAAGCTTTATATGGATTAACAGAGAGTTCTGATTTTTATGTTGATCTCATGTATGAAACTTTTGCAAGGTTGAAAAAATATGAAGATGCAAAAATAATTGAAAATTTGAAAGAAAAAGGATATAAAATAGGTATAGTTACCAATGCAGATACTTATTTTGTCAAAAAAGTTTTAAAGAATAATAATATTCAGTATGATGATTTGATAATTTCTGAGGATATTGAACTTTATAAACCCGATCCTAAAATATTTGAGAAATCTTTAGAGAATTTAGCTGTTAATAAAAATGAAGCTATTTTTATAGGAGATAATATTGAAGCGGATTATTATGGTGCGAAAGAATATGGTATAAAACCTTTATTAATAGATAGAAATAATACACACAATTTGAATAATGGTGAAAAGATAACAGATTTAAACCAAATTGAGAATTTTTTGAGGTGATTTTATGTATCAATTGAAATCTGAATATCAGCCACAAGGTGATCAACCAAA
>CAZRTN010000047.1:9599-10774 GCA_964603015.1 uncultured Thermotogaceae bacterium | reverse complement strand
CCTCTTGATTCATATCAATACAATACTTTTTTTCTTTATTGTTCCAAATTTCTATGAGTCCATTAGCCCAATTAAAAACTAATCTATTATTACCTTTCAAATCTAATACTAATGCGCCCTCTTCTTTTTTAATTAGCTTCATTTTAACAACCCTAAACATTCGTTATACATTTCCTTTAACCTAACCTTACTATCCTTCCAAACTTCCTCACTACTATGAATATCTATACTTAAAATTGAACAACAACACTTTAAAGCAACTGCTTTATTAATTGAATCTTCAACACTACTAGGTTCATTCTTAACCTTTAAATCTTTATTTACTTCGGTTTGGATTACCTTACCCTTATCATTAGTAAAAAACTCAATCTTATCTCCCTTATGTAAGTTGTCTGCTTTACTAGGATCTAACCAGTTGTACCAATTACTTTCATTGTTGATTTGAAAACCATACTTACTTACTCTTGAAACTTCACCTTTTATTGTTTTTTCCATTATAATTCACCTTAATCCATAAAACTTATATTTATCAGGAGTTATTATATCTCCTGTTGTTGATTCAACATAAACATTATCTAATTCAACAATACTATGCCAACCATTATATTTACTACAAGCAATATTTTCAAATAAACCACTATTACAATCTACTTGGACTGATTTAGTTTTTGCTTTGTAACCCAAATCATTGTAAACACCAGATAAAGTTTGAGAAAACTCAGTACAATCATAAACATCTAACTCATAATCTCTTGCTTTAGATAAATCAGTTGCGATATTCTCTATTGTAGATTTACAACCTTCTAAAATGTAAGTAGGGTTACAATTAGTTTTCTTTAAATAAATCTGGTTCTTTATATCTTCCTGTTGTTTAATTAACTCTTTCTGATTATCTTTCAAAGTCTTTGTTATACTAGAAGTATCTACATTAGGACAAACTTTTTCTTCTTTATTAGATTCATTATAAAAATAACCCAAACAAACTGCTAAAACAATCATTACAGCAATCATTACTATAGACATAAATAATGTTTTTTCTTTCATAATTCCATCTCCTTTAATATTTGTTCCAACTCATTAACATCAAAACCATCTCTGATTAATTCAGTTCTTTTACAACTTCTACAATAACCATGAGATAATTTACCATCTTGAAAATGATATACTCTCCTTTC
>CAZRTN010000047.1:3556-9499 GCA_964603015.1 uncultured Thermotogaceae bacterium | reverse complement strand
TATTAATATAATTTAGTAAACTTTCTTTTGAAATCCATTCTTTGTCTTTAATTGGTTTTATTTGTAACTCATAATCATCACTGGTTGTTTTTTCTAATATTGATTTAATTTCTAAAAACAAATCACCTTGTGTTTTCTTTTCAATCATTCTAATAAACCCCTAATGTTATCTACCTGTTTACTATTACCTTCTTGCTTTAGCTTGTAGATCATCTTTTCCAATCTTTGAATGAAACTATAAGGTAAACACTTATTTACATTCTCTTGAGTGGTTTGTTCACCAAATAATACAACTCCCCAAATTGTGTTAAACTGCTTTGTGTTTTCATTAAAACTTTTTCCCCTCGCACAAACCAGATTCATATCTACTAATTCGTTTCTTCTGCCATTAACACAACTCAGACTTAACCCTGTATCTATACTAATCTCTATATCCGTTGCATCTTGCTTTTCTAAACACTCTAATACTTGTTTCTGCATGTGACCAAGATCATTAACTAAATTCTTGTAACTTTCATTCCTTACTCGTTCGCTTAACATTATAATCGCCCCAAAGTTTCAGCAGACCGAAACTCTCGCTTTAACCTGCTAATATCTATCTTTAACTTCAACAGAGTATTAGTTAAACTCTTGCTTTCAGTTAATAGTTCTTTGTAACCTTTATTATTATTTAGTTCTTGCTTTACTGCAAAAGCCCTTTTAGTTGCGTTAGAAAGCTCTTTTTTATATTCCTCTGTGTTAGACTTATCTTCAATAAGTTTGGTTATATCTGCTTCCAGCTTTCTCATAGTAGCTTCACAATCTTCTTTATTCTGTTGAAAACCTAAATATCTGTATTCTTCTTCTGCAATCTTTTCAGGGTAAGTTTCCAAAACTTCTCTAATTTTCATTTTTACCTCTCAAATACATTTCAGCTTTTTGCTCTATCTCAAGTTTCCACAAATCGTCACCATTCTTTCTTTTAATGTGTAACTCATCATCACTTACAAACTTAACAGAATTAGATTTGTTATCAACAATAACATTTAGATCTTCGTTAAATATTTCATCTAATACTTTTTTTATCTTCTTAGCACTACCTACAAACCAAAAAGGCAAATCTCCACCCATATGTATTGAAGTCATTAGTAATCACCCCTTTGAGTTTCTCTAGATATTAAACCATCAACTTTGTCCTCTAAAACACTAACCTTATCAGTTAAATTATTTATAGCCCTAAGAAACTCTCTTATTGGTTGTTTATCTATCATAAGAATAACCTCCAATAGTAAATATAACAAAAGTGTTAAGTACATCTGTTCTGAAAAAATTAAAACATTTTTCTAGTTCTAGCTTTAAGTCGTGTGTCATTGTAATAAATAAAAGAACATTAAACATATATAAACTTTTATAACCACCATTTAGTGAAAAGAAAGAAACTATTTATTAAAATAAGAGATTATCCCTTAATTAAGGTTTTTTACCTTACTAATGTAAGAGGAACTTATTTTAATCTTAAACCTTTTCTTAATATCTTCAATTATAACTTTATGTTTATTATCTTTAACCAAAAACAAAATTCTACGATTAAGGGAAGCTAACTCTTTTCTAGTTAAATCAACTTTGCCTTTATCATTATTTCTAGGATTATCAAGAGTGCCTTTGAACTTATTACCCCACTTAACACCCCTTTTACCATTTTTATCTACTGAAAAACCATTGTCATAAGACTTTTTAGTGTTAGTAGAAATTGTATAAGAATATTCTTCTGAACTGAAAGCAGAAATAGTGTTCATCATTAACCGAGTAAGTCTTTGAGTGGGAGTTTCTTCCTTATTTTCCTTTAAAATCTGTTTATCTTTATAAGAATGAACCTTTACCCCAAACCAATAAGAAAGTAAAGAGAAAAAAAGATTAAGTTCTATGTTTCTTATAATTCTTGAATAATCCCAAACATATAAGTTTATATCACTTTGTTCAAATTCATTTAAATACAAATTTTCAATAGTGGTTTCCTTAGAATTAAAACACAAATCAAGGATCCTAATAAAACTCTCTCTCTTTTTAATTTTTTTTAAATCATAAGCAGAACCTCTATCTGTATAAACTTTATAATCTTTTAATTTAAACTTTTCAAGAATTTTATTTAATTGCTGTTCTGGATTTTGTTTGCTTTCATCTTCCTTTGAAACTCTTAAATAAATTATATTCATTTTGCCTTTTTAATTAAGTTAAGACCTATGATAAACAAAAATGTATCAACAACACCAACTAAAAAGTATAAAGAAGTAATAATTTCAATAGGATTAGAACTTAAAATCCCCATAGTACCTACAAATAAATCTCTTATAAGAACTAAGCATAATACAATACCAAACAAAGTTAAAAAAAAACTCTTTGGTTTCAAACTAACTCTCCAGCTTATCTAGTATTTTTTTAAGATTAGCTTTTAGTTCTTCCTTTTCTTTAGCTTCTTGCTCTCTTTGTTTCTTCAAAGATTCGTTTCTTTTGTCTTTAGCAGATTTGTATTTATCCCATTCATCAAATCCATAATCAACAAAACTTTTAACTAAATCTCTTTTAGGAATCTTGCTGATAGTTTGTTTTAAAATATTATTTATCATCTTAATAAATATTTATGTTTAATCTATTTAAATGTTTCTATTAGTAGAAAATTTTATTCATTAACTTGCCCCATTCTCTGCCACCCCAGAGTTTTAAAGCAGTTTCACACCTTTTAGTTTTACAATTCTTAAACCTATTATAGAATCTAGCGATTCTTTTTGCGTCTTCTTCTTCTAGATAGCGATTTCTTACGAGTTTTTCTGCTGTTTCCACTCCTGACTTTACGCCTTGTTTTTTTGCTTCTTTTCTTGTTAGACCTGCTTGATTTACTTGTCTTTCTTCTAGTCCTTTTCTTGCTATTTTTTTTACCCTTTGAGGTATTTTTAGTCTTTTTGGCATTTTTTTTCACCCTTCTTGCTCTTTTAATTTGTCGTTTTTCTCCTTTAGTATTTAAAGCATACTTAGTTTTTTCTACAATACCCAGAACTTTAGGATTAGAACTTATTTTACTTCTGTATTTGCTTAAGCTTGGTTTTTTTGAATCTTTTTGCTTAGTAATACCTACTACCTTTAACTGAAAAGACCTTGCTAATGTGTTGCTAGTTGCTCTAATTCCTCTGCGTAAACCTCTGTTTGTCGTTGTTGGTTTGCCTAAGTTTCTAATTTTACCTTTTCTCTTTATTAAAGGTTGAACTTTTAATCTATAACCTCTAGGTAACTTTTGAGTTCTCCAAGAAGGTAGTTTAGGTAATATTAGTTTTTTTATCTTTTCCTTCTTTGTCTTTTGTTTAGATTTTGCTCTTTTTTTAAGATTTTTAAGTTTGGTTAATTGTTCATTAACTTGTTTTAGTTTTTGTCTTAGCTTTTGTTTTTGAACTGGTTGAATATCTTGATCTAATATATTTTTAATATCATTTTTAATATCATTAGTAGTATCTATTAAATTATCTACCTTATTCTCGGTTATTCTTAATTGTGTTGTAGTTATTCTAGTTGCTGGTTTCTTTACAATGTCAAAAGCCTTCCTATATCCGGATTTAATTTTATCTAAATTTCTTGTTGCAGAACTTACTGCTAAACTAATGGTTGTAGGTAAAACACTAACTCTTGACTTTGGAACTCTTTTAATTTTAGGAGTTTTAATTTTCTTTTTTGTTTTTAATATACTTATAGTCCCACTTGTGCCAATCTTAACATTATCTTTACTTTTAACTCCACTTCTTTTTAGTATTTGTTTAGAAGTTACTACTTTATTCTTTAGTTTTGCTTTTGGTCTTAGTTGTACCGTTCCTGTTTTTGTACCAACAACATTATATTTTTCACCTATCAAAGGAAATTCTTTTGATATTTTTCTGGTTATCTTTTTTTGTTGTGGTCTTATTGTTCTTCTCCTATTTTTTATCTTAATTTTTCCAGAACTTAAATCTCTCTTGGCTTGTTGTACTAAATCTTTTCTTTGTTTTCTAAATGCTTTTGCTTTTGCTTTAGATATTCTAGATTTTCTTTTAAACATATTAGATTCAATTTTACTTAAAGTTCTTTTTGCTTTTATATTTCCAGTCAAATATTCATCAAAAGCTTTTTCATAAGTAACTTGTTCCTTTGCATCCTTAAAGCCTTTTCTTCTAGCTTGAGCATCTGCTCTTTTTCTTTGCTTAGAAAATTCTTTTTTTGT
This sequence comes from uncultured Thermotogaceae bacterium, assembly GCA_964603015.1. Taxonomy (GTDB): domain Bacteria; phylum Thermotogota; class Thermotogae; order Petrotogales; family Petrotogaceae; genus Geotoga. The sequence goes on along the minus strand of CAZRTN010000047.1, from coordinate 5,280 downwards.
CTTTTTCTTGAATTGTTTTAATTTTTGCTTATTAGTCTTAGGTTTTCTTTTTTTTACTTTAGGTTTAGTTGTTTTGGTTCTTTTTATTGGTTTTCTTAATGACTTTGTTATTCTGCTATCTATGGCTCTCACTATTTCATCAACACTAATTTTATCGCTAAATCTTCTAAGAGTTTTTGCATTTTTTTGTGTTGGTTTTTTCCTGAAGTTTTTATATAATCTTTGGAATGATTCTCGTTCTTTACCTTTTAATCTATATTTATTAGATAACTTATTAGCTTCGTTGTTTATTTTTTTTGTTGTAGCTTTTTTTTTAGCTTTCCTTAACAAATTCCCTTCTTTACGAGTTATTTTACCTTTCAGTTGTTTTTGAGTTGTTCTAGCAACCTTTGTTCTTTTTGCTCTTATAGGTCTACCTTTTTTATTTGCTCTTAGTAAAGCTCTAACTGCCCCTTTAGGAACTCTTATGGTTTTTCCACCTTTAGTTATAATAGCATAACCTCTATTGTCTTGGATAACCTCTCCAATTTTACCTTTCATGTTTTGTCTTTTTATTGCTTTTACTTTTCTAGCATTACTCAAAGACTTTGCACCAGACCTTACAAAAATAGCAGTTAGAAGTAAATTAGCCATACCCTCTGGTTTTCTAATATCATAAGACTTTAAAACCGATAAAGGAGCATTTTCTAGTCGTAATTGATTTAATACTTCTTTTCCATAGCCTTTAAATCCAACTGCTTGGATTTGAAAAGCAACTTGGTCAACACCACCAGCTAAACTTCTACCAAGCCCAATAGTGAAATCATAAGGAATTGTTGCTAACTCCTTTGTAACTTCTAAACCATAATTATAAAGACTATCAGGATATATTTTTTTAAATAAATAATTAGGGGGATAAAATGAACTTATCTTAGCAATACCATCAACTACTTTATCAGTTACTGATTTAAACTTTTGTCTTGCTTTTTGGTTTTTTTTAAGTCTTTCTTTTATTGCTTGGTATCTTTCATCTAATGGTTTAAGTTTTTCAAATTTTTTTTGTGCTTGTTGTTTTCTGAATTGAACTAAATATTCTTTTTCTAATTGTCTTTCTTGGAAAGCTTCTTTTAATGCTTTTTCATTAACTGGTCTATTAAAACCATAACTCATTTTTAAGAAAGGATCTTGAACACCAATAACTTGCCCTTGTGAGTTTTTAATAAATTTTACACCAGATTTAGATTTAGGTTTTTTACCTTGAATCCTTAAAGCAGTTCCAACAGTAAAAATAGGTTTTTCATTTTTTAAAGCTTTATTTAAATTACGATTACTTATGTTTTCATCTGCAAGTACTTTTATTTTTCTTATATTTTGAGGGTTTAAGTTGATATTAGTAGTTCCTAAAGCTCTAAATATATCTCTTGCATTAGCAGTACCTTCTACAATCTTCTTTCTTGATTCTATTCTTTGGTTTCTCAAAGCACTTTCATTTCTTAGTAACCTTCTTCTTGTGTTTGCAGGATTTAGTTTTTCTTCTAAAACTTCCTTAGTAGTTATGTTTGCGTAAATCTTATCATCAACTTGACCTGACTTTAAGGTTTTTGTTCCGGAGTTTCTGTTAGAGTAAGAAGTACCATACTTTTGGTCTATCTTTTTATATTCATAATCAGGGATTCTATTATATCCACCATATCTTGCTGCTAATTCTGATATACTTCCTTCTGTTGATTTTGTTTTACTAGAAC
>CAZRTN010000047.1:0-3456 GCA_964603015.1 uncultured Thermotogaceae bacterium | reverse complement strand
TTACTAGAACTATTACTAGAACTATTACTAGAACTATTACTAGAACTTCCACCACCACCACTTGAATTGTTTTTACCACCACTGCTTCTTGAAGGAATAGTTATTTTTTTCTTTATAATATTTCCTGTATAAGGTGATTTATCTCCAACATCTGTTCCTACTTTAGCCATTTTAATAAACTTCCTCTACTTTCGTTGTTTTAAAACCTTTCTTATTATTTTTGAAAAATTTAGAAGTAGATGAAAGATACCAAGAAATTCCTTTGAATAAATACTTGAAACCAAGACCAACTATTTTAAACAAGTTACCTAAAAGCCAAAATATGTCCTTTATCATCCTTTACTTCCCAAAAATATCCAAATAAAACTTACTAGCAAAATACCCATGAAGATTACTACATGGTAAAAATCAGTAAAATAACCTATGTTTATCATCATAACTCCAAACAAAGAAACAACACCAGCAGAAATTCCAACAGACCTTATAGTAGAAAAGGGTCGATTATACAACTCCAAAGCATTACCCAACTTGAAGATTAACCAAAAAAACATAGTTACCATTATACCTAAGCCTAGATAAGAAGTTCCGGCATAACTTACACTCTCATTAGCTTTTTGAGGTATTTGGTTTACTATTTCTATGGAGTTATTACTTAAGTTGAAATCAGAGTAACTGGGCGGACTTAAATTCTGTAAATTTGAAACATTTAAACCCATTTTATTAAAAGCCATTTTATCTTACTATCCCCCTTATGAAATAAACTATTGCAATACTTATAATTATTCTCCAAAACCAATCCAAAATACTTATTATCCACATAAATCCTTCTTGCTGTAAACCGAAAACATCATATAAAATAAATTCTGGAACATTTGCGATTAAATAAAGCCACCTTGTATATTTGTTAACAGATTTCTTTCCAAAATTAAAATCAAGAGAGAAATCCTTTTTGTTGTCAGCAGTAGCATCAGATAATGGCTGGTTTGGTGCATCTTCAGGAGCGAAATCCGTAGTGTTGAAATGCTCATAATTATTAGAACCTGCTAGATTTTCTGTATAGTCTTGAGAGTTTTCACTTAAATTAATGTTTTCGCTAGATAAAAGCTCTGATGCATAGTTTTTTATTATAAGAGCAAAAATAACTACTATAAACAAAATTATTATGATATTTACAACATTTGTGGTTTTCCTTTCTGCTCCCATTATATATCACTCATATTATTCTTTTTTTGTGCTAGGAAAAGAATCATTAAACCTAATACAACATTTAAAGCCATGAAACTACCTGAAACATAACTTGGTGCTATTATTAACCAGAGTACACTTAAAAATATTTCTAAATAAACAAAGTAGTCTATTCTTTTTATCTTTAAAGACAAACCTAAAGCTAAAATCATTGATAACAAAATTAAGGGTTTAATTATAACTGCAAACAAACTCTCAAAACTATTGTCACCAACATAAATCTGACTGTAATAAGTAACTGGAGTTCCTGTAGTGTTAATATAAACTTCTACTTCAACACGATTGTCGGCTAAGACAGAAGTTAAATCATAACCACCACCATAATTAATAGTGCCAGATGAACCAGAAACACAACTTGTGAATAAATTAACCTTACTAAGACCAGAAATTTGGTTATAAGCCAAACAAACAGTCTGATCTAAACCATTATTATCATAAAAACTTACTTGGTGGTAAGAAATATTATTAACCAAAGTGGTGTTGGAAACATTGATAACATAGTTTTCTAAGTAAGAATCACTATAATCTATGATAGTATCTAGGTAAACAGGAATGTCAGAGCCATCTATAAAAATAACTTCTCCATCCTCTGAAGAATACTCTTGGTAAGTAACTCCATCTATTGTTTTTGTTACTAAAAACCTATATGTTTTACCTTCTAACAACACTTGGAAACTAGATTGACCATTAGAGTTGGTAAAACTAGAACCTATTTCTTGAAAAGTACTTGTAGCAGAATCAAACTCCTGCATCCTAACATCTGCACTCTGAACAATATCTAAAAAGCTATCATAAACACTAACAGTAACAGAACCAACATTAGCAGTTAAAGTATTATACATATAAACACTAACATTTAAATCTTCTTGGTTGGTATAAGTGAAAACTTTTTGGGAATAAGTGTAATTCTGGGATGTTGTAGTAATAGTATAAGCTTGAGAATTAAAAGTAACATTTGAAAAGAAAAGAGTTCCGTTTATAGTAGTGAATGTTCCAATGTCAGTTATAGCAACAGTTACATTTTCGGTTATTAAATCGTTAGTAATTGCATCTCTTAAATTAATAGTTAAATCTGCTCTGGTTATGTTTTGAGTCACATTGAAAGGTAATTGACTTATATTAACAGTTTTGTTGAAGTTGTAAGGAGTTTCGTAACCTAACAAATCTTGAAAAGTAATTTGATAGTTTCCTGTTTGAATGGTATTACTTGAAGCAGAAGGGAAATATATTTTACCCTCACTATCTGTTGTCAAACTTAAAGTGTCATCATTAGGGTAAGTTACATTAACTTGATAGCCAACTAAAGGAGTACTGTTCTTTGAATCGTTATAATAAACATAATTCAAACCATAAGAAGATAAATTTATGTTGGAATCGCCGTCAGGAATAGTTATTGAGTAATTTACTAAGCTAGTTGTTCCGTTCATGATACTTGCGTAATAATTACCACTGGTTAGGTTTACTTCTAAGTTTTGTTCTATTGCGTAGGTTTCTGCGTGATTTTCATTTTGTATTAATAAATCAAAAGAATTATCTATTGAATATTGATTAAACTCAAAAGTAGGAGTTGCATTGTATAGTCTTAAATAATAATCATCAGTTCCATATACTGCATTTATCTCTTGATTGCTTAAGTTGTAGTAACCTAAATTGTTTGTGAAATCTAAGTTAAAAGTACCTTGTGGTACATCTAAACTTGCATTGTTTCTTGTTGTAAAAGGGTTTCCATAAATCGAAGATATATTCCAGTAATCTATATCTTGTGTTGACCAGTTATCGTAAGTGTGAATGTTAATATCTTGAAGTCCGTAGTATAAAGTTTGGATTTCTTCTTCTGATAAAGACCTGTTGTAAATTCTAACATCTGCTATTGAGCCATTTAAATAATTAGAAGTAACAGGAATATTATCAGGGTATTTTGAACCTATCGAAAATTCATTTGTACCAGTATTAACATTAGTATTAATATTGAACATACTTCCATTACAATAATCAAACCCTGATCTAGTTACATCTACTCCATCCATATAAACAGTACCATTTCCATTTAAACAAGTAAAAGAAATATGAACTATTTCATTATTTTTAAATAAATTAGAATTTGCACGAATATCTATCATAGGAGTTCCCCCTAATTTACCATAGAGTTGAGGAGTTTGTTCTTGACTTCTAATAAAATAATAATTATTTGAATCTTCATATTTACCAAAT
>CAZRTN010000046.1:9568-10813 GCA_964603015.1 uncultured Thermotogaceae bacterium | reverse complement strand
ATAATTAAAGATAAAAAAGATATTTTAGCTATTGATACTGGTTTAGATAAAAGATCTTCTAATTTAATTTTGAAATATCTTGATAAAAATAATTTAAAATTAAAATTTTTATTAAACACACATTCTCATTCTGATCATACTGGAGGTAATTATTATTTACAACAAGAAACAGGTTGTAAAATTATAACTCCTAATTTAGAAGATTATTTTGTTCAAAACCAATTTTTAAAGCCTTATTATATATATTCTGGGTCTAAACCTCCAAAACAGTTGACTAATAAATTTATGCAATCTAGAAAATCAGAAGTTTTTAAAACGATAAAAATAGGAGAAACCTTTTCTTTTGGTAATAAAATAATTAAAGCAATTGATTTAAATGGGCATACTTTTAATCATCTTGGATATTTAATAGATGGAGTTCTTTTTTCTGGTGATACCTTGATTGGAGAGAACAGACTTTCTAAAACTAAAATGTCCTATTATGTGGATGTTGAAAAATTATTGAATTCTTTTAATACAATTTTAAATTTAAGTTTTGATATCTTAGTTCCTTCACACGGAAGCCATAATGAAAAAAATCAAGAAATTATTAATTTTAACAGAGAAAAAGTTGCTTTAATAAATAGATTAATAATAGATAATACTAAAGAAGAAATTTCTGAAGAAGAATTATTTTCAAAAGTTTTTGATGATTTGGGAATGAAAATTAGAACTTTAACAGAATTTTATTTAATGAAACCAACTTTGATGGCGCATATTTCTTATTTAAGTGATAAAAACAAACTTAAATTTATTGTTAAAAATAATAAAATATATTATAACAGCTAATATATGTCTAATTTTTGTGATATAATTACATTGACAAATAAATAACATAGTTTCTTCGGGGCAGGGTGAAATTCCCGACCGGCGGTATAGTCCGCGAACCTTAATTGGTTGATCCGGTGTAATTCCGGTACCGACAGTAGAGTCTGGATGATAGAAGAAATCATAAGTAATTGGTGATAATATTATGTCAATTTATAGATGATAAAAGACCCTGAAGAGATTCAGGGTCTTTTTTTATATGGGAGCTGATAATTTGAAATATAAATTCATGAGAATCGCAATTGAAGAAGCATTAAAAGGTACAGGGAAAGTGAATCCAAATCCTCTTGTTGGTGCTATTATCGTAAAAAACGGAGAAATATTATCAAAAGGATTTCATGAGTATTATGGTGGACGACATGCTGAAATAGTAGCAAT
>CAZRTN010000046.1:3881-9468 GCA_964603015.1 uncultured Thermotogaceae bacterium | reverse complement strand
TTAGAAAAATTTAATAATAATATTTTATGGGAGTTTGATATAAATGTTTACGGGAATAGTTGAGTATAAAACGAATTTAAATATAACAGGTGATGAATTAAATATCCAAAATAGATTTAATGATGTAAAAAATGGAGACAGCGTTGCAATTAATGGTATTTGTTTAACCGTTAAAAAAATCGAGAGTCAAAAGTTGTATTTCGATGCAGGTTATAAAACTATTAATTCTACTAATTTAAAAACAACCAGAGTTGTAAATGTTGAACGAGCAATGAGATTAAATGATAGATTAGGCGGTCATATAGTTACAGGTCATGTAGATGGTGTAATAAGATATCTAGGATATACAAGAGATAAAAGTAGTTATAAATTATCTTTTCAAATGCCAAAAGGTGATATACCAACTATAAAGAATGGTTCAATTACTATTAATGGAATATCGTTAACTGTTGCTGAAGTATCGTTAGATTCATTTTCAATACAGATAATTGAACATACATGGGAAAATACAAATTTGTCTGATTTGAAAAATGGAGATTTAGTTAATTATGAGATAGATATGTTTTTAAGATATATGGGAGGTGTAGCAAATGTTTTCAGAAATAAAAGAGGCTTTTGAAAAAGGTAAACCAGTTATTGTTACTGATCAAAAGAGAGAATTTGAAGCGGATCTAGTATTCCCTTCTGAAATAATAGATAAAGAAGTTATTAACTTTATGATTACAGAAGGTAAAGGTATTTTATGCACTGTTGCTGATGAAAAACAATTGTTAAGCAAGGGATTTTTTAAAATGCCTGGAAATGGTTTGGATAAACATAGCACAAATTTTTTTGTTCCGATAGATTATAAGTTAAGTGATACAGGAGTTACTGCAATTGAAAGGGCGAATACGATAAAATTTTTGGCTGAAGGTCATGGCCCAAATATGTTTTCTTATCCAGGACATGTTGCTCTTTTAGGTGCAAAACCTTATCAAGAGAGACAAGGTCATACCGAAGCGTCAATCGAGTTAACTAAATTGCTTGGATACAAAGGTTTTGCAACTATAATTGAAATTCTAAACAAAGATGGAGATTCTCATGATATTGATTACGCGATAGATATGTCAAATAAATATGGGTTACCTATGATATCAATTGATGATATATATGAAGAATTTATCAAAAATACTAAATTAGTTTATAAAGCTACAGAAGCTAAACTCCCTACAGAGTTTGGAGAATTTACCATTATTGGCTTTTATAATAAAATAGATGGGAAAGAGCATTTCGCATTGACTTATGGTGATTTAAACGATAAACCTGTTCCTTTGAGATTGCATTCTGAGTGTGTTACTGGTGATGCTTTTTCTTCTTTGAAATGTGATTGTGGAAGTCAACTTAAAAACGCCATGAAATATATATCTGATAAAGGAAAAGGAATAATAATTTATCTAAGACAAGAGGGAAGAGATATTGGTATAACTAATAAAATAAAAGCGTACGCACTTCAAGATAGAGGTTTAGATACAGTTGATGCAAATGAGGTTATAGGGTTACCTGCTGATAATCGTAATTATGCTGTAGCTGCCCAAATGTTAGATGAATTAGAAGTTTTTGATGTTGAATTATTATCAAATAACAAAGACAAAGAAAGACAATTAATAGAATATGGAATTAATGTAGTTGAAAGAAAAAGCATTTTTGGTGATGTTACTGAACATAATCACGGATATTTGAAAACAAAATTTGAAAGATTTAACCATGATCTAAAAAATATTTTATGAGGTGAGATAAATGAATTATATTACTGGTAATTACTCTGGTAAAGATAAAAAAGTTGCAGTTATTATTTCGAGATTCAATTCAACTATCACTGGTAGACTTTTAGAAGGTGCTGAAGATTGTTTTACAAGACATGAATTAGACACAAAAAATATAGATGTTTACTATGTACCTGGATCTTTTGAAATACCATTTTTAGCAAAAAAATTGGTAAACACAAAAAAATATGATGGAATTATTGCTCTTTCTGCAGTTATAAGAGGAGAAACATATCATTTTGAAATTGTTTCTAATGAAGTTTCAAAAGGTGTTGCTCAAATTAATTTAAACTCAGATATTCCAGTCATTTTTGGTGTGTTAACTACAGATACAGTAGAACAAGCTATGAACAGAGCTGGTATAAAATCAGGAAATAAAGGATTCGATACAGCTTTATCTCTGTTAGAAATGATGGATTTGAATACTAAAATATAAAAAAATATAATAAAAGGGATGACTTAAGTGAACTGATCCATATCAAAGTCATCCCTTTTATTAATTATATTTATTTAGCTTTTCCTTGATTTGCTACAGAATTCATTTTCTTTTGTATTTCTTCTTGATCACCCAGATAGTAATGTTTAATAGGTTTTAGATTTTCGTCTAGTTCATAAACTAGTGGGATTCCTGTTGGAATATTCAAGCTAACAATTTCTTCTTCAGAAACATTGTCTAAATATTTTACTAAAGCTCTTAAGGAATTACCATGCGCAGCAATAACTACTCTTTTTCCTGATTTTATAGTTGGCGCAATTTCTTCATGCCATAATGGTAAAAATCTTTCAACTGTATCTTTTAAGCATTCTGTATTTGGTAATAAATCTTTACTTAAATCAGCATACTTTCTTTCATTACCTGGATATCTTTCATCATCTTCAGATAATGCAGGAGGTTGAACATCATAAGATCTTCTCCAAATTTTCACTTGTTCTTCCCCTTCTTTTTTTGCTGTTTCTGCTTTATTTAATCCTTGTAAAGCACCATAGTGTCTTTCATTTAATCTCCAAGATTTTTTTACTGGTAACCATAGTTGATCTGTCCAATACAAAGTAAAATAAAGTGTTCTTATAGCTCTTTTTAAAACAGAAGTATAAGCTATATCGAATTCATAACCTTCTTCTTTTAAGAGTTTTCCAGCGTTAGTAGCTTCTTCCACACCTTTTTCTGATAAGTCAACGTCAGTCCATCCTGTGAATTGGTTCGATTTGTTCCATACACTTTCACCATGTCTAATTAATACTAATTTATACATATTTTCACCCCTTTAGAATTATGAACTACAAATATATTATAGAATAAGTATTTTACATTATTTATAAGATAACTGTAATATAATCATGAAATATGTAATTTATTCACTTAAATTTAAAATTCATGTTAAATCTGGTATCATTGTAATATAAGGAGGTATAATAAATGTTTGATGAAATTTTTGAAAAGTTAATAATGAGAGGAATCACAAGTAGTAATACTGCATTACTATGTGTTGATTGTCAATATGGTTTTACTGAAGAATGTCCTGATGAATTGCCTGTTAAAGGAACTGATGAAAAATGGAGAAATGACTTAAACAAATTAGCAGAAGAGTTCAAAGATAGTACTTTTTTAGTTCTAGCAAGTAAAGATGACCATCCTGAAAATCATGAGTCATTTGAAGAATGGCCTCCACATTGCATTCAAGATACAAAAGGTAATGAATTATTTATAAGTAATTATAATAAAATATTTGTAAAAGGTACAACAGTTGATACAGATTCAAAATCCGCTTTTTTCACTGATTCCAAATCAGAAGAAACTAATGGTTTAGATGAAGAAATGCAGAACAATAATATAAAAAATTTAGTTGTTGTGGGATTAGCTGCTGAAGTATGTGTTTTAGAAACTGTAAAAACTGCAATTGATAAAGGTTATAAAATATATTTAGTTGATAGTTTTGTAAAAAGTATTGATGGAAAAAATAATTCTGAAATATTTTCTGATCTAAAGGTTAATATAATTTAATTACATTCTGATATTCATAAGTATTAAAGCTATAATGGTACTTAATATTGCAATCCAATCTTTTTTTGAAGGGAATTCTTTAAAGATTATTATTCCACCGAGGTTTATGAATAAAATACTTCCAGAAGAAAAGATTGGAAACGCAACTGAAGTTTTCACATAGTCCAAAGCCATTATTAGAAAAAAGGATGAAAAGTAATTAGGTATACCTACAAGAATACCTGTTATTATGTCTCTTCTGTGTACTTTTTTTGGTTTTTTTAATGTGAAAAACAAACTTATTAAAAAGGCTGAAAAAAATACAAAAAATAGGAATATTTCTTTGTATTTAGTAAATGAATAATTTTGGAAAATTTTGTTTGAGAATTCAGCCATACCACCAAATAAAAATAGTAATATAAGCAGATAATTGAAGTTTAACTTTTCCTTTTTGAAAGGGATATTTATAAATATAATTGCAAATAATGCAAAAGAGATTCCAATAGTTTGAATTGTATTTGGATATTCTTTCCAAAAAATAATTGAAAATATCATAGGTATTAATATACCTAATTTACCAAAAGCTCCTGATAGTCCTACTCCATTTTCTCTAATACTTTTTTGATATAAAAAGAAAGATAAAAAGAAGAAAGAACCAGCTATACTTCCTATTATTATTGCCCAAATAAAACTAGTGAATTCATTGAATTTTATGTTATTTAAGAGGTTATACATAATAGGATCTAAAGTTTTATCTTCAAATCTAAAATTTTTAAAATTGCTTAGAATTATTATTAATGATGTACTAAAGGCTATAACATAGTTCATCGTTGTTATAGCAAATCTATTCATGTTGTTATTTTCAGAATGTTTGAAAATAAGTGCTATTGCAGAAGAACTGAGAATGGCTAAAAATAAATAAATCATATAAACCTCCACTAAAATTAGAACAGGAAGCTTTCAGCTTCCTGATTTATTTGGTCGGAGCGACTGGATTTGAACCAGCGACCTTCAACACCCCATGCTGACGCGCTACCACCTGCGCCACGCTCCGTAATCTTCAGATTATTATATCAAAAAAATGATTGATTAATCAAGATATTATTTTATAAAAAATAATTCCTAAATATTCATGAAATGCAAGAGCTGTTGCCCTTAAATTATTAATACTTGGAATAAAATCACTCCAAGATAAACTTCTTTTTGGTACAAAATAGTATGCTGGAACCGGAATTAAATTGTCTTCTATGTATTTATTAAAAGAATTGTATGATCTTGTCATATGGATTGCTGAAGTAACTAAATAAACATTGTTGGCTTTTAGCTCTTTTTTTATGTCCGCAGTAAATTTCGCGTTTTCTTTTGTATTTCTGGCTTCAATTTCAATATAGATATCAGTTGGATTTACTCCCATTTTTATGAGAGTTTCTTTCATTAAAAAAGCCTCTGGTATATCATCTGTTCCAGGAAGCTTTCCGCCAGTTACTATTATTGGATAACCAAGGTCTTTATATAGTAAGTAACCTTTATATACTCTTGCTAATGATTGATCAGATAAACTGCTAATTGTGTTGTTTTCTGTATCAGATATTATTCCTCCACCTAAAATAACTATCAATCCATCTTCTTCAAAAAATTTGCCTTGAGTATTAAAAGGAGGATGATTGTTTTCTAATGGAGTAACAAACAATCTGGTGAACCAGCCTGTTGATATGATGTACACAAAAATAGTTATTATTATTAAATATTTTCTAATTCTTTTTTCTTTTTTTAGATAATAGAAAAACATTATGATGTTTAACGT
>CAZRTN010000046.1:0-3781 GCA_964603015.1 uncultured Thermotogaceae bacterium | reverse complement strand
TAAAAAAACCAGGGAGCTAAAAATTAGCCCCCTGGATATTTTACTATTCAATTTAGTATTTCCTTTTCTTCTTCATTAAGGTTTTCATCAAATACATTCTTCAAACCATAAATGTACCAGCTATATTTTTCTTTCATTTTCTTATATATTTCTTTAGCTTCTGCTTTTCTTCCTGTTTTTATATAAGGGACAACCAATAATAATTGGAAATGATCGTTATCATCATTATCTCTAACATATCTTTCAATGAATTTTACAACTTTATCAAATTTTTGTTTTTCTATCATAATTTTTGACCATATTTCTATATCACTTTGATATTCAGGAATTGTATTTAATATTTCATCTTTTAATTCATCAGCTTCTATATTTCTTTCTAATTTTCTGTATAAATCAGATAATTCATATTTGCCCAATATGCTTTTTGGGAATCTGCTGAGAAATTTTTCTAAATTGTGAGCGGCTTTTTCAAATTCTCCAATTTCTATATAAGCATCGCTAATCATAAAGTATGTTACATAGTTATTTGGAGATAATTCTATTTCTTTTTTCCAAATTTCTGCTGCTTTATTGTATTCTTTTAAATTGAAATATGCTTCTCCCAATTCAGACAATGCAGCTATATTCCAAGGATCAATTTTTGCTGCTTTTTCTAAATATTCTTTACCCTTTTCAAATTCTCCTTCTTCTATTAAAATTGAACCGAGAAGTTCATACGCAGGTGCGAAGTTGGAATCTATTTTTAACATGAAGTCTATTATTTCTTTTACTATATCAAAAGCTTTTCTATCAGCTCTTTCAAGAACTATGTCAAACATTCCGTTTAAAGATACATGGTTCAGATCAGATGGTTTTATGTTAAACTCATCCATGTATGTCATGAAATCATTGAATACAAAAGGTCTAGTGATAAAATTAGATGTTAACCCAGGTAAGTTTTCCATAAGCTTAGTAACTTTTTTTGCCTCTTCCAATAAATCTTTTTTATCCTTTAGATCTGCAGTCATTAAATCGAAGTCACCTTCATATAAAAACTCTGCTAACAAAATTGGAAAAGGTGTTTTATCAGTTATTGTTACAATTTCACCATCGAGATTAATGTTGATTATGCTTTGCATTTGAATCTCCCCCTTTGTTGTGATATGGAAATATATCTTCACATTAATTTTACCATATTTAACACAAATTAAAAAATATTATTATAGTATAATTGAATTTGAAAAAAAGAAATAAAAAGGATTAAAGGTTTATTTTGAATGGAGAGATATAAATGAAAAAAAGGTTTATTTTTTTGCTTATATTTGCTGGTATAATGATTTATATTTTCGTTATAGAGCCAAATATGATAGTGATAAAAAAAGATATAAATATAAATACAGAAAAAATCAATGGAGAAGTAAGATTTGTTCAAGTATCAGATTTACATATGAACAATTATTATTTTTTTCATGATATAGTTTTAGAAAAGATTAAAAAAATAAAGCCGGATTTCATAGTTTATACCGGAGATTCTTTGAGGAAAAAAACTGATCAAGATAGTTTAAATAAATTTTTTAATTCTTTATCTGAAATTTCAGATGTTTATTTGATATATGGAAATTGGGATTTTCAAGATTTGAATAAAGTAAATCAATCTTATGCGTATCATAATATTCATCTAATAGAAGGTAAGAGTGAAATAGTAGAGGTTAGAAATAATAAAATAATGATAACAGGATTACCAATGTTTTATCAAAAGGAAGATTTTGAAAATTTTGAAAATTTGTATAGTTTATTTCTCACTCATGTTCCAGATAACGTACAAAAACATAATGAAATAATAAATAAGGCCGATTTAACACTGGCTGGACATACACATGGAGGACAAGTTTATATTCCTTTTATCACAAAAATATTGATTAATAAAATAGGTAATTATTCTGAATTTCTAAAAGGTATGCATAATTATAAAAATACTAAAGTTTATATCAATAGAGGATTAGGATCATGGTTGAGTCTGAGATTTTTAACTCCACCAGAAATAACTATATTTAATTTAATAGGTGAATAAACATGGATTTTAATAACAAAAAAGAATACAAAAAGGCAGTTGCCTTAAGATATAGAAAAGGGACAGATAAAGCCCCAAAAGTAGTTGCAAAGGGATTAAATGATATTGCATCCAAAATACTTGAAGTAGCTGAAGAAGAGAATGTGCCTGTGATTGAAGATCAAAATGCTGTAGAAGAGTTTTATGGTATTGATCTTAATTTAGAAATACCTCCTGAAATGTACAAAGTCGCTGCTGAGGTTTTGGCATATGTCTATACGATGGATAAAAAAAATAAGAACAAATAATAAAAAAGGACTGTGTAATCACAGTCCTAAATCTTCAGTAACCAATATTATTTTAAATCTACCTGGATGTCTTACTCCTGTTTGAAGTATTGTTTTATGAATACAAATTCTTTCTCTTGATTCACAATCAATACATTCTCCAAATCTTACACATGGAGTTTTAGTATCTAATCTTTTTGCATTCATTGGTGAAATTTCATTAATTCTTTCATCAGCACATTTTAAATTTGGAACAATTTTATTCATGCCAACAACCATAACGACATTTGTAGGTCCCCAAATCATAGGAGCAACCCTTGTTCCATTTCCATCTAATTGTACTATCATTCCATCTTTTGTGATGGCATTAGCACTACAAAAGAAAAAATCAACATCAAATGCTTTTAAAAACATGTTTCTTTTTTCTTCTTCAGTTTTTGCATCATTTCTATTAAAAAATTCAAAGTCATTATTCTTTAAAAAGTCTATAACTCCAGTTTCTTGTAAGGTTATTGAACCACCTATAGCAGCAGATGATTTTTCTGGCATAAAAGATCTTATTACATCAATAACTTCCTCTTTTGAATCAACCAAATAAGCATCATGTTTTTTGTTTTTTAAAGTTTGAATCATTTGTTCTCCTAATTCTTTATACTTCCATTTTAATAATTTTTCTCTCATAATTAACCTCCAATTTGAGTTATATATTTATATTTTATCATGATAAAATAATTAAAAAACGATTTAATATTTTAAATTTGAAAGGAGAATTCATTTGAAAGACTATAGATTGAATTATCAAAAAATAGATAATTATTTAAAAGCTAAAGATGTAAATCTTTTTACTGAACATATAATAAAAAATAAAAAACAAAAATTAGCTGTAATATGTTATGCTGAGAATGAATTTGAAGAATATTTATTGCTGGAAAGGTTTAAAGAACCATTTTCTGGTAAGTTAGCTGCTCCTGGAGGTAAAACTAATTATGAAGAAGATATAGAAGAATCAATGAAAAGAGAATTTTTAGAAGAAACAGGAATTATTTTAAAGGATATTAATCTAGAAGTAATTACTTCTGAAGATGGTCCAGATTATTATAATTGGATTTTATTCATATATACTGCAAAAATAAAAAAACAACCATTGATTGATAGCGATGAGGGCATATTGAAATGGGTAAAAAAAGAAAGTTTAAATAAAAACAATATAGCTTCTATAGATTCTGAATTACTCAATCATATTTTTGATGATGTTAAAAAATATGTAGACATATCTTATGAAAATTCTGAAAAATTTGTTATTAATAAAATTAAAGAGCTGTATTAAATACAGCTCTATCTAAATTATAAATAATATGTATAAATAACTTAATGTAGATATAGATAAAAAGGTTATTAAACCAACTATCAAAGCATTAGTTCCACTTTTTTTAAATTCTTTTAAGTCAACTTTTAATCCCATAGC
>CAZRTN010000045.1:2218-10830 GCA_964603015.1 uncultured Thermotogaceae bacterium | reverse complement strand
ATGCGATGCTACGCATCTTAGTCGAAATGACAGAATTTATAGCTTTTTAACAATGCTTTTTACTTCTATCCTCCAACATACATCTTCCAACAGAAATCACTCCATGATTTCTACTTAACTTCTATGTGCTTTTGATACAGTCATCCCAAACGCATTTTTTACTTTGTCGTTTATCAAACTATAACATTCATTTATGCTCGCACCAGTTGTATACACGTCATCTATAATTATAATATATTCAGGTACTGACTTTGTTAATTTTATCTTTTTATGAATGTTGTCAGATCTTTCGTGATGTCCAAGACTAGCTTGTTTTTTAATAGTTAATGATTTAAAAAGATCCAAGTATTCTAACCCTGTTAATTTTGAAAATTCTTTTGCAATTAGCCTCGCTGGTATAAAACCTCTATTTATATAACTAAAATAATTTGAAGGAACAGAGGTTATTTTATATCCAACTGGATTTAAATTATTATAAATCATTAAATCCATTAATAATGAAGCAAAAATCTTTGAGAGTGATGTAAAGTTTCCGTATTTATATTTTCTAATTAATTTTTTCATGCTTTCATCATAATAAGTCATGTGATATGTATTAAAAACCCCATCAGTTAATGTGGGGTTTTTAATTTTTTGTCTGCAATCATCGCAAACTATTTTATTGTATTCAATTTTTGATTCACAACTTATACACTTAGTGTCTAATAGATCAGATATTATTTTTTTATATATTAGTCACCATCTCCGGATTCAACTTTAAAAGAGCATTTAAAGAAGCTAACTTTAATTGTCCTTTTTCATATGGATCTTTTAAAATGTTATAAGGAATTTCCCAAAGATTTTTAGCTTTGAAATATTTTAACAAATTTATCGCGTTTTTTCTTATTGTCATTGGATATTTTTTGTTATTTGCCATATCTGCTATTTCGTTTATATAATTATCTAGTTTTAATTTTTTTATTATTTTTAAAGCTTCTTTTATTCTTTTTGAAGATACTGAATTTAAAAATTCTGAAATATAATCTGTTAATTGGTAATCTTGGAAAAAAGATAGGTAATCTGCAGCACCAATTACCAAATCATCATCTACTTCATCTAGTAATTCTCTTGCATAATCAACATACCCCATGTCTTCTTTATCTTGGGCTAATTTTAGACCGAATTTTACTATTTTTGGATCTTTATGATCCACAAAATTGTTAATAAGCCAGCTTGGTATATCTTCACTTCCACAAACTTTTCTGATGACTTTTGTTATGGCCATTAATATTTCAAAATCTTTTTCTTCTTCTATTTTACCTTCTAAGTATTTTTTTATAATATCACACGGTAATCCAGCTAAGAATCTTAATATTATTTTTTTTGTTTCTTTGTTTACATCTGCATATACTTCTTTTAGAGTTGTAAAAAAAGCCATAGCATCAGTTTTTTCATAATATCTTATCAAAGAAATTTTCTTAATATTAGGAGGAATTGTATCATCGAGCATAGTTTCCGAAACATTTTCTAATGCTTCGATAAGTTGTTTTATTTTTACATAAGGATCATCTTTCATCTTCTCTATTAATTTCGAAGAATCTTCTGGATAATACTCTAAATAAGATATTAAAAGTTGATATCTTACCGTAGGATCAGGATCTTTAATTTTCTCTTCTATGATTTTTTCGTCTTCTACTCCCATACTTATAAAGAATTTTACTGATTCTCTCCTGATCGCAGGGGAAATATCTTTTGTCAACTTAATTAAATCATCTTCTTCTAACAAAGCCATCTTTTCTAAGTACTTTAAACTAGAAAGCCTTACCTCTCTATCTGGATCTTCTATGAATTCTTTTATAGCAGGGGTTTCTATTTTTAATTTTGTCAATTCTTGAATTGCCCTTGATTTGAAAGCAGGATAATTAGAATCCAACATTTCAAAAAATATTTTAGCATTTTCTGACTTAATCTTTTCTTCTAGTATTTTATATGATTCTATTATTTCATTTGCCATCTGTTATTCCTCCTGTTTTATAAAAATCTTGAATATATTTCCTTCTAAATCTATTGTAAGATAATTGTCTTTAAATTCAAAAAAATCAACTTTGTCATGGATTAGAGTTCCTCCATTATTTGTTTTTCGTATAATTTTTTTAGAAAATTTATTGTAATCAATCCCAACATAGGTTCCATTATCTCTAAAGTTATAAACATAGCTTTCATGATAATTGTTTGTTTTAATTATTTCTTGTTTTGCGATCATATAAGTTGAAATAAATGCATTTTGAGCTATATTTAAGTCTCTCATTTTAGTTAAAGAATCTTTTAATATAAACAAAGTCCTTGCAAATGTCGCAAGGACTGTTATTGTAATTATAGAAATCAAAAATATTTCTAATACCGATTCAATCAATAAAAAACCATTTTTATTTTTAAATTTATTCATAAATAGGAGTTGAGATAAACAAAGAAAAATCTCTTCTTAATTTTGTGAATCTAAACTGTATTTTTAAATCATCTATGAAATTTCCTGGTTTAGGAAAAGTATATGAAATTCTTAAATTGAGATAGTCCAAGATGTCTGTAGTAGGTTCGAAATCTAAATTAACAGGATAACCTATTCCCAATTTTGCATCTACATTTTCAACAATGAAATTGAACCCAACATTTGCAAAAATAGTACTTCTGTTTACATCATCATCTATAAAATCTTGGGTTGGTCTATCATTAAGCCATAAAATACCCGCAGAAATATCTATCATTTCATTCATTTCAGCTAATTTTAAATCTATATCTGTTATTGAAATAATAGTTAATCCACCTTCAAAATCAGGACTTAAATCAAATGATAGTTTAAACTGTTCTGATTCAAAACCAGTTCTCAAAGCCCAATTTACATTTTCATCTGTCATTATTGAGAGACCATAACTAAAACTATTAGAAAAACTCAAAGCAAATATCATCACAAGAGATAATATAACTAAAATAGATTTTTTCATTTTAATCACTTCAACTTTGTTTTTATTTCGTCTATTTTGTCAACATCTCTAATTATAGTTTTTCCATTTTGGATGTCTACAAAAGCTTCTTCAACATAATTTTTGTTTGCATGGTGTTTATTCGGCTCTTTCATTTCTTTCTCGTTTTTTATTTCTTGTGCCCTTTTTGCTGCTATTATAGGTACAGCATATTTATGATGCATTCTTTCCATTATTTTATCGTAATTAAATCCTGTGCTCATCTTTTCACCCCTATGAAAAATCGTGTTTAAAAAATTTATCTACTTTTTCTTCAAGTCCATCTCTTATTCTTGCTATTCTCAATTGCTCAGCGATTATTATAGAAACCAATCTATTTACTGATTCTGGTACATCATTATTTTCTAAAAGGTAATCAAATTCATCCATTTGTTGAATTTCCCATTTAGAATCTTCTAATCTTTTTTTTAAATCTTTTTCGTTTTCAGTTCCTCTTCCCCTTAATCTCTTTTGAAGCTCTTTATAAGAAGGAGGAACAACGAATATTAAAACAGAATCATGTGGCATTTCTTTTTTTATATTTAAAGAACCTTGAACGTCAACATCTAAAACTATATTGTATCCTTCATCAAGCTTATCTTTAATAAATGTTTTTGAAGTCCCATAATAATATCCATGAACTTCAGCATATTCTAAAAATTCACCTTTTGCTTTTAATTTATGAAATTCTTCTTCAGATACAAAAAAATAATCTTTTCCCTCTATTTCTCCAGGTCTCTTTTCTCTGGTAGTATATGACACTGAAAAAGAGAAGCCATCTACTTTATTTAATGCTCTTTTTATTACTGTTGATTTACCGGCTCCAGAAGGACCGCTTACTACATATAAAACTCCTCCTGTCATCCGTTATATGCCTCTTTCCTTATTCTTTCAAGTGATTTTTCTATGTCATAGAAATTTTGAGAGAATCTATTTGTTATGGTTTCAGGTTGTATTGCAGAAGCAATTACATGTCCTGAGTCGGTTATTATAAATGCTCTTGTTTTTCTACCATGATTTACTTCTAATAATTTACCTTGTGTTTCTGCTACATCTCTTAATCTTTTCAACGGTTGACTCCCTGGGTTAACTATTGCTATTACTCTATCTCCCACAACTACATTTCCAAAACCTATATTTATTAAACCGTACACAAATAACACCTCCAGAAGCTATATATTTTAATGAACATTTTGTACTTGTTCTCTTAATTTATTTACAATAACCCTTCCATCTACAGAAAGATTTGTTATATCTGTAATTTTAGATTTTGATGCTATAGTATTAAATTCCCTGTGTAATTCTTGGCATAAGAAATCTAATTTTTGTCCTTTACTTTCATTATCGCCATTTATTATTTTCGTAAATCTACTTAAATGGCTTTTTAATCTGTCTATTTCTTCTGATATATCCGCTCTTTCAGCTAATAATGCAACTTCTAATTCCAATCTATCTTCATTAATCTTTTCTGATTCTAATATTTCTTCTAAATTTTCTTTTATTCTAGCTCTAAATTCATCTTTCATTTCGTCACTTTGAGATTCAATTTTTTCTACCATTTCTTTTAATTTTTCTACATTTGAAATAAGAATTTCTTGTAAATCTTGACCTTCATTTTTCTGAAATTCAACTACTTTATCTATTGTTTCTTGTAATACTTCTTTTAAGCCTTCCCATATTTCTTCTTGTTTTTCTTCTTTAATTTTTATTTTTATTATTTCTCTGAATTTTGTTAGAACATCTAAATTAACTTCATCTGATAAATGAAGTTCATTTGCTATTTTATCTAATGCAGTTGAGTAAGATTTTGCCAATCCCAAATCTACATCTACAAAATCTTCAGGATTCATAAATCTAATATCGATATATACACTGATGTTTCCTCTGTTTAATTTTGATTTAACTAAATTTTGAACATCAATTTCTAAAGGTGAAAAAATACCTGCTAAAGATGTTTTTACATTTGAATATTTTCCATTCAAAGTTTTGATCTCAACAGAATAATTATAATTACCAATAATTTTCTCTATTCGGCCATAACCAGTCATACTTCTCATATATATCTCCTCCAATTTAATTATACACTAAATAATTCAAAATCTCAAAAATTCAAGGACATTTTTGAGAATATTTATAAATCGTTGTACTTCATCGCCTGTGGTTAGAGATGACAGGCTAATTCTTATCATTCCTTCGGCAGCTTTGTTTGAATAACCTAATTCTTTCAAAACCCTACTTCCTGAAGTGCCTTTAGAAGAACACGCAGCAGATGTAGAAATATATATATCTTCATCTGATAGTGCGTTTACTATGACGTCTCCTCTTAGCCCTTCAAAAAAAGCTGAAATAGTATTTGACGTTGAGTTGTTTAATGGAGTAACTATATTAGCTCCTAAATCTTTTAGATCTTTAGCTAATTCATCTCTTATTTTTTTTATTCTATCCATTTCATATAATTCTTTTATGCTAAGTTCCAATGCCTTAGCCATAGCTACTATTGAGGGAACATTTTGAGTTCCGCCTCTTTGACCTCTTTCTTGTGTTCCACCTGTTATTAAAGGATGTATTAAAGTTGATTCTTTTTTATATAAAAAACCAATTCCTTTTGGCCCGTGAAATTTATGTGCAGAAAAAGAAGCCATATCACATTTATAATCTTTTAGTCTGAAATCTACTTTCCCTAAAGCTTGAACAGCATCTACATGAAATAAAGTTTTATCATTTTTTCTTTTTATAATCTCTTGTATTTCTTTTATTGAGTTGATAGTTCCAAGCTCGTTATTGGCAAACATAAAAGTTACCAGTATTGTATCATTTCTGATTTTTGATTCTAAATCTTCTATGTCAACTTTTCCAAATTCATCAGTTTTTACATATTCTATGTCAAAACCAATGTTATTCAAATAAGAGAGTGTATTTATTGTAGCAGAATGTTCTACTTTAGAACTCAATATGTGTTTTCCAATTTTCTTTCTTGAAAGTGCAGTCCCTTTTATAGCCCAATTTATTGATTCAGTTGCTCCAGAAGTAAAGTAGATTTCATAGGGCATAACCCCCATTATTTTTGCTATTTTAAACCTTGCTTCTTCCATAGCAACATCTGCTTTTACTCCAAATTCGTGAATGGAATTTGGATTAGAATATATTTCTGTTGAATATTTTTGTAATATTTGAAACACTTCTTCATACATAATTGTTGTGGCATTGTTATCTAAATAAATCATTTTTATCACCTAAAATTCATATAATAAAAAAATACTGAAAAAAGGCCGGTTATCCGACCTTTCTTCAATTCTATATTAATTATATTAACTTGAATTAATTAAATTATTAAGATAGTTTGTAATCATCAAAGATTAAACTAAATTGAACACCAACATCTTTGTTTTCAACATTTATTTTTAGATTTAATTTATCTGCTAATTTTTTTGCTATGGATAATCCTAACCCATGAGATTTTGAACTTCTAGATTTATCTCCTTTATAAAACCTTTGGAATATATTATTTATTTCATCTTCCGTAATTCCTTTTCCGTAATCTCTTATTTTTATTTTGCCTTTTTCATAAATTATATCTATTTTTTCGCCATTATAATTATATTTTAAGGCATTTTCTATTATTACTTTTAAAATTATAGAGATATATTCTTCAGAAGTTTTAACTGTAAAATCTTCTCCTTTTATATCAAATTTTTCTTTGTTTTTATTGAAAATTTCAACAGTTTCTTTTATTATACATTCGACATTTTGTTCTTTTAACTCTATTTCATAATCAGGTTTTGTTAGAATCAATAATTTTTCAACCATGTCTTTTAAATACTCAGTTGAATTTTCTATACTTTCTATTGATTCATTTAAAATCTTTTCATCTTTCAATCCCCATCTTTTAAGCATTTTCACAAAACCATTTATAGAAGTAAGGGGGGTTCTCAACTCATGTGAAACATCAGAAACAAATTGTTTTTGAACATCAAAGGCATCTTCAATTCTTTCAAGCATTGAATTCAATTTGTTCGAAAGATTTTGATATTCTATTGTATTTTGTTCTGGTATTCTCTGACTTATTGAGTTGGCATCAATTTGTGATATTTGCCTGGAAATAGTCAATGTAGGTCTTAAAAGCCTTCTTGCAAGTATATAGGAAATTGCTAAGGAGAAAAGAGATGATAAAAATATAGCAATTATAGCAACTTTATCAAATGTTTCTATTAAAGCTGTAAATTCCAAAGAAGGACTACCAATAATTAAAAGTTTATTTTGGAATATTTCAAGACCAACAAATATAAAATATTTATTATTTGTTTTATAAAGATAAGGTATACTATCTATTTTAAACCCATCGTATATGATATTATATGGATCAGACATAACATTTCCATCTATTATTACAATCTTATTAGATAATAGACTTCTCCTAAAAATATCAGAATCACTCATTAAAGAATTTAATAGTTCTTCATTATTTTGAGGAGGATTTTTAGTTTTTTCTAAATATTGAGGACTTATCTCATTTATAAACATTTTCCCATATGTATTCATAGAAATATCTATAACTATAAACCTCAATAATAAAATGACTATTGAGGTTAATAAAAATGTTGTTATAGTGATTATAAAAGTTTGTTGAAAAACCGCAGATTTTTTATTTTCATTCTTCTCGAATAACGTATCCAACACCTCTAACTGTTTTAATAAATTTTGATGCTTCACCTAATTTTTTTCTAAGATAGTTCATATATACTTCTACTATATTTTTATTATCTTCATCATTATAGCCCCAAACTTCTTCCATGATTTTTTCTTTTGAAACTACAATATTTTTGTTGATCATAAGTGTTTTTAAAATATTGAATTCTGTTAAGCTCAAATGTATTTCTTCATCGTTCACATATACTTGCATTCTATCTAAATACATACTTATTCCATCTACACTTAAATTCTTTTTAGCTTTGTTCAATCTTCTCAAAAGAGCTTCAAGTCTTGCAAGGATTTCCTCAATTTCAAATGGTTTTACAACATAATCATCAGCATTTTTTAAACCTTCAACTCTATTTTCAAGCTCACCCTTTGCTGTTAACATTATAATCCCTATATCCTTGTCATAATTTCTTATGATCTCAGCTATTTCAAAACCATCTCTAACAGGAAGCATTATATCCAATAATATAATATCTGGCTTAAAATCTTCATAAAAAGTTATTGCTTCATCCCCATCATTTGCTATCTGTGTTTCGTATCCCTCGTGCTTTAATTCCAACTCTAACAATCTTGAAATGGATTTATCATCTTCTACAATTAAAACTTTATACACAGCTCCACCTCCATCAATAAAAAAACGCTCAAAAGAGCGTTTTAAAAATTATATAATATCTTAGTATTAACTCTAAACCCTTTATTAATAATATAAGAGATTTCTCCAGTTAGTTTAAAATAATTAAAAGAGTAAAAAAATCTTGAATCAATATAAGGGTTGATTTTCACATCAGTTGTTGCAAGAATAAATTCGCTCCCAACGCCTAATTTCATTATATCATTTTCGTAACCTAAATACATATCATAAAATATCTCTTTAAAAGTAGGTATGAGATTATTTGTCTCGAAGTTTATATTACTAAC
>CAZRTN010000045.1:0-2118 GCA_964603015.1 uncultured Thermotogaceae bacterium | reverse complement strand
TGTTGAACTCATATTCTAAACCTATATAATTTTTTTGAACTTCTTGAAAATAGTTTATATAATCTCTTTTTTCATATATACCTAAAACAATCATAAAATATTTATTTGATGTGTTATAGAAATAATATATAGGTGTATTCATTTGAGAATTGTTAAGATCAACATCCATATCAACAGACCCTTCAACTGACAATTCCAAATTAAAGCCTTCGTTCTCTTGTACATTAATTTCAATATTTTTCCCATTGAGACTTAAGTATAAATGACTTTCATGTTTGAATATATTGTAATAGTTATATCTTAAATTTTCCTCAAAATTCAAAAACTCATAATTGACTCCAATTTCTCTACCAACTATATAATTAGTTCTGATATTACTGGCTTCTTTTACTCTCCATTGAACTTCAGAAAGCTCTATAACATTTACAGTTAGAATCTTATTTGTAAAACTGTTGTTGTCTATATCTTTTATCAATTTAATAATTTTCATTGCTACATCATCTTTCCCATAAACTATGACAACATTTGAGTCTTTTAAATACTTCACTCTTGAAGAATATAAATTTAATAATTCAGAAATTGAATTGGTTGTAATATTACCCATTTTTATTACATTGGGTTCTAATAAATAATTGGCTATATTATTTCTCTCCCTATAGTCTCCAACTAAATATATCCTTTCCGAATATTTTTTATAAAAATAGGGTTTTCCATAAAGCAATAACTCCAAAGCAGTTTCGATATTGCTTGTGTTTATAGATAAATTTATTTCCCCTGATACATATTCGGAATATATTATTTCTACTTTGGCAGCGGAAGCAATATCATCCAAAGCATCTTTTAAATCTGTATTCAAAAAATCGAATTTAATTTCATTTGTAAATGAAATTAAAGATATTATCAGAATGATAAAAATTAATATTTTTTTATTCAAATTTCTCACCCCTGATTTCATTACATTCAATTAAGAATATTATTTTATGTTCTTTATCGACTTGAATTTTTCTAGAAAAAATTGAACCTAAACCGGGTATTTTTGATATTAAAGGTATTCCAATATCTTTATTTTGACTTGATTTATAATCAAAAGATGCCACATAGTTCTCTTCATAAAGTCTTAAGTCAACAACTGATTGCATATTACCAACTAAATACATATTTAATTCGTTAATTTCTCTAAGATCTTTCAATTCTATACTTACCCCTGTTTTTACATTATCATTTATTAATGTATAAGGCATCAGTGTAACTATAAAACCCATATAATCAGTATCTTCTTCATCACTAACAGTATCAGTTAGTCTTCCAGAAACTGTTGTTGAATTCCCAAGCATAGTTTTAAGAGAAACATTAGCTACTATCTCTCCTATATTATTTTCTATCGCTCTATTTAAAACTAAATTTAACCTTTGAGCACCAAAACTTTCTACTATTTGAAAAATATTGTCTACTATGGAAATTCCTGAAACCCCATCTTGAGAAGTAGCATCTACAAATTGAAATTCCGATATAAACCATTCAGAGAAGATTTGTTTATCTAATTGAATAGCTTTTATTGAATAAGTTAATGTATAGTATTGAGAATCAATTTTCATTATAAGCTCTGCTATATCGCCAGCCAGGTTAGGAGGGGCTATTATCGTAACAAAATCTGTTATATTCTCATTAAATGTTACATAATGAGAATAATAATCAGGAAGCAAAGAAACAATATCATTAGCATCTAAGTTCCTTGTTTTCATCATATAATTTTCATTTAAATAAACAGCTGTATCAGATGCATGATCTGGTATACCTACCAAAATATAATCCTCATAATGTTTCCATGCAAAACCAAATGGCATTAAAACTAAATCCATTATTTCTTCTAAATCATCACTTTCAAATTCTAATGTAAGTACCCCTGATATATTTGGATCCATTATTATTGGTATACCTGTATCATAAGACAAAGTACTTAATACTTCTCTAATATCAGTTTGAAAAGCAGATACAAAATAATCTTGTGAAAAAACAGTAGTAAATAGTAAAAGTGAAATGATGAATAAAAAGATTATTTTTTTCATATTAATCATTCCTCTTTATTTCAACTTCATATGTATCTTTTTGAGATAATGT
>CAZRTN010000044.1:6867-10847 GCA_964603015.1 uncultured Thermotogaceae bacterium | reverse complement strand
CCTGGACTGCTACCATTTATATAAGCATAGAACCATTCATCAGTTCCATCAGAATTAAGGTCTGTTGTGTTGAAAGGGTTGATTATATCATTTTCATAATTATTAGGTTGGTAGTTTATTGCAGAAGCAGAAGCTATCATTAATAAAAATACAAGTCCGAAGAGTATTAGTTTTTTATATGTCATGTTAATTTACCATATGTGATCGCACCAACTATTGCTAATAATACTAAATTAATTTCTAAAAAATAACTCATTATAAATTTCATAATAGGAAAATTTGTCTGTATTTCATTACCTAATGTAGTATCATCTGTTGATATATCATAAAAAGCATCAGCAAAATACATCCCTACCCATGATATTAATATAAGGATTATTATACCTGCTATTAAAAATAAAGGGTCTGTATCTATAAAATATGCTAATATTATTGCACCTATATATAATGCAAAAAATACTGTTGCAAATACTATATCTGATGAGTTTCTAAATCCATCAGTAAGTGTTTGGGTTGAATCCTGAGCTTTTTCAACATCAGTTGATTGTTGAATAGATGTATTCATTGTATCCATAAAAATGTTAAATACTGGTAACATAATAGATATTAACATAATAGCACCAACTATATACCACATATTTGCTTGTCCTTTCTTACCTAAAAAGCCTAAAATCTTTATCCCCCTTCATTTTTCCACGACCTGCTATTGAATATTTCCTAAGCATATAAAAAACTGCTTTTCTGTCATCTGTCTTATCTAAATTAAGACCTTCTTCTTTTGCTATCTTTTCCATTTCTTCAGTTAAAAATTTAGGTAACATTGTTCTACGATTTACCATTTACGCATCAACTCACCAATTATTTTTACAATCCATGGGATAAAAGACCATAATGATAATATAAATGCAACCAATATAAATGCAAATGAAACATAAGTGAAAATAGTATATATTGTGTTTGTTAAAGCATAATAACCAGTATAAATTGAATCCTCAACCATAATACCCATTAATCCCCATAGTAATAATGTAGTTATACCTCCAAAAAATAATCTAAAAGGTGCAACAATACTTTCATTATTAACTATGGATTTCGCTTTGAAAATAACAACTATAAATATTATTATAGTAAATATTAATATCCAGATTGAATTACTATCTATATTAGGGTCGTAACCATTATTATTCACAAAAATTTGTGCAGAAACATAACCTCCATCGGTAGAATTATAACAATATGCTAGACCTTCATATTTCCCTTTAGATAAATTAGTTCTTGCGTGGAATGTATCTATTGACCCATCTGTCGTAGTAAGTTCTTCTTCATAGTATACTTCATATCCTTTTGCAGTATATACTTTTACTGAACAAGACACTTGTGTTTCATTAAGAATTAACCCTGTTTCTCCATCAAAAACATGGAAGTTAAAAATCTCTTCACCTTCTGCATAATATAATATATTTGGGTATTCTATATTAATTGGCCCTCCTTCTTGAGTATAAAAATTATTTATTGTATCTGAAGGTGGAACAGCAATTGTAAAACTAGAAATAAGAAATAAAAATACAAATCCAAAAATTAATGTTTTTTTATTCATTTTCCTTTTGCAAGTTCTTTAATTGTTTCAGCAACTGTTTCCATTTGTTTTGGGTCTGGAAGTTTATTTGCAATCTCAGGAAGTTTTTCCCAAGCAAAATAAAACATTAAAAATACAATTATCATAGCAACTACAAAAATACCACCTGCAATCAAATAACTTTTCATAGGGGTAAATTTCTTTTGTCCTTGTTTTAATGTTTCTGCATAATTAACCTTTTGATCATAAGGTATCGGTTTTAATAATAATTTTTTACTTTCATCTACATCTTCTATTTTTAAATCACAAAAAAAACATACATCGCCTTTCTGTGCAATAACACCACCCCAGTTTTTATGATGGCTTGGATTAAGTTGGTTTTCATCAAAAGGTATCTTTTTTTTAAGACCTGGTATATGAACTTTAGTCTTTTTATCTTCTGATACAATCCTATATGATTTTGGTTTTTCTGCGAAGATTACTTTGTCATTACCTTCTTGGTCTGTATCTATTTTCAAAAAGTATGCTTTTCTTCTGTATATTGATTTATGTATCATTACTATTGAAATTGCTACTATTGTTATTGAAATTGCTACTATAGTTATTATTTCCATTATTACTTCACCTTAATTTTTATTAAATAAACTCATAAACCCATTTCTTCTTTCTGGGTTACTAACATTTTCGTTTATTCTAACTATTTTTCCTATTAATTTTGCTTCTGTCCCTGTTACTGCTCGTGTCAAATTACCATAAATATAACTTGAAAGTGAATCTACCAACTGAAGATGATATTGTGGGTCTATCTTAGTTTCTTTCTGTTTTTCTGTCATATCATCAGTTACAGCTTCTTCCACTTCTTCATAACCCTTTAATAGTAAAAGGTCATTAAGTTGTATATGAAAAGATTCTGAAAATTCCATAGCTTTATCATGTGATATATCAGCAAGTCTAATCTCTGGATTAACATATCTTTCTACCATACCAATTATCTGCCCTAATAGTTTCTTATCTCTAACAGTTGGTTCTCCATATCTAACCCACTCTTTATTCTCTTTTATTTCACCCATTAAATTACGCCTTAATGCTTCATTACTTTCTGATGGGTCTATCCTTTTAAGTAGGAATTGTGTATCTTGATTATTTGTTGATTCTGTGTATTGTTCTTCCATTTTATATATCCATAATTATTGGTCTAAATCCAGGACCAAAAGGTCCTTTAGGAGTTTTGCCTTTCACTATTTTTCTTAATGCTGGGTCAATGTTTGCTAATGATGGAACAAAACCTTTAGGTAATTTCCTACGTCTACCTCTTCTTGAAAAACCCCTTTTAATTGTTGAACCACCAAATACACCTGGGATTTTTGTAGGTGGTCTTCTTGGTGGTTTTGGTGGGTTAATTGGAAATGAAGGAGTTTTTGGTTTTCCAATACCAAAGGATGGTGTTCCAAAATTAAAAGTTTGATCAAGTTTAAAAGTTTGATCAAGTTTTGTAGTTTGATCAATACCTAATTTCTGATTTACACCTAAGTCAGACCTAAGTCCAACATCTAATGATGTATCAACACCTAAGTCAGTTCTAATATTTGTATCTAATTTAAATGATATTGTATCTCTAGAAGATAATATATTAGCACTTCCTGATTTAATTATTGGTGCTACTCCTAACCTAAAATTAGGTAATACATTTGATTTAGGAACTTTAATTCTACCAATTCTTTCAGGTATCTTACTACTTATAATTTCACTATTTGGTTTACTTTTTATTTTTACTCTACCTGTTCTTGTTGAAAATATCTCTGATGGTTCTGGTAATAATTCAGAAATAGGTGACCTTTGTGCTTTCTTACCCCTAATTTTTAATATATTCCTTCTCCTAATTGTTTTTAAAGAAGAAGTTGGGTTTAAAGAAGAAAAATGGTTTGTATCTATAGGAAAATTATCAAGTTCAAATCTTGTTTGAATAGATCTATCTGTCCCCTTTAAACTTGGTCTCCTTTGAAATAATCTTCTTGCTCTTTCTGGTACAGGCCTTTCAAATTTCAAAATAGACTGCTCTCCTCTTTGTACAGCTGTTTGTACTTTTTCAAAAATTGTAGGTTCTCTTATTTCAAAACTAGATGCTCTCTGTCTTTTATATGGTTGTAATACATCATATACTGGCCTTTCAGGTACACCTCGTAAAGTTAATTGTCTTTCACTAATAAAACGTGCAGATGCAGATTCAACTTCAGAAGCGTAAAATTGTTGTGAACCTTTACCCAACCTCAAAGGTAAATCATAACCTGGTCTTTTACCAACTTTATCTATTTTTAATCCTATCTCTGGGTATCTTTCACTTATTACTTCTCTATTAGGATTATATGGTTTTCCAAATCTATCTTCTGGTAAGTATCTAGTTCTA
>CAZRTN010000044.1:5592-6767 GCA_964603015.1 uncultured Thermotogaceae bacterium | reverse complement strand
CCACCAACTCCAGCTAATGCAAAAGCTGGTGTATCTTCTTCAACAATTTTAGAAAATTCTCTAAATCTATCTGGTGATTGATATATTTGTGTTCCTCTTTGAGTTGCATATAAACCTGTTAATCCTAAACCTGTACCTGTGGCAACCGAACCTACAACACCAGCCACTCCTGGTGCAGATGGTGGAAATAATGTTATAATAGAAGAACCAACTACAATCGCTGAAGATTCTAAAGGATTTTCTATAACAAATCTTGGAATACTTTCTATCCCTGTCTGTACACCTCTAGCAAAACCTGCACCTCTTAATATTATTCTTCTGATTGGTTTATCATCTTTTCCTGCTAAATAACCTGCTTTAAAAAATTTTTGTCTACTTGGTTTTTCACCAGGATAAACCAAATCTGGTACAACAGCTTCCAATAGACTAATATCTCTAAGTTCTTGTCTTTTTGCTTCTTTACGTTTTGATCTAATATTAGATAATTGTATTCTTCTTGCTTCAGTTTTCGTATATACTGATGTACTAAATTGTTTTCCAAATTCAGAAACATCGGTTTTATATTTTTTTTCTAATTCTTTCCTTTTGGTTTCAAGTCTTTTTTCTTCTTGTTTTTTTATACGATTATATTCTTTTTCTGTTTTTGCTTTTTTAAGTCTTTCTTCTGATTTCTTAACTTCTTTTTTTAATTCTTCTTCAATCTCTGGTCTAATATATCTAGAATAAGACCTTTCTGCTACCACTTCTTGATATTCAGGACTTCTTTTTGCAAATTCAGCAGATAATTGTGTCATTAATATTGATGGTTCAGCAGGTATTCTTAAATAAGATTTACCTGCTTTATTTGTTTCTATTCTTGGCTTTGTAGTTTCTTCTGCAAATTTTTTAGAAACTTTTGCTTCTTCTTCTTCTACTATTCTTTGTATTCTACCACTTTCAGAAATAGATTGTTTTTTTTTTGTATCAACATAACCAGAACCACTTTTAACAAATCTTTTTTCATTGGTCATGAATTTTGCTCTTGCTTCACGTTTCTTTTTTTCTTCTGCTGTTATTGTTTGTTTTTTTTCGGTATCAATATAACCAGAACCACTTTTAACAAATCTTTTTTCTGAAGGTACAGAAGATAATCTTACTTGTCTTGATAATTCACTATATTTTCTACCTGTTGTTTT
>CAZRTN010000044.1:0-5492 GCA_964603015.1 uncultured Thermotogaceae bacterium | reverse complement strand
CTGTCATAATGTTTTTTAGTATGGAAAAATCCACACTAAAATATAATAAATATAATAAATATAGAAAAATTTATATACTACCTTATTTTTAAAATTTAAACATGACAAAACAAAAACCTGTTTGGATTGATGATGATCTTCACACAAGATTAAAAATTTACGCATCAAAAAATAAAATTACAATGAAAGAAAGTCTAAAATTTTTTTTAGATAATGCAGAAAAAGAGGATAAATAATATGGCTTCTGAACAATCATATGATTTGGAAGTCCAATGGATTATATCTGTATTAAATAAAATTAATAATAATAATGAAGTTTATACCTTTGAAGAGTTTTTTAAAAATTACAAAACATTTTCTCAAGAACAGAAAGAAAAAATTAAAAAAGTAATATATGAAAGTAAGAACAATACATTTATTGATTATATTTTTAAGATTGAAGATATGAAAAAAAGAAATACTATTTTTACTCCTATTACAGAAATAGTACAACAATATTTAAAAGTTAGTCAATATCAATTAGCATCAGAATTAATATCAGAAAAAATCAAAGAGGAGTATTCTATATATACAGTTAAGAATGATCAAAAGTCAGAAATGTGGTATTATGATGATGGGATATATAAACCACATGGAAAAACAACAATAAGAGAAATATGTCGTTATGTTATGGGTGTAGAATACACACAGAAAAGAGCAGAGTATGTGATTGAAAAAATATCTGCTGATACTACAATAGATGAAGATAGATTTTTTAATAATGAATATGTTGATGAAATACCAGTAAGGAATGGGATATTAGACCTTAGAACAAAAAAACTGAAAAATTTTACTCCTAATAAAATATTTTTTAATAAATTACCTATTAAATATGTTCCTGGTAAGAAATGTCCTAATATAGATAAATTCTTATCTGAAGTTTTAAAGTATCCAGAAGATAAAGAAGTATTATATGAAAAGATAGGTTATTGTCTTTGGAAGGAGCATTTTATTGAAAAAGCTACTATGTTTGTTGGGGATGGAAGAAATGGTAAAGGAAAGACCTTATCTCTTATTAAAAATTTTGTAGGAATGAATAATGTATGTTCTGTTAGTCTAGGGCAAATGCATCATAATTCTACAAGTGTATCAGAGATGCATGGTAAGTTAGTTAATATTGCAGGTGATTTATCTAGTACATCTTTGAAAGATACAGGTTTATTTAAAGAGGTAGTAGGTCGTGACCCATTAGGTGCAAAAAGAAAATATCTAACTGATTTACATTTTGTCAATTATTCTAAACAATTTTTCGCATGTAATGAACTTCCTAGAGTATATGATATGAGTTATGGTTTTTGGAGTAGATGGGATTTATTTGAATTCCCTTACAAATTCGTTAAAAGGTCAGAATATAAAAAAGCTGAAAATAAAAGTAATTTAAAAATTAGAGATGAAAGAGTAATAGAAAAAATCACTTCTGAAGATGAGATGAGTGGGCTTTTAAATAAAGCTTTAAATTCATTACAAAAAATTCTAAGTAAAGGCGATTTTTCATATTCACAAGGAACAGCTGATGTTAAAGATTTTTGGATAAGAAAATCAGATAGTTTCGCTGCTTTCTGTATGGATATGTTAGAAGAAGAACCAGAGGGTTATATTTCTAAGAAGGATTTGCGTAGAGTATATATGAAGTATCATAGAAAGCATAATGTTAGAGGGACAAGTGATAGTAATATTAAGGCACATCTTGAAAATAATTTCGGTGTAGTGGATGATAGAAAAAAAATTGGTGATGGAGATTATGAAAGAGTTTGGGAAGGAATTAAATTTAAAGAACCACAGAAGAAAATAAAAACTGAGAATAAAAGAGAAAAAAAAGAATCAAAAGCAAATATTAAGATTGAAGATTTTTTAAAATTAGTAGAAAAAATAGATAAAATTAATAGTCATAATGGTGCTAGGACAGAAGAGATAGCAGACGAATTGGGTTGGAATGATGAATATGTATATGAATATTTAATTCAAATGAAAGAGAAAGGTTATTTATTTCAAAATACTCCAAATAGTTGGAAGGTGTTGAAATGAAAAAAGTTAAACCATTTTTTGTTGATGAGATACATATTAAAATCATCTGCCCACTTTGTAAAAAAATACATACTCATGGCTCATGTGGTGGAAGTGGTTACGGTGGAACTAGAGTAGCACATTGCAGTGAAGTTAAATATATGGGCCAAGAGTATTATATTATTGAAGGTGATAAAAAATGAAAATAAAAATAACAAGACAGGAAAAAGATACAGATGGCGACATGATAGAATTAGATGAAGTAGTTAATGTAAGTTTTTGGGATAGTTTTTGGTTGTTTCTTGGCCATTACTTACTTTTAACATTAATATTTTTTGTAATAGGTTTTGTATCTGGTTTTTGGGGTGCATATTAATGGAAAAAGATAAATACCTAAGTGTAAGCATACCAACAGGCACAGCTTTTAGACTGGCACATGAAGCTATCAGAGATAAAAAGTCAAGAATATACATAAATGTATTCAAGAATGAAAAAAAGACTGAGAGTAAACACCCAGATTACATTAATAAAAAGATAGATGCTTTATTGTATGAAAACACAAAGAAAGATAAAATTGTTGAAGAGAAAATTCCAGAAGAAAAAGTGAGTGATGAATAATGGATTATCAACCTAAGACATATGAATTTGACCAATCTTTTGCAACATTAGAACGTATAGATAAGATAATTAGATATATCCATGATACAGTGGCTAATCCAAACTATACAAAATTATTCAAGACATATCTATATTCTTTTATTGCTGAAGTAGAACCTTTACTAAGAACAGAATTTCAAGAACAATCACAACAGAAAAGGAAAGAATTAAAGGAAACAAAAGGTTGGGATGATTTATATGAAGTTTTTTTATGGTACATGTACAAATCACATCAAGAAGGTTTACTAATGAGAAAAGCAGAGAATTATATGCAGACAGTAAAAGATGTAGTTAGTAAAAAAAGTGGTGCTTGATAAAATGAAAGATGTAACAGATAAAAAATATTATTTAGATGGATGGTTAAAAACCATTCTTGATTTTTCTATAATAAGACAGAAACATAAATGGGATAATTTATTTATTATTGATGGCGATGAAGGTTCAGGTAAGACTACTTTTTCTTGGGGTATCGGAAAATATTTAGCTTGGAAAACAGGAAAAGAATTTTCTGTGCAAAACAATATATTTTTTGATATAAAAGAATTAATGAAAAAAGCTACAACTTCAACTCAAGAAGTTCTTATCTGGGATGAAGCTGCACTTGAAGGGTTAAGTAAAGACCATATGAGGTCTGTTCAAACTAATCTTATAAAAACATTAATGACTACTAGAAGTAGAGGTCATTTCTTTATATTCCTAGTGCCTAAAATCTATAAATTAAACAGATATGTTACTGAAGATAGATGTAAGATGTGGTTTCATGTGTATTCACCTAATGATCTTGAAAGAGGTTATTTTTATTTCTATGAAAAGAAAAAGAAAGATTATTTTTTAGATCAATATTATCGTAATCATAAAAAAATGTATCATCTTAGAAATTTCTTTGGCAGGTTCACTAAAGATTATATGAATATTGTCTCACAAGATGAATATGAACAAAAAAAGAATGATGCTGTTAGTAGGATGTTTCAGGATTCAAAATCAACCAAAGAAGTAGCTAGTGAACGTAGATACAGAGAATTGAAAGAGAAAATAGTTTGGTTACCAGAAAAATTACAAATATCAGCTAAACAATTTGCAGAATTACTTGGAATTGACTATAAAAACTACTTAATATGGCGAAAAAAGCACAAAAAACCAGGTTACGAGGGTGTGGGGGATTAAAATGTATATACCTATATATACGGATATATATTGAGAAATTAAATATATACAGATATATATTGAGGAATTAAATATATACAGATATATATTGTTAAAACCGAAACATTTATATAGTAATTGTGTTTAATAATAAATACAAATAAATAAAAGGTGTTATTAATGAGATGGTTAAAAAAAAAGAGAGGATATAAAACAGTTGGTATGAGTAGAGGATTAACTAAAGAATTAAGAAAAGCAGGGTTTTTACAATGATAATAGTAAGTAATGGAAAATTATATGGTAAAAATAAAGAAACTTGGAATATGGAGATCAGTAAACAATGGAAAAGGAATTAGAAAAAATGTATGTAAGATTAAACAGATTGACAGATATGGTAAGTTTACTTTATGTTGATTTGGATAAGAAAGAAGAACATTTTAAAGAACAAATAAATAAAGTTAGTATTGATCTAGAAGCATTAAAAATTGAAAATGAATTGCAAAATGTAGAAATAGATAGACTTCGTAAAAGGTGTAAATAATATGACATGGAAAGAAATTAAAGTTAAATTATGGAAAAAAGGTGTTTGGCCTGAAAAAAGATGTCCTATTTGTGGTGGAAAATTAAAAAAAGGTATGAAAACTCGTGAATATATTAATTTCACATGTAAAAAAGAAGATTGTGAGTTTAATTTAAGACAATGACAAAAGAAAAATTAATGGAAATATTTGAGAGGTATTTACAAAATGACAGTAAAAAAAACAATAACAGTAGATAATGATATTTGGAATAGTTATAAAAATATGCTTGAATCTAAAGGATATAAATTATCTACTAGGATTAGAATTTTAATTGAAAAAGATTATGAGTTGATAAAAAATGGTAGCATTTGATTACTTTTTAATTAAAGCAGGTGATGCTTTATGGTGGTCCTCAATAGCTTTATTAATTAATGTAGTTGCAGGTAAGGCTTTTATTTTTATAGATGCTGTTTATAGAAAGAAAAGAATTAAAGGCGATTAATAATGAAATCTTTTATACCATATATGAATCTTCAAAAAAATAAAAAAAAATATTGGTGTGATTTTTGTGGTAAACATAGAGTGTTATGTACTTTTACACCAATAATTAAAAATAAAAAATTTAGATTTACATTTATTTACAAATGTCTTGATTGTGGAACATTAATGGTAAAAAAAGAAAGAGATACAAGAAAAGGATTTATTAAAGCAAATAATTTTTTGGAGGATGAAATTGGACCAGGAAACAATGTTGAAGATTTTGTACGGATATAGAGAAAAATTATCACAGAAAATTAAAAGATATGTTGCAAATAAGAATAAAGAAATAGAAAATATAGATAATAAAATAAAATTAATTGAAAATGTTAGAAAAAAAAAGATGTCAAAATTGTAATAAAATTATAACAAAAGATATAGGTATGGAAACTATTGGAAGATGTTATAATAAAAATTGTAAACTATATAATAATCCAATATTATTGGATAATTAAATTCAAAGTTGGGTAGGTTTTCATGAAACTCTGTTTCATTAACCACCTCTTTTATCCTACCCAACTTTCTTAATATATCAAAAAAGAGGACAAAAAGCGAACAAAAAGGTTCGTTTAACAGGTATTAAACGAAATT
>CAZRTN010000043.1:9549-11093 GCA_964603015.1 uncultured Thermotogaceae bacterium | reverse complement strand
ACATTTTTTATTTCATCTTCAATAGCTTCATAAATGTTTTTACTACCAGTTTTTACTAAATCAATTTCATCTGTTAGTATTTCTTTAACTTCTTCAGTGTATCTTGAATCTACGATGATTTTAGCGTCTGTTTGAGTGATTATTAGTGCTCCATCATTTCCAGCAAATCCCGTTAAGTAGAACATACTTGGTGTTGAATCTTCTGTGTTAAAAAGCAGTATTGCTTCTAAATCATTCTCTTTCATAAATTTTTGCATGATGCCAATTTTCAATTAAATCCCATCCTTTCTTTATAATATCTTATCTTCTATTATACCATTATACTATGATTATTTTTTTATGCTAAAATTGAAATGGTTGGTAAAAAGATAAAAAGGAGATGGGAAGATGGAGAAAATCCCAAACAAGTATTTTTTGGATGGTTATGGACTGAAAGAAAAAGAAGTTGATTTTGTTGGTGGTTTTATGAACGATGTTTATGAAGTTAAATACAATAATCGACCACATATTTTAAGAATTGGGAGTAAAAAAATCAAGAGTAAAAAAGATGTTCAAGGTGAAATTGATTTTGTTAATTTTTTGAAAGCCAAAGGGTTAACCGTATGTGGAGTTGAATCAGCTCCAAATGGAGAAAAATATTTTGAAACTAAAGATGAAATTGCAGTTCTTTTTGAAAAAGCTCAAGGTGAATTCGTTAAAAGGGAGTCAGAATATTGGAATGAGAATCTATTTTTTCAGTGGGGAAAAACATTAGGGAAGATGAATAGGTTTGTAAAAGAATACAACCCACCTGAAAAAATAAAAAGGTATGAATGGTATGATGACCCATTTTATACCCCAGAAATAGTTAAAGATGAAGAATTTCAAAGTATGTATAATGAATATTTTGAAAAAATTAAAGGGTATCCAAAAGATAGAGAATCTTATGGGTTAATACATTCTGATCTTCATCACGCCAATTTTATGTATGATGGTGATGATTTATATATGTTTGATTTTGATGATGCAACTTATCATTATTTTATTCATGATATAGCCATGCCAATTTTTTATGCAATAAGGTTTATCCCGATTGAAAATAAAAAAGAAAGATTTGATTTTTCTAAAACTTTTTTCAATAGTTTTATGAAAGGTTATTTTGAAGAGAACGATATTGATAAAAAATGGCTTTACAAATTACCAGAAATTTTTAAGTTTAGAGAATTAGTTTTGATAATGGCTATACATAAACAAATAGATTTAGAAAATCCAGATAACAAAAAATATGTTGATTATATTGAAATCTTGAAGAAATCTGTACTAAATAACACACCTTATATAGAAGGGTTCGAAAAAATAATCGAAGAGGTATTAAAAGAAAGGGATAATGTATGAAAAAGAAATTATTATGGATTGTATTGTTAATAATTATAGGTTTTATTGTAATATCATCTTTTTATAATATTACAATGTTTAGAATGAATAGTAGAGATATATATAATGAGAATCAAAAAATAAATATTACAAAAGCACCATTATTTTGGGGTGAGAAAGTTTGGGAAGAA
>CAZRTN010000043.1:6082-9449 GCA_964603015.1 uncultured Thermotogaceae bacterium | reverse complement strand
GCAAGGATACTGGATGTTTCTCTTGGTACAACAAGAATAATATTAGTATCTAAAGGGAGAAAAGGTCAAGCAGCAATTTTAGGTTTTTTTGAAGTGATTATATGGTTACTTGTGGCTGCTCAGGTTATAAATAGAGTAGATAATATAGTTTATATAATTGCTTATGCTGCTGGTTTTTCAGCTGGAAGTTATATAGGTATAATGATTGAAGATAAGCTTGCTATTGGGCAAATAGCTTTAAGGCTTATTGTTAAAAAAGATCCAACAGAATTTATTAGTGTTCTAAGAGAGAACGGTTTTGGAGTAACGGTAGTTGATGCTCAAGGAAAAGATGGAACAGCACATATTATATATAGTATTATTTCTAGAAAAAAGATCAGATTGTATGAAAATTTAGCAAATGAATATGTTCCAAAGGCTTTTATTTCTTATGAAGACGTTAAAAATGTTCGAGAAGGGTATTTTCATAAAGAAGAAAGACGTGTCATGATAAGATCAGTTTTTCCAACTAGGAAATCAAAATAGAATAATAAAAAGGTCAAGAATAAAATTTATTCTTGACCTTTATTTTTTAATCTAATTTCATTAATTTTGCATTTATAGCGACAATAACAGTGCTTAAACTCATTAAAGCAGCTCCAAAAGCAGGACTTAATATTACACCAATTGAATATAAAACACCTGCGGCAAGTGGTATTGCAACTGCATTGTACCCTGTTGCCCAAAAAAGATTTTGAACCATCTTTTTATGTGTTAAATTTGATAAATCGAAAATTTTGAGTATAGATTTAGGATCACTTTTAGAAAGTATTAAATCAGCACTTTCCATAGCTACATCTGTTCCTGCACCAATAGCAATACCTAAATCAGCTTCAGTTAAAGCAGGTGCATCATTTATTCCGTCTCCTACCATTGCTACTTTATAATCTTTTTTAAGCTCTTTAATTTTTTCAGATTTTTGATCTGGTAAAACTTCAGCAAAATAACCATCTATTTTTATTTCGTTTGCTACATTTTTTGCTACTTTCTCGTTATCACCAGTAAGCATAAATGTTTTAATGTTTTTTTGTTTTAATTTTTTTATAGTTTCATAAGAAGACTCTCTAATTTTATCTTCAAGACCAATGACACCAATTAATTTATCTTTTTCAATTACAAATACTGAAGTCATTCCTCTTTCAAATATTTTTTTTAATTTATCTTCATCGTATTCTATTTTGTTTTCGTCCACATATTTTTGACTAACCATTTTATATTCTTTTTCATCTATTTTAGCTTTCGCTCCTTTTCCAGGGATAGCTTTAAAGTCTTTTATGTCAAAAAGACTTAAATTTTTTTCATTTGCATGATTTAAAACAGCTTGAGCAATAGGATGTTCTGATTCATTTTCAATAGAAGCAGATATTTGAGATATTTCTTTTTCATTTTTTTCAGAAAGAGAAATAACTTCGCTAACTCTAAAAACTCCTTCTGTGAGTGTTCCAGTTTTGTCAAAAACTATCGCTTCTATTTTTCTTGCTTCTTCATATTGTGTTCTTTTTCTAATTATTACTCCATTTTTTGCTGCTAATGAAGTTGAATTCGCAACTACTAAAGGAACAGCTAATCCCAAAGCATGAGGACAGGTTATTATCATAACGGTAACCATTCTTTCTAATGAAAAAACAAAATCTTTTCCAATTAATAACCATGTAATCAATGTTGCGAAACCTACAGATAAAGCTATTATCGTAAGCCAAAAAGCTGCTTTATCTGCAAAATTTTGAGCTTTGGA
Organism: uncultured Thermotogaceae bacterium; assembly: GCA_964603015.1. Taxonomy (GTDB): domain Bacteria; phylum Thermotogota; class Thermotogae; order Petrotogales; family Petrotogaceae; genus Geotoga. Next base: position 7,675 of record CAZRTN010000043.1, on the reverse strand, counting down.
TTTAGATTTTTGTGATTTTTTAACCATTTCTATTACTTGTGACAAATATGTTTCTTCTCCAGTTTTCGATATTTTAATTTTTATAGATCCATCTGTATTGATAGAACCTCCAATTACCTCATCATCTTTTGATTTATATACTGGTTTTGATTCCCCAGTTACCATAGATTCATTTATATTTGTTTCTCCTTCAAAAATCACCCCATCTGAAGGAATTTTTTCACCAGGTTTTATCAAAACTTTATCTTCTTTTTTTAGTTTAGTTGTTTTTACATCTTTAATGCCTTCTTCTGTTATTAAATGAGCATCTGATGGGATTAATTTCATTAATTTTTCTAATGCTTTTGACGCACCTTGAACTGATCTCATTTCTATCCAATGACCGACAAGCATTATGTCAATCAGAGTTACTAATTCCCAGTAAAATGTTTTACCTTCTAGTCCAAAAGAAACAGCTGAACTATAAGCAAAAGCTACTGTAATAGCTACTGCTATTAAAGTCATCATTCCTGGTTTTTTGCCTGAAATTTCATTATAAGAACCTTTCAGAAAAGGCCAACCACCATAAAAATATATAAAAGCTGAAAGAGAAAATATTACTAAATAATCTAAATTAAAAGAGATTGAATAATTAAATAGATTTTGGAAAAATGGAGCTAAAATAACCACAGGAATAGTAATAATAGTCGAAATAAAAAATCTTATCTTGAAATCTTTTATCATTTTTTCATGATCCATAGTATTACCTCCTTTGTCTAACCCCAAGTACGGGGGTATTTATATAATAATATATATATGTTTATTATAAATTAAAAAATAATTAAGATAAACACTCAAAAATTAACATAAATTCAATATTTGTTTTTTTGATATATTATTATATAATGTATTAAAAAATTGAAGAGGTGATTTTGTATGGGGGTTATTAGTATTTTAGTTTCTTATCTGTTAGGGGCAATACCTTTTAGTTATCTAATGCCAAAAATTATGAAGAATATAGATGTAAGAAAAATTGGAAGCAGGAATGTTGGTGCATCTAATGCTGTATATACTAGTGGAATGAAAGTTGGTTTTTTTTGCTTTTTGGGTGATTTTTTAAAAGGTTTTTTGGCTTATTATTTAGCTTTAAATGTTTTTGATTTAACAGGTTGGATGCTTATACTATCTTCGCTTGCTGTTGTTATAGGACATAACTGGAATATATTTCTAAAGTTTAAAGGTGGAAAAGGCATGGCGACTGCTTGGGGAGTTATTTTTTCTTCAAATTATATTGCAGGGTTATTGTTTCTATTTTATGCTACAGTAATAACTTTCTCTACTAAATATATAGCTGTTGGTACAGTTTTAGGAGTGTTTTTTATTTGGATAACTTCTTTATTAGACTTCTTTGATTTTGATTCTTATCTTATTTTGTCTATGCTTTTGATAATTCTTCCAAAACATTTTGAGAATGTCAAAAAAATAAAAAATGGAACTGAGTATAAAATCAATGAAAGAATGAATTAATAATATACAGACCTTTTGGTCTGTTTTTTTTATTTAACATTTCTGCTATAATTATATTAATATAAGTTATTATTATTTTAGGGGATT
>CAZRTN010000043.1:4648-5982 GCA_964603015.1 uncultured Thermotogaceae bacterium | reverse complement strand
GATGGCGGAGCAATGCAAGTTATTATAGACGATAATTTAGTTTATGAATCTGGAGATATTATTAATCGAACGGGTAATATTTGGAATTACAAGCATGTTGTTAAAATTCCTGATTTATATTTGGATAATCATTCTCACAGAGTAAAAATTAAGTTATTTGGTTTTTATGATTATGGAGTATCCCAAGAACCATTTTTATCTAAACAAAATGATTCACTACTTATATTAGGAATTTCAAATTTTTTCAACAATGGTTTTTTCTACGTTGCCTTTGGTTCAAGTATAATCTTATCTTTTATAATAGTAATACTTGGAGTATCGAACAAAGAGTTTCGTAAATCTTATTTTTATTTAGGATTAGCTATACTATTCACGGGTATATATATGCTTGACTTTGTTTATAGGCCAACATCAGGAAGTGTTTTCAATTTTTTGTTGTTTAAAAAATTTGTAATGGTTTCTGCTTATTTAGCGAGTATATTTATAGTAAGAGGAATAATTAAGTTTCATAACAAAAAATCAAAACTTGTTAATATTTTATTTGCAGTAACATTATTAATAATAATAGTTTTTGTATCTATTTTAGATCCTTATTATTATAAATTAGCATATATAAATGGAAATTATATTTTGCTTTTAAATATTTTTGTAGCTGAATACTTTTTATTGAAATTTAAGGATAAATATTTATTAGCTCCATTGACAATTTCTTTTATAACTATGATTCATGCAATATTAAATTCTATATTTATGTTTCATCAACCATTTTACGTAAATTATGGTCTCATTATTGGGGTTATAGGTGTTGGATTATCCTTAATTGATAGATATGTTCAGATGTATGAAAACACAAAAGAATCATTAAAAAAAGCCAGAACAGATAAATTAACTGGATTGTATAATAGAAATGTTATTGAAGAAATAGATTTTTCATATAAAAATGTCATATTTACAGATTTAGATAATTTTAAAATTGCTAATGATATTATGGGACATGAATACGGGGACAAAATGTTAAAGGATATATCCAATTTATTGTTGGAGAATTTCGAAAATGATACGATAATTAGATTTGGTGGAGATGAATTTATAATCTTTTCAAATTTAGAAAATCAAGAGAAACTAATCGAGAAAATGAATTCAATAAGAGAAAGATTTAAAAAGAAAATTGGTAATACTAATTTGAATATATCCTTTGGTATTTCAGAAATAGACACTAACGTTGAGACTGCTATTAGAAAAGCAGATTCTAAGATGTATTTAATGAAAAATAAGGATGATTAGTTATGAAAAAAATTATCACTACAATTTCAATAATTATCATATTTATAAAT
>CAZRTN010000043.1:0-4548 GCA_964603015.1 uncultured Thermotogaceae bacterium | reverse complement strand
AATACTGTAAATACTGTTCAAGATTTGAAGGATAAGTCAATTGCAGTTATGGATACTGATATTTTTTATGAAGGGGAATATGGAATAAAAAATATTTTGGGGAATTTTGGTATTGATGCAAATTATATAGTATATGATAGTTATAAAGAAGTTTTGAAGTCAGTCGAAGAAGACATTAATGATGTTGCAGTGGTTAATAGACTTTACGACATTAAAAATTTCGAAAATTTAAAAAGAACAAATATTATGTTCTCTCCTGTTCATTTCAAAATTCTTTTTAGAAAAAATTTGCCAACTCTTAATTCTGTTATAAGTATATTTGATACAGCTTTTCAAGATTTAATAAATGATAAGGATTCTATTTATTACGATATATTGGACAAATACACGGTTTCACAGCAAACTGTTTTACCAGATCGTTTAATCAGAAATATAATAATATCTCTTTCAATTATTTTAGTTGTTATTTTAACTCTTTATTTTCTAATAGTTTATATGAGAAAAACCATTAAACATAAAACTGAAGAAGCAGATAAATTAAATAAAAAATTATTTCAAATGATAAATTTAGTATCTAAAATAGGATCTGAGGAAATAGATATAGATGAATTTTATGATGATTTATTGAAAGGTACGCTAAGTATAATTGATGAAGCTGAAACTGGTTCTATCTCTTTATACGATCATGAAAAATGGATATATTTAACTGCTTATGGTCATGATAAAGAAAAAATAATGAAAATGAATTTAAAAAAAGAGTACAGATTACCCGTGGAAGACACAGAAATATTTACTCTAGAACAAGTAATGAAAATGGATCAAAATTTAATGCCAGAAAGTATTAAAAATAACTTTGAGAAATATACATCTCCTTTTAAACAGATGATGATTTCTAGAGTGATTATAAATGAAAACACATCTATGGATTTTTCGATAGAAATTCCTGAGACTTCTTACAAGGTTTTCACAGAAGAAAGTAAAATAATTTTTAACTCCTTAGTATCGCTTTCAAAAACTTTTATGTCAAATAAAATTAATTTTAATACAGTTAGAAATGCATATGTAAATTTTGCAAAAAAATTGTCTATGGTTGCTGAAGAATTCGATGACGAAACTGGAGAACATATTCAAAGAGTTGGAGAATTATCAGCTTTTGTAGCAAAAAAACTTGGAAAAAATGAAAGCTATATTAAAGATATTAGAGAATTCGCACCATTACATGATATTGGAAAAATATTTATCCCAAAAGAAATTCTTAAAAAACCAGGAAAGCTAAGTCATAATGAATGGAAAATAATAAAAAGACATACCTCTTTTTCTTATAAACTATTGGGTGAGGATGAATACTTTAAAATGGCTTTAAATATATCTTTATACCATCATGAAAAGTATAATGGTGGTGGTTATCCATTTAATATCAAAGGTGATAAAATTCCTTTAGAAGCACAAATTGTAAGTGTTGTAGACGTTTATGATGCTTTGAGATCAAAAAGAGCGTATAAACCTAAATTTACACATGAAAAAACAATGGATATAATCCTAAATGGAGATCAAAGAACTAAATCAAATGATTTTAACCCAAAAATAATTGAAGTATTTAAGAACTATTCAAAAGAAATAAAAAAATTGTATAATGAATTTTAATTGAAAGAGGATATTAAAAATATCCTCTTTTTTTAATGTTATAATAGAAAAGAAATAATGATATGGAGGTTTTTATATGACAAAAGAAGAACTTATACAAAAAGGTGATTATGAATATTCAAAAGGGAGAATTGAAAAAGCTATAGAATATTATGAAAAAGCCTTAAAAAAAGACCACCTTTCTTTTGAGATAAACTCAAAGTTAGGAACTATGAGAATGAATATTAGAGATTATAACGGTGCTATAAAAGCTTATAAAAAAGCTTTGAAATCAAATCCTGACAACACACAAATTTATTTTTTTATGGGTAATGCCTATCAAGCTATGGGTAGAATTAATGAGGCAATTAGAACTTATGAAGAGTTATTAGGAAGATTAGATTATGATCAATATGGTTTTTGGAGCATTCTTACAGAATTATATAAAGAGAATGAAGAACAAGATAAAGCTCGAGATCTTTATAATGAAAAACTAAATGAAGCAAAGAATTCTGTTGAAGAAGAACCTGAGAATTCAGAATCATACCATAAAATGGCTATTGTAAGAAGATTTGAAGGTTATCACGAACAAGCAGTAGAAAATTTAGAGAAAGCAATTGAATTAAATGAAGTTGAACCAATATATTACTCTGAAATAGTAGATTCTTTGATAAAATTATCTGATTTAGATCAAGAAAAAGTAAAAGATGACCCATATATAAATAAAGCTATAGATATATTAAAATCTGCTACAGAAAAATTAGAAAACTCGAAAAAAGTATATGAAGAATTATCAAATGTTTATTTGATGTCTAATCAAAATAAAAAAGCAGCAGATACACTAAAAAAGTTGCTAAATAAATACCCTGATTATGATGAAGTTTATTATAGATATCACAATATTTTGGATAAAAATTTGGAAGATTATGAGGGAATAATAGATTCTTTCTCGAATTTATATAAAAAATATCCTGAAAATCCAAAGGTTATCTATTGTTTAATAAACGGTTATTTGAGAAAAGAAAAATATGAAAAAGCTCAAGAAATTGCAGAAAAAGCAGTTGAGGATAAATCTGCAAATCATATGGTTATGCTCTCTTTAGGATTTATTCACGAAGAAAAAAAGAATTATAATAAAGCTGAAAAGTTTTATAATGCAGCAATCAATGAAAATCCTTTTTTCTTTGATGCTTATTTTAAACTTATGCTTTTTTATAACAAACAAAATAAAAAAGATAAAATGAAAGAAACAGTAGAAAGAATGAAAAGCGTTGGGCCTATGATAAAAGATCCTGTTCTTAAGAAAAGATTTGATGAAATGATTAAAAATTCACCTGTTTAAAATATATTGTAGTTCCGCTTTTTAACCTTATATATCTTAATATTTGATGAATATTGTAATTTAATAATTAAGTGTTTATTAAATTATGATGATGGTGGGTGAATCGATTCTCACACCGTAAATAAAACCCCGATTTTATCGGGGTTTTATTTATTTTAATTTGTACTATATTTCTCAAGCATGTGAAAAGAATATATATTAAGAGAATTTAATCCCTATTTAATAATAATCTCTTATAATTATTGATGAAGATGTTTTGTTATTATTTTTGTTAGCGTTAAAATAGCCAATGTGGATTTTAAGGTTATTTTGTGTATATTCTAACGGAGGTGTTTATTTTATGAGAACAGATGAAATAAGAGAAATAAAAGAATTGATTATTGGTTACAACAGTGAAATTCATGATCCGAGCGTTTCTTCCGCTGAGATAGTGAATAAATATTTCTTTAAAAATGTTTGTGAGAAATCATTTAAGGCTTATACAAGATGGTTGAGTAAAGATAGATTTAATAAGAATCCTACAATTAGAAACTTAAAAGTCTCAAATATAAGAACAATAAACAAAGAAGAGTATGCCCCAGATGAAATAGAACAAGAAGTATATGCAAACCTCTCTTATGAAATTAAAAGAGACGATATGGATTGGACGGAAGTTCATGGGAACACTATGGTTTTAAAGATAAATGGAAGATGGTATTATGCGTTACTATCTGATATGAAATATGAAGTAATGGCTTACCCAAGAAACTTTCAATTAAAATACGAATATGTTTGATAAAAAAGCAGCTATTTTAAAAAATAGCTGCTTAATTTTTTCATGATTTTATTTTTCCAACAGGAGCTACATAAATAGCAAATTCTTCTTCGCCATCTAACCCTAATAGTTTATCCATTTTTTCTTGAGCATAAGCTCCTATCGCACATGTTCCATAATCTATAATTTCTGCTGAAAGATAAAGGTTTTGACAAACATGTCCCGCATCCAGGGCTATTACTTTATGAGATAAGAAAGAATATCTCCATTCAGTTCTATAAGGGACTACTGACCATATAAAAGTAACTGCAGAAGTTACAGTCATTCTTTGTTCTTGTGTGGCATCAAACATTTCATCATCAAAATCACCTTTTTTAACAGGTATTAATTTATGATTTAAAGCAGAATATCTATAAATCCCTCTTTCAATATCTTCTACGTTTCTTATATACAAATATGTTTCAAAAGGATGTCTAGCTCCAGCAGAAGGAACAGTTCTTAAAGTCGCATATCCATCTCTGATAACATCTTCTACTCCTTGTGTTGACCATAGTAAAAAAGATAGTTCTTTCAAAGACATAGTTACATCTTTATATGCTCTTCTACTTCTTCTTTTTTTTAATAATTCAACATAGTCTATTTTTTCCAAATCAAATTCATCGGGAGAAACTAAATCAATCAACAGGGCTTCATCATCAATTGGTTTTTCAAGATCTGGTTGTTTAACTCCTTTATCTTGATCCGTTTTTTCAACAGAGAAAACTTCTTCCCCCAGAGTATCCCAAGGAGCTTTCAAAAAATTTCTTCCTTTGTCTATTAATTTTTTTAT
>CAZRTN010000042.1:1184-11184 GCA_964603015.1 uncultured Thermotogaceae bacterium | reverse complement strand
ATGGCCTTTTTCAACCTTGGGCTGGCCAGAAAAAACAGAAGACGTTGGTAGATTCTACCCAACTGGAACATTGGTTACAGCCTTTGACATAATTTTCTTTTGGGTAGCAAGAATGATCATGATGGGTGAAAAATTCATGGGACAAAAACCTTTTTCTCACGTATTTATCACACCACTTGTAAGAGACAAAAAAGGAAGAAAAATGTCTAAATCGTTGGGTAACGGTATCGATCCTTTAGATGTAATAGATAAATACGGAACAGATCCTATGAGATTTACTTTATCTATCTTGGCTGCACAAGGAAGAGATATCAAATTAGACGAAAAATCTTTTGAACCTTATTCTAAATTCGCCAATAAAATCTGGAATGCAACTAGATTTGCTCTTTTAAACTTAAATGATTTTGAAAAAATAGAATACAATTATGATGAGCTACATTTAGAAGATAAATGGATATTAACAAGGATGAATAAGGCAATAAAACAAGTTTCAGAAGGAATTGAAACTTATAATTTCAACCACGCTGCAAAAGCAATATATGAATTTGTTTGGAGCGAACTTTGTGATTGGTATATTGAATCTATAAAAGATAGATTAAACTCAGAGGGCAGAAGTAAAAAAATAGCTCAAAATGTTCTTGTAAAAGTTTTTGATTCTGCTTTAAGACTTTTACATCCATTTATGCCTTATTTATCAGAAGAATTATGGCAAGCGATACCTTCTACAAAGTCAGAAAACTTACTTATTGTTTCTCAATGGCCAGAATTAAATGAAAATGAGATTTTTGAAAAATCAGAAAAAAGATTTAATGACATAATGGCTGTTATAAGAGGAATAAGAAATGTTAAAGCTGATATGAATATACCTCAATCTCAAAAAATTAAAGCAGAATATAAAATATTATCTGATAACGACTGGATAGAAGGGGCTCAAGATCAAATTCTTAAATTAGCAAATTTAGAATCTTTTGAAAACACAAATTCCAAAAAAGAAAGATCTGCTACAGCTTATGTAGATGAAGACGTTGAAACATATGTTCTTGTAGGAGATATGATAGATGTCGAGGCAGAAAAAGAAAGATTAAATAAAAAAATAAAAAAATTAGAAAAAGATGTAAATAAATTTGAAAAGAAACTAAACAATAAAAATTTCTTAGAAAAAGCAGATCCAGAAGTTGTTGAAGAAGCAAAAATAAAATTTGAAGATGCAAAATATCAAGTAAAAAAATTAGAAATGCTTATTAAGGAGATTGATTAAATGAACTTCGACGAACTCGTCAATACTTTGTATGGAAAAAGAGCTGGTAACGTAAAAATCAAGCTCGGTTTAGAGAGAATAAAAAAATTAATGGAAGCTATAGGAAATCCCGAAAAAAATTTCAAAGTGATACATATAGCTGGTACCAATGGAAAAGGTAGTATAACAAAAGCTTTAGCAACAATATTTACAGGTCAAGGCATGAAAACTGGATCATTTATTTCACCTCACTTAGTATCTATAACAGAAAGAATAAACATTAACAATCAACAAATTTCAAAAGATGAATTTATAAAAATATATGAAGAAATAGAACCAAAAATACAAAATTTAAAAGAAACAAACCCCGATATGGAGCCATCTTTCTTTGAAATAATAACCGCTATGGCATTGAAATATTTTGAAAAAAATGGTGTTGAGCTAGCTATTATGGAAGTTGGACTTGGCGGGAGACTTGATTCTACTAATGTTGTAGAGTCTGATGTTTCTGTTATTTCCACAATCCAAAAAGATCACATAAAAATTTTGGGAGATACTTTAGAAGCTATCGCTGGAGAAAAAGCAGGTATAATCAAAAAAAATAATTACGTTGTAATAGGAGATATTCAAGAAGGTCCAAAAAGAGTTATAAAAGAAAAAGCTAACAGTGTTGATGCAGATAAAATAATTGAATATAAAAAAGATTTTGGTTATACAAAAACAAGATATTCAATGAATTGGAATATGATAAATTATTCCGGTATAGAAAAAAAATATGATGATCTAGTTTTCAAAAGCAATGGAGCCTATCAACCTCATAATTTATCCGTTGCTTTGGCAGCTGCAGAAGCATTCTGTGAAAAAAACAACTACGAATTAAATGAAGTTAAGCTAAGAGAATCATTGAAATACTATTCCTGGGAAGGAAGGTTCGAATTAATAGAATACAAAAATAAAAGAGTTATTTTAGAAGGAGCCCACAACGAAGATGGAGTTAAAATGTTAAAAAAGACCGTTTCTCTTTACACTCCTTTTGCTAGGAAAATAGCTTTAATTGGTATTTTAGATGATAAAGATATAAATGAAATGGTTCAGGAAATACCTTCTATTTTCGAAAAAATAATAGTAACTTCAGTTCCTTCTCATAGAAGTGTTAACCCAAAAAATGTGAGAGAACAAATACAAAAGCATTCTAAAACAGTGATAGAATATATCGAAAATACTGAAAAAGCTTTTGAACAATTCATGAAAGAAAGTTATGATTATTATTTTGTAACTGGATCTTTATATCTTGTTGGTTATATCAAAGGTCTTCTCCTTGAAAAAAAGGATGAAAAAGATGCTTAAAAAAATCAAAGGAAAAGTTATCAATATAGAAAAAGATTCAATATTAATTGAAGTAGGGCCTCTAACTTTAGAGGCTTTTCCTTCTTTTAGAATAACAAAAGATATAGAGATTGAAAGTTTTAACAACTTTTTTGCTTCTTTTGAGATGAGTGAATACAATATGGCTCTATATGTTTTTAAAGATGAAATAGAAGAAAAGGTATTTCAATCTTTAAAAAAAGTTTCTAAAATCGGTCCTAAAACAGCTGCAAAAATTACTTTTACAAATGATGCAGAAAATATAGCCATGATGATTGAAAATGATGATATAAAAGGGCTTTCAAGTTTACCAGGAATTGGAAAGAAAACTTCAGAAAGAATAATATCAGAATTAAAAGGCGAGTTTGAAGGTTATGAAATAAAACAAGTAAATGATAATACAACTGATGTTATAGAAGCATTAGAAGCTCTTGGTTTTGATAGAGGGAAAATCTTAAAAACTCTTAAAAAAATCGATACAGAGAATAAACCTGTAGAAGAATTGATAAAAATATGTTTAGCTGAGATGAAATAAAACAAAAATAAACATATTAACTTATCGCTACTATATGGTAACTTTAAATAAAGATAAAAATGTTAATATGGAGGTGTGTTAGTTGAAAATATTAATACTCGCTGCTGGAATGGGCACTAGAATGAAATCAAAAATGCCTAAAGTTATGCATGAAATAATGGAAAAACCAATGTTGAATTGGGTAATCGATACATCAAAAAAACTCTCTTCTGAAATAGCTGTTGTTCTTGGCCACGGAATTGAAAAGGTTAGAACAATAGTAGATGAAGACGTTAAAATATATGAGCAAAAAGAAATGTTGGGTACAGGACATGCTGTCATGTCAGCTGAAGAATTTCTGGAAGGTGATGAACTTTTAGTTTTATATGGAGATGTCCCCCTAACCTCTGAAAAAACTCTAAACGAATTATTAAAAAAGCATAGAGATAACCAAAATTCAGCAACTATTTTGACTGTAAATCTTGATGATCCAAGTGGTTATGGAAGAATAGTTAAAAATGAAAATGGTGACTTTATAAAAATAGTTGAACACAAAGATTGTAATGAAGAAGAATTAAAAATAAAAGAAATAAATAGTGGAATTGCTGTTTACAATATAGATGAATTAAAAAGTTCTTTAAAAGAAATAAATAATGATAACGTTCAAAACGAATACTATCTCCCTGATACTTTTTTACACTTCAAAAAAGTTCAAACACATAAAATAGAAGATATTTCAGAAGTTACTGGCGTAAACAACAGAGTTCAACTTTCTGAATTAGAAAAGAAGGCAAGAGAAAATGTTTTAAATGATTTGATGTTAAATGGCGTGACAATAATAGATCCCGAAACAACTTATATATCTTCAGAAGTGAAAATAGGAATTGATACAATTATTTATCCTCAAACTTATATTTCCGGAAACACTATTATCGGAGAAGATTGTATCATAGGACCTTTAACAAGAATTAAAAATTGTCAAATAGATGATAACACTAATGTTCTCAGATCAGAATGTGAAGAGGCTATTGTGGGGAAAAATGTATCTATTGGTCCTTTCGCAAGATTGAGAACAGGTACAATTTTAGAAAACAATGTAAAAATTGGTAATTATGTAGAAACTAAAAAAACAATAGTTCACAATCATTCTAAAGCCCAACATTTAACTTACCTTGGAGACACAGAAATAGGGGAAAATGTTAATATTGGTGCTGGCACTATTACATGTAATTATGATGGAATCAACAAACATAAAACAAAAATAGATGATGGAACATTTATAGGAAGTAATTCATCACTTGTTGCACCTATTACTATTGGGAAAAACGTAACTGTTGCAGCTGGTTCAGTGATTACTCACGATGTTTCAGACAATGCTTTGGCCTTTGGAAGGGCAAAACAAGTTGTGAAAGATGGTAAGTCTAAATTCAAAAAGTGAGAAGGGAGAGTTTAGCTGTGTCATTAGTCGGGCGTTCAGAAATGAAAGTATTTGCTGGAAATTCAAACCCTGCTTTAGCAAATAAAATTGTTGAATATATGGGGACAAGATTAGGGGATTGTGAAGTAACAACCTTTTCTGATGGAGAAATAAATGTAAAAATCAACGAAACTGTTAGAGGTTATGATGTGTATTTAATACAATCCGTATCTCAACCGGTCAATGAAAATTTAATGGAATTGTTGATAATGATAGATGCATTAAAAAGAGCTTCTGCTGCATCAATTTCTGTTATAATGCCATATTATGGTTATGCTAGACAAGATAGAAAAGCAAGAGGAAGAGATCCTATAACTGCAAAATTAATGGCTAACCTATTAACTACCGCAGGAGCTAGTAGAGTTGTTACTATTGACTTACACGCTGAACAAATCCAAGGATTTTTTGATATTCCATTGGATAATTTATGGAGTTTTCCAGTTTTCGCTGATTACTTTACAGAAGAATTGGAAGCTGATCCTAATGATTATGTAGTTGTTTCTCCAGATGTTGGTGCTGTTAAAAGAGCAAGAAAATTTGCAGAGAAAATATCTGCACCTTTAGCTATTTTAGACAAAAGAAGACCAAAAGACAATGTAGCTGAAATAGTTAATGTAATTGGTGATGTAAAAGGTAAAAAATGTATCCTTATTGATGATATTATTGACACAGGTGGTTCATTAATAGGAGCAGCAGATGCTCTTATTAAATCAGGTGCTAAAGAAGTTACTGCATGTGCAACTCATGGGATACTTTCAAAAGACGCCATAAATAAAATGCAAAATTCACAACTTAGCAACATCATAGTAACAGATACAATATATCATGATAAATTGCCAGATAAATTCAAAACTTTATCTGTAGCTCCTCTTTTTGGAGAGGCTGTTGTTAGAATAAGAAAAAATCTTTCAGTAAGCATACTGTTTAGATAATATAAAAACACTTTTAGGAGGTATAGACGATGGCAAGAAAATTTAATCTTGAAGTAGTCGAAAGAGACACAAAGAAAAACGCAAATGTATGGAGAAGAAATGGTTATATTCCTGCAGAGGTTTACGGACCAGGACTTGAAGGAAACAGACACATTGCAGTTCCACATGGTGAATTCGATTCTTTATTAGATCACGTTACTGAAACAACATTAATTGATATTGATATTGAAGGTAAAGAAACAATAACTACTTTCTTAAAAACAATTCAAAGACATAGAGTTTCAGATAAACCTATTCATGGTGACTTCTATGTTCCATCAGAAGGACATGTTATGACATTACATATTCCTTTCGAAGTAGAAGGACTACCAATTGGTGTAGAAAGAGATGGAGGAGTATTGGATGTATTAGTACATGATATTCCAGTTGAAATCTTACCAAAAGATGTAATAGAAAAAATCGTTGTAGATATTTCAGAATTAGAAATCAACGATCATATTGTAGCAAAAGACATAAAAGAAAAATTACCAGAAAGCGCTCATTACTTAATAGATGATGAAGAATTATTAGTAACAATAACAAAACCAGGAATATCAATCGAAGAATTAGAAGCAGAAGCTGAAGCTGAAGAAGAATCATTAGAACCAGAAGTAATCGAAGAATCTTCAGACGAAGAAGAAACAGAAGAATAATATTAAATGAAAAAAATAATTGTTGGATTAGGTAATCCCGGTCCACGTTATGTCTTTACAAGACATAACGTGGGCTTTTTAGCTTTAGATCAATATATTGAAAACACTAAACACATCGATTATAAAAAAACTTCTGGTAGAACTTTTGAAGCCTTAGAGGCTAGCGATTATATCCTGGTGAAACCTATGACTTATATGAACTTAAGTGGGCAAATATTCCCAGAATTATTCAAAAAATATGGGATGACTGACCCTGAGAATATCATTATTATATATGATGATGTGTCTTTGGATTTTGGTAAAATAAGAATTCGACCTTCTGGATCAGCTGGAGGGCATAATGGAATTAAAAATATAATAAAAATACTCGGAACAAAAGATTTCCCTAGAGTTAGAATAGGGGTTGACAAAAAACCAGATTATATGGATTTAGCAGATTTTGTATTATCTAAATTTTCTAAAGAACAAATGTATGATTTGTATAAGATACTTGATGAAGTATCAATCGCTATAGACATGATTTTAGAAGGTAACATGGAAAAAAGTATGAACAAATACAATGGAGAAACACTATTATAAGAGGTGCATTAATTTGTCTTGTAACCTGTGCAACAATGAAAACCCTCAAATAAAGCAAACTTTTATTGAGGATGGAATCGAAAAAACTATTGAATACTGTAATAACTGTTTTAAAGATATTCAAAAGAATCATCTTAATAAAATGTCAAAAAACTCTTCAAAAAACATCAAAATAATTAGTAATTATGGAGATAAAATAGTTAGTGATAAAGCTTATAAAAATATAACCTTTGATCCATATCATGAAAAAATAGTGACAGAGTTACCTTTACATATATTAAAAGCTATTTTTATATCTGATGAATATAGTGTAAAAAGAAATGAAAAAAATTCTATATCAAGAAATTTAAAATACCTTGAGCTTTCTCTTATTAAAGCTCAAAATTATAATGATGAAAGTAGAATCAAAAGATTACAAAAATTAATAGAGTTTTTTAAATCTATCAAGTGATATGTTATAATTATTTTATAATGAAATATTTTTCATCATAATGCATTTTCGGGAGCGTATACTATGAAGTTTAAAGAGATTTTTAGAAGAACTGTAAGGAATATTTCTTTACAGAATTATTTTTTAATTTTTGCTATTATAATATCATGGGTTTTAGTGTTGGCAATATTTTCATCAACACTAAAAATTGTTTCATCAAATAATATGGAAAATTTTGAAAAAACTGTTGAAGACTATAGACAAAAAATTATTAATGCTGAAAAATTTTCTGAATATAGAAGTTTAGAATCGTTTTTTTCTGAAGTTTATTTTTTTAATTCAAACTTAGAAATAACCAAAAAAGTTCCTGAAGATTTAAAAGACAAAGAAATTAATATAAACAACATCAATTTTTCAGGAAATGATTATTATATTTATTCAGAAAATGAAGATATTTTTATGGTTTCAAGATTTAATAATTATTATGTTCTCAGTAAAATAAAAATGGAACAGTTGAAGCTAAACAATGAAAACGTTATTTTTTCTGCTTTTAATAAAAGTGGAGACCTTATTTTCAATGGGGTTTTTCAAACCAATTCAACATATAATGATATTGATTATTTCACTATGTCAAACTTTAAAGTTTATTTAAATGACAAAAACAGTTACGGTGGAATTAAAGTAATAACCTCTTTAAATGTATCTCTACAATTTTACATATTAAATATAGCTTCTATTTTTGGGTTACTTTTAATATTTTTTAATTTGAATTCTAAAAGAAAAACTGTAAATCTTTTACAAAAATTTGAAAATGAATATGAAGATATGACAGAATCAGTAGAAATCTTACTGGATGAACTAAGGTTATTAGACAATCAAAGCATGAAGATAATACCTGAAGTAAGGTTCGATTCAATACTTGAAACAGTTAAAAACAAGGATTATGAATTTGAAGAATTAAAAGAATTGAGAGAAGTAGAAGAGCTAGCAGTTAAAGAATTTATAGAGTTAATAGAAAATTTAAGTGCTTCTTATGAAGAAATAACTTCATCAAATGATGAGTTAGAAAATTTATACAAAGAACTGGAACACACATATAACAAATTAGAAGATTCTTATGTTTCTTTTTCTAAAAAATTATCTAAAATAGCTGAAAAATACGATGATATAACAGGACAACATATAGAAAGAGTAGCTGAATATTCTAAATTTATTTCAAAAAAACTAAAACAAGATAGCTTTTTCACCAGCAATATTTATTACTACTCGCCCTTACATGATTTGGGAAAGCTTATGATAGATAAAAAAATATTGAATAAAGAGGGTAGATTAACAGTAGAAGAATATGATGAAATGAAAAAACATACTTTATATGCAGCAGAAATCCTAGATGAAGATGAAGAATTTTCATTTGCGAAGAATATTGCTCTTTATCATCACGAAAGATATGATGGCTCAGGTTACCCGTATGGTCTTTCAGGTGAAGAAATACCTTTAGAAGCAAGAATAGTTTCCATAGCAGACGTATATGACTCTCTAAGAAGCAAAAGAACATACAAGCCATCTCTATCACACGAGGAAGCATATAACATTATCATAAATGGAGATATTAAAACTAGCCCTAGTCATTTTGATCCTAAAATATTTAAAATTTTTAAAGAAAACCATTTAGAATTTAAGAATATATACGAAAGAAATCAAAGATAAAAATGTAGACGAATTATCGTCTACATTTTTATTTAATCTTTCATAATAAACACTATTATAATTGTGGTAGAATTATTAATGAAAAGACAATAAAGGGGATAGAATATGCAGCAAGAAAACTTAAAAAGAACTCTTGTATTTTCTGACTCTGATCAGGAAGTGAGAGTTGCATTATTAGAAGGAGAAAAGCTATCTGAAATATTTTTTGAAGACATGGAAGCAGACAGAAATTCCGGAAAAATATTCGCAGGTAGAATAGAAAATGAAGTAAAAAGTCTTGAGGCTTTTTTTGTAAATATTGGAATGAAAAAAAATGGGTTTTTAAGATTCAAAGACCTAGTAGGACTGCCAAATGAATTTAGAAAAGGTGACATGGTGTTAGTCCAGGTTAGAAAAGATGGCACCAACAGAAAAGGCCCTCAATTATCTATGCAAATTAACCTTCCTGGAAGGTATGTTGTTTATATGCCTTATGGAGAAGGGAGTATTGGAATATCAAGAAGAATAACAGATCAAGAAGAAAGAGACCGAATAAGAGATATAGCAGAAGACATAATATATGAAACAGAAGGCTTGATCTTCAGAACAAATTGTCAAAACGTTGACAGACAAACTATGGAAGAAGAAATAATAGAATTAAGAAACTTGATGCGAGGTATAGTTATAGATTTTAACAATTCAAACAAACCTGACTTATTATACTCAGAAGAAGATTTTGTGGAGTATGTTATTAGAGAGAGAATAGATAATAAAACCAATAAAATCGTAGTAGATTCTAGAAATTTATACAATAAGATCGATAAATTGTTAAAAGAATTCGAATATAGACCGTCCATAGAATTTTATGAAAGAGATTCTTTTAATTACAAAGGGATATATGAACAATTAGATGATATTTTCACCAGAAAAATTTCTCTAAAATCAGGTGGTTTTATAACTATAGACAAAGCAGAGGCAATGACAGTTATAGATGTCGATTCAGCCAGTAATATTAAAGGAAAAAATGTAGAAGAAACTTCGTTTTCAACAAATAGAGAAGCTGCCTATGAAATAACTAGACAAATGAG
>CAZRTN010000042.1:0-1084 GCA_964603015.1 uncultured Thermotogaceae bacterium | reverse complement strand
AATAGAATGATTAAAGACATAGAAGACTCTTTAAATGATTTAAAAGATCATGAAATTAAAGAATTAACAATAAGCGTTTACCATAATTTATCTGGATACATTACTCCAGAAATAAGAAAAGAATTGGAAAATAAAAATAAAATAAAAATCAACTTTGAATTTAACTGGAATGATCCGAATTCATACAATATAAGATTTAAAAAATAGGTGATAAAATGAAATCTATAATAAAATATACTTTTTTTGTAAGTGGAATTATAGTAATTTTAGTTTTTATTATAAACATTGTTTTCAGCTTAACCAGTCCAGATTTTAGCGCTGAATATTTAGTTAGTAGTGGACAATCAAATGAAAAATCTTTCACTGAATATATAAATCAGGAAGGTAAAGTCATAGTAAAAAGTCAATATTCATATTTTAAAGAAATCGATGAAGCTGGAATAGTGTTTACTAAAATTAAAAGATATAAAGAAAATAATTATTTAATTTTAGGTTATAATACTGGGCAAAATAAACTTTTTGAATTTGATATATCAGGAAACCTTATCACACAAAAAACTATTGAAAGAGGTAATGTAAGATTTTATGATTTATTATATTTGAATGACGTTATTTATTTAGTGGGTCAAAAAGATGAAAAACCTTATATACTTTCTATTAATGAATCTGGATCGAAACTATGGTCAGAAGTTTATAATTTTGGAGGATCATTTTCTTTTATCAAATCTCTTTCTACAGGTTTTTTAATTGGTGGCCATAAATACGATGAGAATAATAAACAATCATACATAGTAGAAATAAATGATGTTGGAGATAAAATATGGGAAGATATTTATGGAAGATCAGATGACGAAGAATTAGTTGATGCTTTTGTGTTTGGAAGTCAAATATATACAGTCGGTACAACTAACTCAAATCCTAGAAAACAAAAAGATTTGCTTTTTTTGAGATATAGTACAGATGGGATCAGAAATTTTGAAGGAGAATACGGAGATCAATATTTTGATGAATTCCCTTCTTCAATGCTTATTGATAAAGAAGGTTATGTTTATGTAGGGGGTTATTCAATTCCTTCAGGAAAAAC
>CAZRTN010000041.1:7160-11250 GCA_964603015.1 uncultured Thermotogaceae bacterium | reverse complement strand
CATCCACATGTTTTTAAAAATGATGGTGAATACAGTTATGAAAGATGGGAAGAAATAAAAGCTAAAGAAAAAAAGAAAGAAACATTTTCAATGATAGGTGAAATAAAAAAGAGTCAACCTTCTTTGATACAATTAAGGAGAGTATTAGAAAATATTCGAGAAAATGGAATTGAATTATTCAATGATTTAAATGAATTAAAAAAACTATTTATTGAATCAATAAATAGTGATGACACTGAAAAAATTATATTGTTTTTTTATATTTATTTTATGAATAAAAACAAGGATTTAGAAAAAGAAATATCACTTACAACAAAAAAACTTTATAATAAATTCGTTAATATTGAAAAAGACAACAAAGATGATTTAAATAATTTTGAAAAAATTATAAAAGATAATAATTTATAATAAATGAGGGAGGAAATATCGTGAGAAAAGGTCTATTAATATTTTTATTATTAACAATGTCAATTTTTGTTTTTTCTTTAGATATTCAATATAAGGAAATATCTGAAGATTTATCTATGATTGTAAATGATGATGAAATTTCATCTGAGGTTTTCAAAGCAAAAACAGGTGTTGTTTCTCTACTTAGTACAATAAAAAATACAAATGAGTCTTTTTTTCAAACTTTAACAAACACTGCAACTGGTTTAGATTTGTTAAACACTTATAATAAAAGAAAAGCGCTTGAATTTTCTGGAAATATTCTTTTTATTCAATTTGTCGAAAGTAAAGAAATAAATTTGAACAGAGAAGTACTGAAAGAAAATATAGAAACTCAATTTGATAATATTTTAAATGATAGTGATTTATCAGATGAGGATTTGAATAATTACTTAGCCTCAAAAGGTTATTCTTCTAAAGAAGCATATTTAGAAGAACAATATTACAATGCTTTATATGAGAGATCTATACAGAGTTATTATGAGAAAAAATCTGAAGAATATGATATAGAAGAAACAGAAATAGAAAAAGAGTACAATGAAAATAAAAATTTGTATGTAAAACCACCTCAAGCTGAAATTTCAATAATTAGATTTTCTAATTCAGATGAGGCAAGTCTTACATATAATAAAATAAGTCAAGGTTATTATGATTTTGAAGAAGCTTTTGAACAAAAACAATCTGAAGGTAATTCTGATAATATAACAATAAATCTTAATGTAGAACAAAATGAGTTTATAAAAGAAGTAAAAAACAATGCTCCTGGATATATATCAAAACCTCAGCAAGTAAGCGAAAATGAATGGATTCTTATAAAAATAATAAAAAAATCGCCAGAAAGAGAACTAAATTTAGAAGAAGCAAAAAATCAAATAATATTTAACCTAAGAGATAAAAAGGCTAAAGATTATTTTGATAAAATATTACCAGAAGAATTTGAAGATTTTAAAGAAAACTCAACTCTTATTCTAAATAAGAATTTATTTTATTAAGGAGGTTTTTTAATGCCAAAAGTTACTGAAGAACAAGTAATGAATGCTCTAGGAAATGTATATGATATGGAAATAGGATTTGATGTTGTATCATTAGGCTTAATATATAACGTAGATATAGATGAAGAAAATAACGTTCATGTTGATATGACTTTGACAACCCCAATGTGTCCTTTAGCTGGAATGATGGTTGAAGATGCTAAAAGTAAAGTAAGTGAAGTAGAAGGTATAAATGAAGTTGATGTTGAATTAACTTTTGATCCACCATGGGATCCTTCTAAGGCAAGTGAAGAAGTAAGAAGACTTTTAGGAATATAATGAAATCAATAGAATATATAAATAAAATTAGAAGGGATTATAATATCCCTTCTAATTTTATTATTAAAACAATTTCTAAATATTTTACTAAAGATATTTTAGATATTAAATTCAACGATTATAACTTATCAGAAAAAGATATAATTATTTTAAATAAAATAATTATTGATGAATATCCAATTGAATATGTAATAAACAAAACAACATTTTTAGATTATGAATTTTATATTGATGAAAATGTTTTGATACCTCGACCAGAAACAGAAGACTTGGTTTTAATTTCCGAGAAAATAATTCAAAAAAATAATTACAAAACAATCTTTGATTTAGCAACTGGGAGTGGTGTTATAGGCATATCCTTGAAATTAAGAAACCCACGGTTAAATGTACACATATCAGATATCTCAAATAAAGCTTTGGAAGTTGCAAAAAAAAATATTTCTAAGTATGATTTAGATTTAAATATTTATCAAGCTAATATTTTTCAAGGAATAGAAAAAACAATTTATAATATGGATTTTATAATATGTAACCCTCCATATGTAGAAACGAAAAAAGAGTTTTTGAATTCTTCTATAAAACATGAACCAAATATAGCTCTTTTTGCTGGAGAAGATGGACAAGATTTTTTTAGAGAATTATTAAACTATCAAAAAATATTAAAAAATAAAACCATGATCTTTGAAACTACAGAATTTAACTATTCAAAAACTGCAATAATATTATCAAAATTAGGGAAAATAGATATTATAAAAGATTCTTTTGGAAAAAATAGGTTCATAAAAGTAGAAACCTAAATAGGCTTTTTTATGTTGAAATGATTATGATAATCAGGTGCTGGTGATATGAAAGAGGCTATAAAACCTAATATAGGAAAAATCATCATTAACAGCATAATTTGTGTATAACTATTGAATATATCAAAAGCAAATCCAAAAGGTAAAGGCCCTAAAGATGAACCAATAACCATTGTGGTCATTGCAACTCCTCTTATACTACCCAAATGCTTTCTTCCAAAATAGTTTGGCCATAAAACTCCTGTACTTACTGAATCAAAAGCCATAAAAATTCCATGAGATAATGAATAAAGTAATAAAATCATTTGAGAATCACTAAAGGTTATAATTATCATAGCAATTAATAAAAATAGATAATTAAAAGCTTTAACAATATTAATTTTAAATTTGTCAGATATATATCCTGCTAAAAATGTGAAAGGGAATTGTATCATAGCTGCTAAACTCAAGAGAAAAGCTGCATAAGTAGAGCTAAATCCCTTTTCTTGTATTATTGATACAATATGAAAAGTTATTCCAGTGTTTATCATAGAAGGAATAATCATACAAAACAGCATAAACCAAAAGACTCTTGTTGACATAGATTCTTTTAAAGTCCAAGAATGTTCATCTTTAAAATCCTCAGTCTTTTTTTCTTTTATCTTTTTTAGTTTTTGTTTTGAATGCATATTATCTGGTAGGAAGCCAACATCCTCTGGTTTATTTCTAATTAAAACCCACCCAAGTGGAGCCATTAACGCTATTAATAATACACTCCAAAACCTCCATGTAAAATTAGTACCAAGGTTTAATATCAGCTGATTATTTAAAGAAGGTATTAAAGCCGAACCAATAACTCCTCCTAAGCCCATTAATGATAATGCAAGTCCTCTTTTTTTAATAAACCATTGAGGAATTAATGTTTGAGGTAATAAAGTCATAGACCCTTGACCAAATAACCTTAAAAAGAAAAATCCAATAATCAACATAATAGGATTAAAAACAAAACTCATCCATAAACTGGTTATACCTAAAGCAGAAGCTATTATAATAATCATAGTTCTATGACCTTTTTTATCTATTAATCTACCTATAAAAGGTAAAATAAAACCTGCTGCTAAAGTTGCAGAAGAATAAAAAGTAGAAATAAGAGATCTACTCCATCCAAATTCTTCAATATAATAGTTTATAAAGATTGAAACACTGAATGTTTGGCCTGGACCTGAAAAAAATAGTCCCATACCACCAATAAAAACAATTAACCATCCATAAAAAAAAGGTGTTTTTAAAATAAATTTATTTTTCATTTTTTCCTCCTATTTTAAAACAAAAAAATATTTACAGAATAATCCGTAAATATTTTTAATTATTATATAAATTTTTAACTAAAATAACTTCTCCAATACCAATATTCATACTTTTTGCTATTTCATCTGGAGATTTACCTTGATTCAACATTCTACTTATTTTTTCTGTTTTAGTTTCTTCTTTTTTTTGAAATAAATCTTCGAATTCATTGTTGTTTTCATCGATAATTTCTTCTTCAATTACTGGTAA
>CAZRTN010000041.1:0-7060 GCA_964603015.1 uncultured Thermotogaceae bacterium | reverse complement strand
TTTTTTGATATGTTATAATTTACGTTCATTTTTTGAATATTGTTGATTTTATCTTCTATTAAGTTTAACTGTGAATGAGCATTGTCAATAGAACTCTCTAAATCTTGCAAAACATCATCGGCTATTTTTATTTTATTGTCTAACAATCTCATCTTATCAGTTGTTATTTTTCTAAATTTACTCAAAATGTTTGTTGTATCCTCATCGATGTTTAATAGTTTTTCTTCTTGTATTTCATTTGTTTTTTTTGCGATTTTAATCATATAAATCAAATTAATCAAACCAATAAAAAGCGCTAAAATTGATATGATTATAAATGGCAAGGTCATTTTAAAGTCCCCTTTAGTAAGTTATATCAAATACAATTCTCGGAAAATCAATTTGTTCTTCTTGCTCATATATTACAAAGTTTTCTCCTCTTTGAGTTGGTTGCGGAACGATAGAACGAATATTCCATTTCTCCGGATATTCAATAACAATACTATCTTTTACATTCAATGGTTGTCCAGGTAATGAAAATTCTATTGTAGAACTATTTAATCGCTCTGTAAAACCCATAACAGTAACGGTTTCTTCAATAGTTAAGTTTGGTTTTGAAGTTGACATTGTAGATTCATAAGATATAACTTCAAATTGTCTATTTACATTTTGCATTATTTCGGAAAAATTATCCACATAAGCTTCTTCTTTTTCTTGATCTGGTGTATTGAAATTTTCAATTAATTTATCAAAAGAATTATCATCTTCTGCCTTCATTGTAATATTTGTATTAATAGCCACAGATTGATCTTCGTATATATAGAATATTGTGTTAGAGCTTTGAATATCATATTTAGCTCTCATAGAATTGGCCATAAAAAACTGGAAAATTGTCAAACCACCTAAAAAAATCAGTGTAATAAGTATAAAGTTTGAATTAGTCTTTCTTTTTGGTCCTTTATTTTCTGGCATCAAAATCCTCCTCAAAAATATGATTATATAAATTCTATAATATTATACCATATAAGATGAAAAATGTGATAGAATATTCATTGATAGCAGTTTACAATATTTTGCATAGGGGGATTTATATGGAATCACAAGAAAATTCAATGATTATTACAATAGACCTGTTTTCAGGGCCTTTTGAAAAACTCGTTGAACTTATAAAAGAAAAAGAAATTCCTATAAGAAATATACCATTGGCCAGTATATGTAAAATATTCAACAAATACATGCATGAGAATTTAGATAAACTTAACAATATTTCTGAATATATGCATTTATCAGGTTATCTAACTTATTTAAAATCAAAAGATCTTTTACCAAATGCAGAAAAAAATAAAAATTTTCGAAAAGAAAAAAATATGTTTTATTCTTTAGTAGAAGATTTTGACTTGATAAAAAGAACAAAAAAAATTATAAAAAATGATTTTGGGAAACCTTCAAAAAGATATGTTAGAATAAAAAACCACGCTGATTTTAGTAAAGAAAAAGTTCAAGACCAACTTGATATATATTTAAAAAATTTCATAGATGAACACAAAACCTTGGAAATAATAAAAGAATTGTATTCTGTTGAGGAAGCTATGCAAAGAATAAATGAAGAACAACAATTTGATTTGTTAAAACTGTACTCAATTTCACAAAATAATAAATTAAAATTTATTGTTATGTTTTTAGCTGCATTGACTTTAGTTAGAAATGATATGTATATATATGAAAATGGTTATTTCATAAGGAATGTGGAGGAATAGAAATGGATATGAAATTTCAGATTGTTGAAGCTTTAATTTTGTCTAAAAATAATGGAATAAGTATGATGGAAATAATTAAAAGAACAAATTATGGTGAAGATGAAATAAAAAAAATAATCAATGAAATACAGTTACATTACATTAATGAAGAACATGGTATAGAATTGGGAAGGTTTCAAAATAAATATAGATTTGAAATAAAAACAGAAATAAAAAAATTAATTACTGCTAAACCAAAAAAAATGGAATTAACTGATACACAGTTTGAAGTATTAACTATTTTATTCCTAAATGGAGCCTCAAGAGGAGTTGAAGTAGAAAAATCAAGAGGGAAAAATTCTTATTCTCAAATAAAAAAATTAAGAGAATATGGTTTAATAAAAAAAATTAAAAGAAAAAATACTCAGAATAGCTATTTGTATGATTTATCAGATAAATTTTATGAATGGATACCTGAAACAACTTTAAAGAAATTGGAGGAAATTAAAGATGATAACAGTACAGAAAGCACTACAGACATTGGGGATGAGCAGGAGAAAAGCAGCTGATTATATAAAAGAAAAAGGTGTTAAAGTAAATGGGAAATTAGTAAAAGAACCGTGGTTTGAAATAGAATACGGTGACGATTTAGAATTTGATGGCAAAAAACATAAATTTGAAAATATAAAAGAAAAAAAAGAAGATAAGGTTTATTATTTATTGAATAAACCAAAAGAAGTTTTATGTTCTATGGAGGATCCATTTGGTAGAAAAACTATAAAAGATTTGATAAAAAACAAAATAAAAGAAAAAAATGTTTTCCATGTAGGAAGACTTGATTACAACACATCTGGTATTCTTCTATTAACCAACGATGGAGATTTAGCAAATTATTTACTTCATCCAAAATATAAAGTAGAAAAAATTTATGATGTTTTGGTTATGGGACATCCTAAAAAAGAAGAATTAAAAAATTTAGAAAGAGGAATCGAAATTGAAGATGGTGTAAAAACTCAACCTGCAAAAATTGAAAAAGTAAAGAAAAAAGGAAACAATCATCAAATTATTATTAAAATAACAGAAGGCAGAAAAAGACAAGTAAGACTTATGTTTAAAGCATTAGGTTATACAGTTCTAAATTTAAAAAGGCTTGCTTTTGGACCGTGGGAAATAAAAAGAGTTCCTAAAGAAGGAGATATTGTGAAGTTAGATAATTTTGAAGTCAATAAGTTATTCAAAAAATTAAAATAAAAAAAGGGGCGATTTTACTCGCCCCAGGTGGATGGGCCGAAAATATTTTCATATTTTCGGGGGGATGGGTATTATTATTATAACTCACAATTATTAAATAATCAACAATTTTTATTTAATAAAGGTTTCAAAATATCTTTTAATGTTAAGGAGATTTAGTATGTTTAAAGAAGTAGAAAAAATAGTAAAAAATGCAGGAACTATACTAATTGATAATTTGAACGAAAATTATAATACATACTCAAAGAAGGATAAACATGACATAGTTACAGAAATAGACATGAAGATACAAGACTTTTTAAAAGAAAAATTATCCAAGCTTGATTCATCAGCTGGATTTTTAGCAGAAGAACGCGGCTTAACAAATAGACCAAAAGAAAAAAACTATTGGGCTATTGATCCAATAGATGGAACTGTTAATTTTTCCAGGGGATTTCCTGAAAATTGTATTTCTGTTGCTTATGTTGAAAATAATATTCCAGTTTTTGGAATGATATACGCTCCACAAATGTCTACATATTTTCTAAGTTTACACAATAAAGGTCTTTTCATAAATGGTAGAAAACAAATTCCTAAATGGTCAGAAACTATTAATGACGCAATGATTACTATAGGGGCTAATAAAAAAGAAATGAGTAAATTTATAAATGTTTTATCGGAAAAAGTAATGCGTATTCGTTTAATTGGATCTGCTTCGATTATGGGGGCTTATGTGGCATCAGGATATGCTGATGCTTTTATTTTCTCAAAATCAAATCCTTGGGATATAGCTGCAGCTTATAGTATGATAAAAGAAACAGGTGGAGAGGTAATAGACTTTGAAGGCAATGAAGCAGATATTTTTTCAAAAAGAATAATTTTTACCTCTAGATTTATTAAAAATGATATTATAAAATTATTAAAAAACATGGAGGAGTGATCAAATGAAAGCAATTGTTTTATGTGCTGGTAAAGGAACTAGGTTGAGACCTTTAACTTTTACAAATGCAAAACCTTTAATACCTATAGCCAATAAACCTACAATAATGTATTCGTTAGAAAAAATAAAAGCAGCAGGGATTACAGAGATAGGAATAATTGTAAACCCAGATAACAAAAAAGATTTTGAAAATGTACTTGGAAATGGACACGAAATAGGTATGGAAATTTCTTATATAGTACAAGAAAATCCAAAAGGTTTAGCCCACGCTGTTGCAATTTCAGAAGAATTTATTGGTGATGATGATTTTCTTATGTATCTTGGAGATAATTTGGTCAATGCTGATTTAGAAGGGTTTATTCATGAATTTAAAAATCAAAAACATGATTCTTTTGTTTTGTTAACTCCTGTAGAAGACCCAACAAGATTTGGAATAGCAGTTATGGATGATTCGAAAATTGTTAATGTAGTTGAAAAACCAAAAGATCCGCCATCAAATCTTGCTATAATTGGTGTATATATTTTCAATTCAAGTGTTTTTGAAGCGATTAAAAATATAACTCCTTCTTGGCGTGGAGAATTGGAAATAACTGATGCAATTCAGTGGTTAATATCAAACAATAAAAATGTTGGAGCTCATGTTATTTATGGGTGGTGGAAAGATACAGGAAAACCAGAAGATTTAATAGAAGCTAATAGAACAATATTAGAAAAAATAAAATCAAAATCAATTGAAGGAAATGTTTATGAAAACTCAACAGTAAGAGGCAATGTTGTATTAGGAAAAGGTTCAAAAATTGTTGATTCTATTATTAGAGGTCCAGCTATCATAGGAGAGAATACTACTATATCTAATGCTTATATAGGTCCATATACTTCGATTGGTAAAGAAGTAAACATTGAAGATTCTGAAATTGAGAATTCAATAATTCTAGATGGGGCTTCAATCACTTCTATACATCCAAGAATAGACTATTCAATTATAGGTGCAAATGCTAATATAATGTCTATGAAGAAAAAACCAAAATCGATGCGACTTGTTATTGGAGATTATGGAAAAATTGAAATCCCAAAATGAGGTGAATTTTATGAAAGATTTAAAAATTCTTTGGGAAAAAATTTATGGTTCAAATGAAAATGAAAAATTCAATGATTTAATCAATTTAATTAAAGAAAAAAAAGAACAAATTAAATATATACCTGAAGACAAAAATTGGCTTAAAAAGGGTATAGTTTATTCAATGTATGTAGATCATTTTGCAAAAAATTTTAAAGGTATGAAAGAAAAAATTGGTTATTTAAAAGATTTAGGTGTAAAAACAATATGGCTTCTTCCAATTTTAGAATCACCAATGCAAGATCAAGGGTTTGATATTTCTGATTACTATAAAGTTAGATCAGATTTGGGAACAAACGAAGAATTTTATGATCTTATAAATGAAATACATAAAAATGGTATGAAGATAATATTTGATGTAGCAGTAAACCATACTTCAATAGATCATGAATATTTTAAAGAATCAAGAAAATCAAAAGATAATTCATATAGAAATTGGTATATTTGGAATAAAGATAAGAATAAATTTAATTCAACCAGAATATTATTCAAAGGAATGATGGATAGTAATTGGGAATACGATAAAAAAACGGGAGAATATTATTTTCATAGATTTTATGATATTCAACCAGATTTGAATTATAAAAATCCTGAAGTTTTAATTGAGATGATTAATATCCTTTCTTTTTGGAAAATAAAAGGCATTGATGGTTTCAGAATGGATGCAGCTCCTTTTTTATGGAAAGAAGAGGGCACTAATTCTGAAAATCTTGAAAAAACACATCTTATTTTAAAAATTTTTAGAAAAGCTCTAGATTATCTTGGAGAAGGCACTTCTTTAATTGCAGAAGCTAACCAGCCACCAAAAGAAGTAGTTGAATATTTTGGTGATGGTGATGAGTGCCATGCGGCTTATCATTTCCCTTTAATGCCAAAAGTTTACCTATCTATTGCAGAAAACAAACCAGAATATATAATGGAAGCACTATCTGAAAAAAATACACCTAAAATTCCAGAGGGTACTCAATGGTTGGTATTCCTTAGATGCCATGATGAATTAACTTTAGAATTTGTTACAGAAGAAGAAAGAGAAAAAATGATAAATAATTATTTACATGATAAAAGATGGATATTCAGAGAAGGTGAAGGAATTTCTGGTAGGCTGATGAACCTTTTTGAATTTGATACAAGGAAAATCTTATTGGCGTATTCAACCATGTTTTCCCTTAGGGGAACATTTATCAATTATTTTGGTGATGAGTTTGGAATGACTAATAATGATGACTATTATAAAAGGATTAAAGAAATAACCGGTTACACAGACTCAAGATATTTTAACAGAGGACCATTTGACTGGACCCTTTTAGAAAAAGCCAAAAATGGTGATAATAAAAAAAATTCTCATCTTTATAAAAGTATAAAAGAAATGATCACTAATAAAAATGAAAATGAAGAATTATTCATTCAAAAAGCACGGTTAATAATAGAAGAAAATGTTCTTATTTCAAAAAGAAAGACAGATAATAAGAAACTTACTATATACAATAATTTTGATGACAAAGAAAAAAATATAGAAAGTATTCATTTAGAACCTTATGAATACAAGTGGATATTAGAGGAGGAATAATATGCCATACATTAATTTAAAGGGAATGAAAGAAGATAAAAAAACTTCTGATAAAATTGTCTCTAAAATAAGTGAACTAACAGAAAAACCTAAAAAATATATTATGTTTTCTAATGATGAATTAAAAATCCAATTTGATGATAAACCTGGATATATAATCGAATATAAACAAATTGGTGAATTGGAATATGAAAAAAAAGTAGAGATAATAAAAGAGATAACAAAAATTTTAGCCGAGAAAGATATTAAGCCAGAAGATGTTTATTTTACATTTGATTTTTATTCAAGAGAGAATTGGGGTTGGAATAATAAATTATTTGGATAAAAAAATGCTTGTCTATGACAAGCATTTTTTATTTAACTCGTTTATATTTCCATTTACCTTGTTTATAAAAAATTATTCCAATAAATGTTTCCATTAAATCTCCAAAAACATATGATAACCAAATCCAAATTATTGGTAGATCAAAAATAGAAATTGCTATTAATAA
>CAZRTN010000040.1:0-11487 GCA_964603015.1 uncultured Thermotogaceae bacterium | reverse complement strand
TTATCATTGTTTGATAATCACTTTTTCTTGCTTCCTCTTCTATTCCTTTAAACACTTCAGAGAAAAAAGGATTTGAAGAATCAGGAATAACAACCCCGATTATTTTACTTTTTTGACTTTTCATCATCGAAGCAAATGTGTTTTTTACATACCCCATTTCTTTAGCTTTTTGCAAAATTTTTTCCTTTGTTTTTTCATTTATGTCAGGTTTATCATTTAAAGCTCTAGAAACGGTATTTATAGATACGCCAACTTCTTTTGAAATATCTTTTATTGTAATAAATTTTTTGTTTTTTATTTTTATCACCTCTTTAACGGTAACGTTTACGTTATTATCATAATACACTAAAAATTATTTTTCTCAAAATGACATATCCCACTGATAAACAATAATTATCTAGATTAATTCTCTTCTACTATTAATAATTACTGAAAAAAACAAAAAAAGAACAAGCGTCATAACGCTTGTTCTTCTAAATCTATCTCTATTTCTCCATCAAATTCTTCATCTAATGCATATTTTAGCGAAATAAGACCAATTTTTAATTGTTCTGCATCTGGTTCTCTAGTGGTTATTTTTTGCATCATCAATCCTGGGAAAGCTAAAACTTTACCAAATGGATTATTTATTATTTTTGCAGTAAACCTTTGAAATTCATAAGCAAGACCTGCAACTAAAGGCAATAAAACAACTCTGGATATTACCTTTTCCCACATAGAACTCCAGCCTAAACCTCCTGCAATTGAAAAAACAACGATCGATGCAAAAACGGTCAATAGGATAAAACTTGTTCCGCATCTAGGGTGTAAAGTTGTAAAAGGTTGAGCATTTTTTACTGTAAGTTCTTGTTTCTTTTCATATGTATAAATACTTTTGTGTTCTGCACCATGATACTCAAAAACTCTTTTTATGTCTTTCATTAGAGAAATGGTGTATATATAACCTACAACTAAAACAGCTCTGATAATTCCTTCTAAAACAGCAAACCAAAATTCAGATTGTATATTAAAAGGTTTTGCTATTAAAACAGGTAAAACTCCAAAACCACCTGCTGCAACTGCGACAGCAATTAATATAGCCCAAACCATGTCTTTATTCGTAATCTCTTCATCATCATCACCAGATACTTTAGCAGAGTACGACAATGCATTCATACCAATAATCATAGCATGTAATAAAACAAAAAAACCTCTAATTAATGGTATTTTTTCAATAATACCCCAAGATTTATCTTTTATTTTTTTTATAGCTACTTTTCCTTCTTTTGTTTTTACAGCAACAACAGTATGAATACCTTTCATCATTACACCTTCAATTACTGCTTGACCACCTACAAACTTAGGTTTGTTCATTATCTACCAACCTCCTGGCTATCTCTTCGGCAACTCCATCCTCAGTAACCAGATAATAGAATTTTAAAGCTTCCTTATCCGTATTATTACTTGAATATAGTAATTTTGATGCCTTTTCCCTTAATTCATTTCTACCCTTTTTTGTCATATTTAAAACATCACGTATTATTACGATAAGCCGCGTGTCTCGATTACACGCGGCGACTATTTCATTGATTATTTTTTCATCGATCATTCTTTGTTTGCTTCCACCTGTTTAGCTGCTACTTTAAATTTAATTCCAGTTCTTGTTTCTTCACCAACTTCTACTTCAACAAATCCTGGAATTACATATAGTTCTTTTTCTTCAGTTTCAACAAATCTTCTTGCAATAGCAATTGCTTTAACTGCTTGGTTTACAGCCCCGGCTCCGATAGCCTGAATTTCAACTTCATCAGTCTTGGATAAAACTCCTGCAATAGCCCCTGCAACTTTATTTGGTGCTGAAGAATGACTGACTTTTAATATTTCCATCTCGAGCTTTCCCCCTTCTTTTGTAAAATCTTATATATATATTTTACCATAGTTTTAATTCTTTTCAAAACAAATATTATAGTAGCGTAATTTTATTTTTACCTTTTTTCTTTGAGTCATATAAAAAGTCATCGGCTTTTTTAATACAGTTATAAATGTTCTCATCTCTTTTATAAACTGCTCCAGCTGAAAAAGTTGATTTAGTTTTTTCATTGAATTCATCCTGAATACTTTTTACAATATCATACATAACATCTTCTTCAATATTAGTTAAGAAAAGAACGAACTCATCTCCTCCATATCTAAAGACATTATCCGTTTTCCTTATATGTTTAAAAACTATTTCAGAGAAAATCATCAATATTTTATCACCATAATCATGACCATTAGTATCATTAAGTATTTTAAAATCATCAAGGTCAATCATAACAATTCCTAAATTCTTTTCATTAGATAGGGCTATTTTATCTAAATATTTTTCAAAACTATTTCTGTTTCCAAATTTAGTCAAAACATCTTTATCAGCTTCAAATCTCAGTGATTCTACTGATATTTTATTCTCCCAAATTATAGAAGCCTGTTTGGATAAATAGTCTAAAATTTCAAGTTGTTCTTCGGATATAGGTTTGAAATTATATCTATTATCACACATTATGACTCCAAATAATTTTTCATCAAAAATTATTGGACTAACAGCAATCTCTCCAGCTACGTTTAATTTTTCAAGAGCTAAATTTGATAGCATACTGCCAGGTATTTTTATCGCTTTGTTTTCTTCAATAGCTTCTTTCATGAATTCATTATTCATTATTTGTTTTTCAGAGAAAACTAAATTTTGAATATCTTTTTCAAATTCAGAGAAAAAATTTGGATCATAATTTTCTAAAGTTGTAGAAATATCAACTCTCAAATCTGTAAAGGATTGCCATGCTTTTTTTGCACTTTCAACATCTTTATCTCCTATTGCTCTTAAAACTTTGAAATTATCTCCTACTTTTTTAAATAACATTGCTCTATTGAAAGAACCACCAAATCCAGCAGTAATTCCTGTTAATATAGAAAATATTAGTTTGTCAATTGTTGTATTCATTTTTGTTGATTCTTCTACAATCATATTTATATTTTTTAGAATATGAGCTAATTTGCTTCCTTTTAACAAACTCATAGTTATAACAGAAGCAACTATATCTGATGATTTTTTGATCATATAAGATATTGTTTCATTCATTTCTTTATTTAAAACATCATATGGAACCTCTATTGTCTTCTGGTCTGAATAAAAATATATTCTCTGTTCTTCTACATTATCTATCTCATAAACTTTTTCAAGACTAAACGAGTTGAATGCTTGATTAGCTCTAATCATTTGGTAAACTGTTTCAGGAACCATTTCCGGGTCATTGTGTAGAAAAATATCCATTCCAAAAGATCCATAAAAACTTTTATCCATATTCGCTAATAAGTACATTAACCCTGGATCAATATATGCTGCAATTACTCTATATTTATATTTTTCATAATTAAAATTCATATTATCAACCTCTTAAAAAAGACTTCGGATATATAATAATTATACCCGAAGTCTTTTAAAAATAAAAATATTGATTACATTTCAGTTATTTGAATCCATGTTTTAATTATAGATTTTAATATTTCATCTGGAGTGAAAAGTTCACCATTTGTTTTTGTCAAGGATTCTATATGTTTATTTTGTTTATTCAGTTTAGACATTTCATGGACATATTGTCCTAAATTCAATTCAGGAACTATAACTGCAGTAGAATTCCTAAAAATCCTTTTAATCCTTGAAGTTGAAACAGGCCAAATTGTTATTGGTTTGAATAATCCAACTGGGATTTTATCTGCTCTAGCTTTTTTAACAGCTCTTAAGGCACTTCTTGCTGTCGAACCATAAGCAACAACAACAATTTCTGCATCATGAAGCATATATTCTTCATATATAGAAATTTCTTCAGTATATAATCTAATTTTAGAATCTAAATGATCCAGCATTTTTTGTGACATTTCTGAATTTCTAATAGGGAAACCTGTTTCATCATGTACTAATCCAGAAACATGAAATCTTGTTTTTCCCATTTCAGCTAAAGGATTAATTTGAGCTGAGTCTTCCACATCAAATGGATGAAATAATTCTTCATCTTCTATATCTTTTTCTTTTATTCTTTCAATGTTTTCTGGATATTCATCTTCATAGTCTAAATAAAAACTTTCTCTCATATGACCAAGTGTTTCATCCATTAACAAAACAACAGGAGTTCTATATTTTTCTGCGTAGTTGAAAGCTGTAATAGTATGTTTATAAACCTCTTCTACAGTGGAAGGGTAAATAACAATTATTTGATGATCTCCATGTGTTCCCCATCTTACTTGCATTATATCGCCTTGAGCAGGTTTTGTTGGCATACCAGTACTAGGTCCGCCTCTCATTACATCTACAAAAACACAAGGAGTTTCTGTCATTATGCCATAGCCTAATGCTTCTTGCATTAAAGAAAAACCTGGACCACTTGTTGCTGTCATTGATTTTTTACCTGCAAGAGATCCACCAACTATAGCAGCTGCACTTGCAATTTCATCTTCCATTTGTATAAATGTTCCTCCTACTTTTGGAAGTTCTCGAGCCATTGTTTCTGCGACTTCAGTGGATGGAGTAATTGGGTACCCTGCAAAGAACCTACATCCAGCTGTAATGGCTGCTTTCGCTGCGGCTTCGTTACCTTGCATAAAATA
The DNA here is from genome assembly GCA_964603015.1 of uncultured Thermotogaceae bacterium. Lineage (GTDB taxonomy): Bacteria > Thermotogota > Thermotogae > Petrotogales > Petrotogaceae > Geotoga. The sequence goes on along the minus strand of CAZRTN010000040.1, from coordinate 6,870 downwards.
CATTTTTCCCATTTATAACACCACCCTAATCATTTTTGTTATTGTCTTTTCTTTCTACGATATTGATTGCAAAGTCTGGACATATTCTTTCACATTGATTACATCCTATACATTTATCATGATCAGGAACTACTGGTTTCCCATAATCCCCGCCAACTATTGTTTGTGTAGGACATATCCAATAACAAAGTCCACATTTTTTACAATAACCTCTGTTTATTTCCACATTATAACTTTTTTTGGCTGGCATTGATGCACCTCCAATAAAATTATGCTATTAAGCTTATAAAAACACCTGCCGCTACCGCAGAGCCAATTACTCCGGCAACATTAGGACCCATTGCATGCATTAAAATAAAATTGTTTGGATCTTCAGAATTACCAACTTGTTGTGCTACTCTTGCAGCGTTTGGCACTGAGGAAACTCCTGCAGCTCCTATTAATGGATTAATTTTTTCTTTTGAGAAAAGATTCATAAGTTTTGCAAAAAGAATTCCAGATGCCAAGGCTATTATAAACGCAGTAGCCCCTAACAAAATAATTTTTAATGTTTCTGCTGTTAAGAAAATTTCTGCCTTAGCAGAAGCCCCAACAGATAACATGAGTAGTATGGTAACTGTATCAAGTATAAATCTAGAAGCTGCTTCAGCTAGTCTTCCTGTAACTCCAGATTCTTTTAATAAATTTCCAAGCATTAACATTCCTACCAAAGGCAATGCTGCTGGAACGAATAATGTAACTACAGCTGTTGTTAATACAGGAAAAATTATCTTTTCTGTTTTACTTACTGTTCTGAGTCTTTTCATTCTAATTTTTCTTTCTTCTTTAGTTGTTAATAACTTTGATACAAATGGTTGGAGAATAGGAATCAGAGAAATATATGAATACGCAGCTACAGCTATTACTGAAAGTAATTGTGGTGCAAATTTTGTAGATAGATAAATAGCTGTTGGACCATCAGCTCCTCCAATTATTGCAATTGCAGCTGCTATTGGAACATCAAAACCTAAAGAAATAGCAACTAAAAAGGATATGAATATACCTGTTTGTGCTGCTGCTCCCAATAATACTAATTTAGGATTAGCTAATAAATAAGAAAAATCAGTCAATGCTCCTATTCCTAAAAATATTAAAGGAGGATATATTCCTAATTTCATCCCTTGCATAATATACCATAATAAGCCTCCAATTTGCTCACCATTAGCAGGTTCTAAAACACCTGTTAATTCAGGAGGGAAATTAGCTATAATCATTCCAAAACCTAAGGGTATTAATAAAAGAGGTTCAGCATGTTTAGCTATAGCTACCCAAATTATTAATGCGCCTAAAACCATCATGAATAAACTTTGCCAAGTTAAATATGCAAATCCACTACTTGCAAAAAACGAAAAAATAGCTGAAAGCTCCATTTTTTACCTCCTGATAGTTCAAATAAATATTTTTTTACTTCTTCTTCTATTATAAAAGTATATGAAAAATATTTCAACCTTAGTTTTAAGCATTTTAAAAGCACCAGACCCGTTTATTAAGAAAAAAGTGAGGATAATTTCCCCACTTCAATCTATTTCGCAAATTACTTATTTTAATTATTCTACTATAATCAAATTTTTCTGAAAAATTAAGATATTAAACTTATAAATACACCTGCTGCTACTGCTGATCCTATAACTCCTGCAACGTTTGGACCCATTGCATGCATTAAAATGAAATTGTTTGGATCTTCTTTTTGTGCTATTGTTTGAGCAACTCTTGCTGAATCTGGAACTGCTGATACACCTGCTGCTCCTATCAAAGGATTGATTTTATCCTTTGAAAAATAATTCATTATTTTAGCAAAGAATATACCTGAAGTCATAGCGATTATGAAAGCTATAGCTCCTAAAGCCAAAATTTTCAATGTGGCAACCGTCAAGAAAATATCTGCTGTCGCTGAAGCTCCTACAGATACCATTAATAAAATAGTGACTGTGTCTGCTATAAATCTTGAAGCTGCTTCTGCAAGCCTTCCTGTAACTCCAGACTCTTTTAATAGGTTACCAAGCATCAACATTCCGACCAATGGTAAAGCTGCTGGAACAATTAAAGTAACTACAACTGTTGTTAGTACTGGGAAAATTATTTTTTCTTTCTTACTAACATTTCTCAATCTCTTCATTCTAATTTTTCTTTCTTCTTTGGAAGTTAACATTTTTGATACTATTGGTTGTAATATAGGTATCAAAGAAATATATGAATATGCTGCCACAGCTATTACAGATAATATTTCTGGGGCAAACTTAGTTGCAATATATATTGATGTTGGACCATCAGCTCCACCAATTATAGCTGTCGCTGCTGCTTCAAATAATCCAAATCCCATTAGTGATGTTGCTGAAATAAATGTTATAAAAATACCAACCTGAGCAGCTGCTCCTAAAATAATCAATTTTGGATTAGCTAATAAATATGAAAAATCAGTTAAAGCACCTATTCCTAAAAATATTAAAGGTGGATAAATACCTAAGTCCATACCTTGTTTTATATACCACAAAAGTCCTCCCACTTGACCATCTGCTGGAGGAGTTAACATTCCTGTGGCTTCTGGAGGAATATTTGCCATGATCATACCAAACCCCAATGGAATTAATAAAAGAGGCTCTGCATGTTTTGCAATCGCAACCCATATTATTAATCCTCCCAAAACTATCATAAAAGCTCCTTGCCATGTTAAAAAAGCGAATCCACTATTTGAAAAAAAAGAAAATATAGCTGAAAGTTCCATATTTTACCTCCTGATATTTCTATAATTTTTAATTCTATACAATTATAAAAGCATATGAAAAATATTTCAACCCATAACTCAAGCATTTACAAAGACTTAAATTCTATTAATATGAAAAAAGTGGGGAAAAACTCCCCACTTTAATATATTGTACAAATTATTTATTTACTTTTTTCCCTCTTTTGTATTCAACAGCAGATTGTGCAGCTGCTAATCTTGCAATTGGTACTCTATATGGAGAACAACTTACATAATCTAATCCTACTAAATGACAGAATTCTATTGATTCTGGATCTCCACCATGTTCACCACATACTCCTAATTTAATGTGAGGGTTAGCTCCTCTACCTAAATCAGTTGCAGTTTTAACTAATCTACCAACACCATCTCTATCTATTTGTTGGAAAGGATCTGCTTCATAAATACCATCTTCTATATAATGTCCGATGTATTTACCATAATCATCTCTTGAGAATCCTAATGTTAATTGTGTTAAATCATTTGTACCAAAACTAAAGAAATCTGCATGTTTAGCAATTTCATCAGCTGTAACTGTTGCTCTAGGTATTTCAATCATTGTACCAATTTTATATTCAACATCAATTTGATGTTCTAATAATAAATTATTAATTACTTCTTCAGCTCTTTCTTTTAGAATTGTAAATTCGCCAACTTTTCCTACTAATGGAATCATGATTTCAGGTTTAACTTCTTTTCCTTCTTTAACCATTTCAATAGCTGCAAGCATTATAGCTTTTACTTGCATTTCAGCTATTTCAGGATAAGTTATTGCAAGTCTTACACCTCTATGTCCCATCATTGGATTTGCTTCGCCTAAGTCTTCAACTATATCTCTTAATTCTTCTTCAGTAATACCAACATTTTTAGCGACTTCTTTCATAGCTTCTTCTTCATGTGGAACAAATTCATGTAATGGTGGATCTAGCAATCTAATAGTAACTGCATAACCTTCCATTGCTTCGAATAATCCCTTGAAATCTTCTTTTTGCATAGGTAATAAGTCTTTTAATGCAGCTTCTCTTTGTTCTTTTGTTTTTGATACGATCATTCTTCTCATTTTATTAATTCTTTCTTCACCAAAGAACATATGTTCTGTTCTACATAAACCAATACCTCTTGCTCCAAAACCTCTTGCGATTTCTGCGTCTTTTGGAGTATCAGCATTAACTCTTACACCTAAATTAGCTACTTCATCAGCATAGTCTAATAATTCTCTTATATCGCCTTCGAGACCTGTTGGTTTAATTGTTTTTATTTTCCCAACATAAACTTTACCTTCAGTACCATCGATTGATAACCAATCGCCTTCTTTTATTGTTATGCCATTAGCTTTTGCAGTTTTTTCTTTTGGATTAATTACTATATCTTCAGCTCCAACCACTGCTGTTTTACCCATACCTCTAGCTACAACTGCAGCATGAGATGTCATTCCACCAGTAGAAGTTAATATACCTTCAGCTGCATCCATACCACCAATATCTTCAGGTGATGTTTCAGGTCTTAAAAGAATTACTTCTTTTCCTTGAGCTTTTAACTCTTCTGCATGATCAGGTGTAAATGTAGCTATACCTGTTGCAGCACCTGGAGATGCAGGAAGTCCTTTTCCAAAATATTCAGCTTTTTCTAAATCATCTGTATCAAAAGCAGGATGTAATAATTTTTCAATATCTGCTGGTTTAACTCTTGTAACAGCAATATCTTTTGATACAAGTCCTTCGTTAACCATATCAACTGCTATTTTAACTGCTGCAGAAGCTGTTCTTTTACCATTTCTTGTTTGTAAGAAATATAATTCACCTTTTTCAATAGTGAACTCAATATCTTGCATATCTTTGAAAGCTACTTCTAATTTTCTCATTGTTTCAATTAATTTATCATAAACTTCTTTGTTGTCGTCTTCTAATGTTGATAAGTCTTTAGGAGTTCTAATACCAGCAACAACATCTTCACCTTGTGCATTTAATAGGTATTCTCCGTATATTACATTTTCTCCTGTATTTGGATTTCTAGTGAACGCAACTCCTGTTCCTGAGTCATCACCCATGTTACCAAATACCATCATTTGTACATTAACAGCTGTACCTAATAATCCCATTTTATCCATACCGTTAATTTTTCTATATTTTATAGCTCTTTTGTTATTCCAAGAAGAAAAGACAGCTTCTGTAGCAACCCATAATTGTTCTTCAGGTTTTTGTGGGAATTCTCTTCCTTCTTCTCTGTATAATTCTTTATATTTTTCTACAACTTCTGCTAAATCATCAGCATCTAAATCAAGATCATTTTTAACACCTTTTTTAGATTTTACTTCGTTTAATTTTGTTTCAAATTTTTCATGCTCAATTCCTAATGCAACGTCACCAAGCATTTGCATGAATCTTCTGTAAGCATCCCAAGCAAATCTTTTGTTATTTGTTAATTTTGCTAATCCTTCTACAACTTCGTCATTTAAACCTAAGTTTAAAATAGTGTCCATCATACCAGGCATAGATATAGCTGCACCTGATCTAACAGATACTAATAAAGGATTATTTGGATCTCCAAATTTTTTACCTGTTAACTCTTCAACTCTTTTTAAAGCTTCTCCAGCTTCTTCTTTCAAATATCCAGGAATAACTTGATTGTTTTCCCAGTATAGTCTACACATTTCTGTTGTAATAGTAAATCCCGGTGGCACAGGAACTCCTCTTAAAGACATTTCAGCAAGGTTAGCACCTTTACCTCCTAAAAGATCTTTTAATTTCCCGTTACCTTCTGCTTTTCCGTTTCCCCAGGAATAAACATATTTATTTTCCATTTTCTTCCCTCCCGTAGAGTGGTTTTTAAATGGTACTTATCTATTTCGCAATTATGTATAAAAGATTGAAATATTTTTCATTACTATTAATATTATGATAATTACTCTTTCTCATTATATATTAAATGTGTTAAATTGTAACTATGAATATAAAAACGTTTTTTTAAAAATGTTAAAATATTTTTATTTAATAATATAAATTATAAGGTATTGACTCTATAACCCTATAGCTTTTTATAACATTCAAAAATTCATTAATAGTTTCTTTATCGACTTTGTAAGTGATCATAGACCTGTTAGCAGCTTTTTGAATTACAGGTTTAGGCATTTTCCCGCCCATAGCCTCAACAACATAATCAATTGCTTCTTCATTTTTTTCGTTAAAAAATGTATTAGCTGATTCAGAATAAGCATTTATAACTTCATCTGCTTTTGATTTCTCAATATCATTTTTAACAAACAACCCTGTTATTGGAATGATAGGCTGAGAACCAGTCAACTCAGAATACAGTTGTTCTATATTCATTTCTACTTTTACCTTCCCTTTAGTTTTTACTTCTGCAAGAGAAACAAATGGTTCTGGTAATACTGCATAATTAGCTTTTCCTGAGGCCAATAATTGTATTATATCTGCACCATTTGTTATATAGTGAATATTTATATCTATATTTTTTTCTTCTTTTAAAATCTTTAAAACTAAATCTGCAGTTTGTCCTGGCCCTTGAATAGTATATACAGTTTTACCTTCCAAATCTTCTACAGAAGATACCTGCTTGGAAGAAATCAAAGAGAATGTTTTCCATAATGAGACTCCAGCTAATTTATAGTTTACATCTTTATTCATTAACTGAACTCCAAAAGCAACAGGTAACACTATAAAATCAGTTTGTTCTTTAATCACTAATGTTTGAGCTTCATCTAAACTTCTCCAAAATTTTGTTTCCAAATCTTCTGTAGGGTTTGAATATAGACCAGCTGCAGGTAATAGTGATGGGCCTAAAGGATTATGAAAGGATAATCCAAAGGATAGTAGCGTGACCAACAAAATTGATAAAATAATTAATAACTTTTTCAATGTAATACCTCCATTTTTAAATATCTTTTAATAAAGTTGTTCAATGTGTAATTTTACATCTAAATTTTTCTTACTTTCTTCTAAAAGAAGATATGAAATAGTGGTTTTTCTTATAAATTCTTTATTATTGATACCAATGTTTTTAGTAACTGTATGCTTCCAAGCACCAGTATTTGCATAGAATTTTTTTACATTATCTTTCGAAATAACATTAAA
>CAZRTN010000039.1:0-11803 GCA_964603015.1 uncultured Thermotogaceae bacterium | reverse complement strand
AGGGCATTTAGGAAGAAATACGCCATGTACACAAAACCTGTACATAATCAAGTTATAGGAGTCCCTTCAGTATGTAGAACAGATGATATAGTTATAAAACATTATGGATATGATCCAAAAGCTAAAAATAGAAGATGGAGAAACAAACAAACAATTGAATTATTGAAGAAAGAAATAGAAAAAGGAGCAACAGGGTACGATTATTATCAGCTGGGTGTATCAATGATGATGTTGCATAATTATGGGAATGCGTTGGAAAATTTCAAAAAAGCTATGGAAAATAAAAAAGGGTTAACAAAAGCATTAGTAGCACAAATATACTCGTATAGAATGCAAATATATATATTTATGGAGAGCGAAAAAAAAGGGATAGAAGAAGGGAATAAATTGTTAAAATTATACCCAACTAACCCAGATCCTTTTTTCAGATTTGCAATATTCTATATGAAAATGCATAATTTTGAGAAAGCGATAGAAAATATAGAAATATATTTAAAGCAACTAGAAAGATGTAATATTAAAAGTGAATTGCATTTATCACATAATAACGAGAAATCAAAAGAAAAAGCAAAAAAGATATTAGAAGATGCAAAAGCATTAAAGGAGGCAAAATGCATTACGCAGTAGGGGAAAAAGTATATAATGTAAACCAAATACAAGTAGAAAAAGTAGGAAAGAAAAAATTAAAGATAATAACAAGTGCTAAAGAAAACATAGAGGAGTTTGAAACAGAAGAAAAAAGAGATAGAGCATATAAAGAAATAAGGCTAATGGGAAAAAGAAAAACAGGTATGTATAGAAAGAGGTGAAAATATGAAGTTGTTATGGGAATATATAAAACTTATAGGAAGGCTAGTAGGAAGTACAATGGTTATAATTGGAATTATATTCTTAATATCCAATATATTATTTGATGTTAAATGGTATTATGATTTAGCAATTACTGTTATCGTATTTAGTACAGGGTTAAGTATATATTGGAATAGGAACAGGAGGTAAGTATGCTATTGGAAATAAAAGGGAATATATTTAATACAAAGTATATCAAATGGATAAGAAAACTTAATCTTAAATATGGAGAAAATGATAAACATTATTACATAGAAGTATTAACAGAAGATGAAACATTTCAGTATTATTATGAAAAAGAAAAAGAAAGAAGTGATGTTATGGCTTATTTAATAAAACGAATAACTCCTACAGAATGGATGTTGACTGATAATTATGTAAAAGGAAAATCTAATGACAGTACCAGTTAAAGGAGGAAGACCAAAGGCATTTAAAAGCAAAGAGGAACTACAAAAGAAGATTGATAAGTATTACGAGTATTGTGAAGAAAAAGACAAGCCTTTAACATTCGCTGGAGCAGCTTATTTCTTAGAAGTAGATAGACAGACATTATATAACTACAAAGAGAAAGAGGAGTATTTTGACACAATAAAAAAATTAAGGGATAGAATTAAATTAGCAATGGAAGAAAGGCTTGCAGATACAAGCCCAAACAAAACAGGGATGATCTTTCTAGCAAAAAACTATGGATATACAGACAAACAAGAAATAGATCACACAATAAATGCAGAAGTAATAATAGAGGAATAAAGATGAAGACATATAAATTAAAAGAAAAGATAAAAGACGAGAAACTACTTGAGTTTATTAACGAGTATACGAAAGAGGCAAAAAAGGAGCAGACGAGTAAACAATGAAAATAAGAGTGAAGAAAAAGACTTTAAACGAAAAATATATAGGCACACTAGACATAGACAAGTTTCATGTAATATTTGTTGGTGGAGCAGGTGCTGGGAAAAGTCTTGGAGTAGCTCATGAATTAGCAAGGAAACAGATAAATGAACCGGGTAGAAACTATATATTTGCAAGAAAAGTAGCAAACTCGTTAGAAGATAGTGTATTTGCAGACTACAAGAAAGTACTAAAGAGATGGAATTACTTGCAGTATTGTAAAGTAAATATAACTAAGAAAAAGATAAAACTCCCGAATGGGAATCAAACTATGTGTATTGGATTGGACAAAATAGAGAAATCAAAGAAATCAATAACATTTGACAATGGACCAGCAACAGATATATGGTTAGAGGAGGCAACAGAAACTACATGGGAAGATTATAACTATTTACTAATGAGATTAAGAGGGCAACTATTAGGGAAACAGAAAAAACTAAACAAACATTTTATCATGACAACTAATCCGGACGAGCCTCAGCATTACATCAAAACAAAGTTCATAGACGAGAAATATATGGAACACGATACGAAAATAATCAAATCCACATACAAAGATAATAAATATTTAACAAAGAAAGATATAGAAAGGTTAGAATCAATATCAGACGAGTATTTCTATAAAGTCTATGTAGGGAATGAATGGGCAACGAACGACGAGAAGATATTTAACAATTATATATTTGGAGATTATCAGGATATAGAATCAAAAGTAAGTGGATCATACAGAATCAAAGTAGGGGCAGACTGGGGATTTACAAATCCAACAGCATTTGTCAAAGTAATATATTATCAAGATGATATATATGCAGTAGATGAAGAATATGGAACAAAAATGACCAATGATGAAATAAGAGCAAAAGTAGGTAGATTTAAAGACTATCGAATAATAGGAGATAGTGCAGAGCCGAGTAGGATACAGTATTTTCTAAATCATGGATATAATATAGAGCCAGCATTTAAAGGGAAGAACAGCATAATGAGAGATATTAACTGGCTACAGAATAGGACACTACATATAGATAGTAAAAAATGTCCTAATCTAGCAAGAGAAATAAAAAAATATAAATTCAAGAAACAAAGATCAACAGGAATAATATTAGATGAACCTGTTACACTAGATGATCATGGAATAGATGCGTTGAGATATGGATGTAATGAATGGGTACAAGATAGCAAATTGGAGTTAGTATGATATTTGATAAAATAGGAAAGATATTTAAAAAGAAAAGTGTTGATGTAAAGAATATTATAGATTTACTTGATTCAAAAAAATCCTCAGGACAAATAGCAGAAGCAAATTATTTAACATATTATGCCACTAATCCATATTTAAGACAGATAATTAGCAAGACAGCATATATTTGTGCAAGTAAAAAATGGATTGTTAAAGATAGCAATGATAAAGAAATACCATCCCATAAAATGATAAAAGATATAAATAGCATGAATAAGTTCATGCCTGGATTAAGTGGAATGAAAATGAGCTACTTATATTTTCTTGTATTCGGAGCAGCATACTGGATTTTTTCAGAAGATGATATATATGTTGCATCTAAAACAGATATAAAAATAAACGATGGAAGTAGCATCTATATTCAAAACAGCAATTTACGAAACCTAGTAAATACGAAATCAAAAGACTTTAGTTGGTATTTATTTCTAGAACCGAATCCAAATAAACCATATGACTGGAAAAATTTAGGACTAGGAGTAGTTGAGGCAATAGGACAAGAGATTAATATTGCAGAGAAATTACAAAGATACATGTTTAATATGTACTACAATAATAAATTGCCTCCAATGATCGTAACTGCAGATGCAAGCAAAGAAGATATAACAGCACTAAAAAAAGATTGGCTACAAAAGAATCATAATAGCAAGACAAATATTACTCCTTACTTTATGCGAGCAACTGGAAAAGTAAATATAGAGCAAATAGAAAACAAATTAACAACACAAGAAATAGCAATAATGAAACTACAAAGAGATATTATATTACAAAGCATGGGAATACCTCCGGAGATTACTGGAATAGTAGAGAATTCAAATAGAGCAACAATAGAAAGTGCTGATTTAATTATGTCTAAATATGTAGTAAAGCCTATACTAGATTCATTTAAGCCTGTACTACAAAATATATTAATGGCACAGTATGAAGATAATTACACAATGGATTATGAATCAGTAGATGTACAAGATAAAGATTACACAAAGGAGATTATGAAAAATCATTCATGGGCTTTTACAAAAGATGAGATCCGAGAACAAGCAGGGTTTCCACCTGCAGTAACAGATGGTGATACAACAGTAATGCCTATCAATTTAGTACAAACACGAGATGGAAAAATAGGAATAATGAAGGATGGAGAGGTTGTACAATTAAAACAAAATCAACCACAAACAGAAATAGATATAGAAGAATTATTGAAATATATAAGCGCAGAGGCAATGAGAGAAGAAGTAGAAGGGATGTTCAGAAAAATATTAGTAGAAGTGGCCCAACAGATAGCAGAAGGAATTGGGTCTGAATATAATCCATTCAATGTCCATTTATCAACATATTTAAATAACGAGCTAACAAAAAAAGTAACTAAAATAGCTGAAACAACAAGAAGCCAACTAAGATCTACAATGGCTGAAGGAATAAGAAACAACGAAGATTTTGGAGAGCTTGTATCTAGGGTAGAACATGTATACGAGAAGGCAAAAGGGTATCGTGCTGAAATGATAGCAAGAACAGAATCACATAATAGCGTAAGTTATGCCACTCATAACGCATATAAAGATTCAGAAGATGTAGAGGCAGAGGAATGGATACACCATCCAGAAGAAAGTGCAGAACCTAGAGAGAATCACGCCATTATGGACGGACAAGTAAGAAAAATAGACGAGGAGTTCGTTAGTGGTAGTGGTTTTAGTACGATATATCCTGGTGGATTTGGAGTTGCGAGTGAAGATATAAACTGTAACTGTACACTAGGAGCAATAATGAAAGATAAGAAAACAAAGCAAGACAGGGCACAGTTTCTAAAACAACAGGAAGAAAGAAGACTAAAGTATATACCAGAGATACGAGAAAAATTTGTTGAGGTATTCGAGGGACAAGAATTGGATATACTTAAATATATGAGAGAAAAAAGGAGATGAAAACAATGAAAGAAAAGGAGTATGAATTATTAACAGTTGATGAGTTCATTAATTTAGTGAAATCCAAAAAAAGTACTGAAAACATTGCAGTACAAAAAGAATTTACAGTAGAAACAAAAATGTTGAATGAAGAAAACAGGGACATACTGTTTGTATCAAGTGATAGCGGCATGGACAGGGATAGAGATTTTATCAAAGTGAATGGATGGAAATTTGAAAACTTTAACAAAAATCCTGTGTTTCTATGGAGTCATAATTCTTTTAGACCACCTTATAACATAGCATATGGTAATGTAATAAGAAGTTATGTAAAAGATGAAAAATTATACCAAGTTGTAAGGTTTATTGATCCACACAAGAAATACCCAGATATGAAACTTAACGAGATGCCAAAAGAAATACAGTTTGCAGATTTGCTGTACAAGTTATACAGAGATAAGAATCTCAACGCTGTAAGTGTAGGTTTCAATCCGATTGATTATGAATTTTCAGAAAAAGACAACGAAGGAGTAATATTTAAAGAACAAGAGATGTTAGAACTATCAGGAGTTCCTGTACCAGCTAATCCAAGAGCAGTACAACAAAGATCTTTCGGAACATCAAAGATACATAAGCAATATGTAGGAATAATGAGAGATATGCTTAAAGAAGAAAGAAAAATATTAGGAGAGGCGAGGGAACCGGACTATGAAGAAACTGAAACAACAAGCTGGCAAGATGTTGGGAAAAAAATGCAAGATTTTATTGATGGATATTATATACAAAATCCTGATGCAGAGCCAGAAACAGAAGAAGAAATACCAAGTACAGTAGCAGATATGCCTGGTCCTATGAAAGAATGGATAGCAAGAAAAACATTATTAGGAGATCCAGATGCAGAAGAGTTTAATGATTTAGTATTTTTCCCAGTAGTTAATCCAAAAACAGATAATTTAAACGAAGGAGGTTTGAAAGCTGTAATAAGTGGTAGGGGTCAAAGTGCTGACATACCAGAAAACGCATATAATAGTGCAGAGGAGGTGGCAAGAAGTTTATTGGAAACTGAATTTGAAATGGAAGACCAAGAGGATAGTGGTGATATGAGTATATCAAAAAATGGAACTGATCATCAAATATTATTAGGGGATGATGGATACCCTTTAACACAATTGTTAGAAGAACACAAACATATGAAACAAAAAATAGACTCATTAACTAAAAAGAAAGGAGATGATATAGAAGATATGAATTATGCTGAATTGATTAAGCTAGAAGCGAGAGTAAAAGAAAGAATAAATAAAATAGAAAAGGAAGGAGATGAAAAAGAACCAAAAAGTGAGTATTATGATGCATTGAAAACATTAACGCAAGGAGGTAAGAATGGATAGAGAAAAAGCAAGAGAATTAATAAAAGAATTAATTGAAGATACACATAAGGAGAAAATAGATGCTGTAGTAGATAAAAAAATAAAACAAGTAATGCAACAAATAACACATGAGAAAAAAGTGGAAAACGAGTTTAACAAATCAGACAACAAGAAAAAGCTAGGTCTTATAGCAGGTGCAATAGGATGTAGCAAAAACACAGGATCAAAGCCACAAGATATTTTAAAAGGCTGGGGATACGAGAAAATAAACGAGATGCTATTAAATAAACCAGTAAATAAAGAAATGCAAGCAGGCAACTATGGAGAAGGTGGAAGTTTTATTTCTCCAGAAGTAACAAAAGAATATATCGCATTACTTAGGAACAAGACAGCAATAAGGAGATTAGGAGCGAGAGTAATGGGAGTAGGGTTTGAATCTAATATGCCTAAAATTACAGGTGGAATAACTGCATATTACAAAGGTGAAAACCAATATGTTAATGCTGAAGGTCTTACTACTGGAGGATTAAGGTTTAGCCCTAAACAATTGATCGCAGAAGGCTACATGTCACAGCATTTAGTTAGACTTAATCCTGTATTAAATGGTGAATTTTTAGCAGAAGATATAACAAATTCAGCAAAAGTAAAAGAAGATATTGAATTTATTAGAGGAAGTGGAACAGATTTCACACCTAAAGGTGTAAGGTATTTAGCTGGGACAGTTACAGCGAGTGCAGGAACAGGATATGAGAACATTGACACAGATTTCTTAACTGCATTGCAAGTTATGGAAGAGGCAAATGTAGATATGAGCAAATTAGGTGTTATGATTTCACCAAGAATTAAAAGAGCGATTAGACAGGAAAGAGGAACATATGGACAGCCAATATATCCAAATGTAGATAATGGTATATTATTTGGAATGCCATATGTAAGTACACCTCAAATACCTAGAAACTTAGGAGGTGGAGGTTCTTATTCAGAAATATATATTGTTAACATGAACGACTTGATTATAGGAGAATATATGGATCTTCTGTTAAAAGCATCTGATACAGCAACCTTCCACGATAGTGATGGAAATACAACAAGTGCATGGGAAGAAGACTGGATAGTAGTTAAAGCGATGGCATGGCACGATTTAAAACTTAGATATGATGATAGTGCATATGTAATAAACGAAGTTGATTATACCGCTTAAGGAGGTAGTATATGAGAAAACATGAAAAAGATTTAATACTTCCTAAAGAATCTATATCACCAACAACAATAACATCAGGAAGTGCAAAAACAGGGGATGCAATAGATAGAATAGATAATATGCATTTAGGAGTAGTTTATAATGCATTGATTAGTGCAACTTTAAGTTCTGGTGAAACTGCAACAGTATCATATAAACTACAAGAATCACCATCAACAACTGCAGCAAGTTTTAGTGATATAAGTGGAGCGACATCAGCAATTACATTGACAGGATCAACAGGAGGCAGTACAGAAACAACAATGTTAACTATAAGAGAAGATGTAGAGGGAGAAGATCAATATGCTAGGGATAGCTTAACAGTAACTTTATCTACTCCTAGTGGTGATAGTGCAATAGTAGGTAGTAATGTAATATTGACTGGTGGAGCAGTACAACCAGAGGCATAAGAAAGGAGAAATAAATGGAAATGAGAAAAGTAAGATTTAAGAAGAAGTATCAACAATATAATAAAGGTGAAATAGCAGGGTTTACTCCTAAGAAAACAGCTTGGTTTGAAAAAAATGATGTAGCAACAGATTTAGGTCCTGTGGAGAAACCTAAACCTAAACCTAAGAAGAAATTAGAAAAGTTTAACATCGGTGATAAATTTAAGAAAGAATTGATAGGTAGCTTGGATAAAATTTCAAGTAAAATGGAAGAAATGGAAAGCAGGATAGAAGAATTGAAGAAAAACCAATATACCGAAAAGATGATTGTAAATTCTACAGTAGAAGAACTCAGGAACATAGCTATTGATTTAAATGTAGATTACAAAGGCTTAAAAAAAGATGAGCTAATAGATAAATTAATAGAAGAAATAGGAGGCTAAAATGGGTTTGGCTGCTAATGCACTTTGCACAGTATCACAATGTAAATGGAAGACAAGCGTATCAGCAACAACAGCAGAAGTTGAAAATAAAATAAACGCAGCATCAGATTGGATTGCTAATTATGTAGATAGACATCTAATACAAGATAGCTATGAAGAAAAAATAGAATTGTGCAACAGCCAAAATATCATATTAAAAGAGTATCCGGTAACTAGTATAAGTACATTGAGCATCGATGATGAAACAATAGATAGTGCTGATTATAGATTATCAGAGTCAAGGATAATAATAAAAGAATATGGAGTTTTCAGGGGAGAGTTGGCAACTGTTAATTATACTGCTGGCTATATCTCCCCTACAACTTCTAGTACAACATTGCCTTATGATGTTCAAGAGGCATGTGTTCTAATGAGTAGGTTTATGTATTATCAAGATTCTGCACAGTATCAGCAAGCCTTTTCTAATACCGCAGATGGACAGGATATAGCATTTCCAGTTGTTGTATATAGAATGTTAAATAGATATAAGAGGTTATTATGAATCAAGAAGAATTAAAGCAAAAGATTAATGAAGTAATAAGAAACATACAAACTAAAACACCTAATTATCTTCTAATAATGGCACATAGAGCATTAGCAATGATAGTACAAAGAACAGATAGAGGAATAGATGCAGATGGTCAGAAGTTTAAATCTTATGATCCTAAGTACAAAAAAAGAAAAAGAAAATTGAGAGGAGATTTAAGATGGCTACATTTGACTAATGATATGTTTAATAATATAGTAACTGAATTAATAAGAGGGAAGAAAGCGAAAATATATTTAAGAAAAGGCATATCAGCTGGACAAAGTGCATCGCCTCATGATAAAGCATGGTATAACAGAGATAGATGGTTCATGGGGTTAACAGATACAGAAGATAGAAAATTAACCGATTATTTTTTAAGGCAAATGGAGGATGTGATCAAGGATGCTTATAGATAGTAGGCTGGATAGCTTAAAAGACAAATTAATTTCATTAGGAGAGTACAATAAAGTAGTATGGGGTAGAGAGTTTCCAACTAACATACGAGTAGATGATTTTCCTGCTATTTTTATCCAGACAGGGAGAAGTGATTGTACTTTTTTTGATGAAAAGAAAGATTTTAGAGAGGAGCAAGTAGTAAGTATATATATAATGGTTTATAATAAAAATGATCAAGAAACAGCATTGAAAGATTTGACATCAAAAGAATTAACAGTAGTAAAAAAAACATTATATGAATTAGAAGGATGGGTAAGTAGTGATTTTGTAGTTGACAGAGATACAACATTCATAAAATTAGGAGTCCCATTCAATTACTTACCACCATATTTTTGTAGTAGATTAGATTTCACAATGATAACGAAAGGAGGCAAGTAGAATGAACACATTCGAAGAAAATAGTAATAGAGTCCAAAGGAAAGGCGGAATAATGTATATTACGCCATATTCTGCGTCAAACAAGATAGATGAAACAAACATAACAGAATTAACAGCATCAGCGAGTTCTGGAGGTCAAGAAATAAATGTTGAAACAACATTAGGGTTTCCATCAACCGGGAGTGCTACACTAGGAGGAGACAGTATTACATATACAGCAATTAGCGGGAATACTATAACAGTAAGTACATTGTCAAGTGATTATTCAGAAGGAACTTTGTTTATTACATCAACAACAGATTCATATGCTAGTATGGACAAACTAGGGCATTGCGAATCCCATGAACTTAATTTTGGATATGAAGAACCAACAAGAGTGCAGAATGAAAGAAAAGAAAACATAGGATCATGGACTGATGCACCAGAGCCAACTTTTACAGCAGTATTGCAACAGTCTAGTATTCATGAATTAGCATTGCAAGCACATGGAGCTGTAAGTGCAACAACCGAAAATGGAGCTTATGTACTGAAAGATACAGATCAAGAAGATTATGCATCAATATACATAGCACTAAATGAGTCAATAGATGGATCAGAATATTATCAGATATTTAAGTTTCCACATCTTAGATTAGGAGCATCAAGTCCATTAAAATTTGACCAAAATCAGAGAAATCATACTGTGAATTTCACAGTAGAAACAGGAGAAAACGATAATTATGAAAAAGGATATAAGGTATTAGACGAAAGGGGATAATGTGAATTTAAAAGTAGGAGATAAATTATTCGAAGTAATTGAAAACCCAAAAAAAGCGTATTATGTAGAAATAGATAAAATGAAAGAGGTATCTAGAAAAATAGCTAATGATGTCTCTAAAATTGAAAATATTGATATAGAAGACGAGAAAATAGAGAAAGATCCTCAAGAGGTAATAAAATTACTATTCGAATCAAATATGCTTGATCCTAAAATAGCATATGAGATAGCACCAGCGATAACAAGGTATAGAGATTTAGGGTATGAAGAAAGAAAGAATTTAATAGAAAAACAGGCGGAATGGGGAGATATACAAGAGCTTAGGAATTTTTTTTTCAAAACTATCTTTCCAAAAATACTAATAGACGAAGCAACATCAAAAAGCACAGAAAAGAAATAAGTGGGGCAGAAATTTGTTACCAATTGTCAAACAATGTATCGGAGTTTTTGAAACTATATACGAAGACTCCGATTTACCTTGTGAATATGTATGTAGATATGGAGAATAGATATGGCAAGAACAGGCAATGACCTAATAATAAATATAATAGCTAAAGATAGAGCGAGCGATGATTTAAAGAAAGTAAATAATTCATTAGAAAAGAACGAGCAACAGAGCAAAAAAACGAACAGATCAATGAAATCATTGGTCAGTACATATGCAAAAACAGCTGCAATTGCTGGAAGTGTATATCTTGCATTAAGAAAAGTAGTATCTATAGGTGTTGATTTATTAGATGCTTATAACAAACAAGAGAAAGCCGAAAAGCAATTGCAGACTGCATTACAAGCTACAGGTCAATATACAGAAGAAAATGTTAAAAGTTTAAAAGATATGGCATCACAATTACAGCAAGTTACTACTGTTGGAGATGAAGTATCATTAAAATATATGCAAATGGCTTTGAATATGGGTTCAAGTGCAGACGAAATGGATAGAGTAATACAAGGAGCTATCGGCTTAAGCAAATCTCTTGGCATATCAATGCGGAGAGCAATACAGGGTGTTACTAATGGATTAAATGGAACATATACTACATTGCAAAGATATGTAACTGCATTAAGAACAGCAGAAACTGAATCGGAGAAAGCGAGAGTGTTTCAAGAGAAATTAAATCAAGCATATGTTGTAGCTAGATCCGAATTAAAAACAACAGAAGGATTATTGGAATCTACTGCCAATTTATGGGGAGATATTAAAGAAGAATTAGGCGAAATAATTAATATAGGGATAAAACCATATCTGGAAGATTTAAAACTTACTTTAACAGGAATGTTAAGTACATTAAAAGAAGTTAAATCAGAAAGTTCAGATTTAAAACCTGTTGTTGATAAT
>CAZRTN010000038.1:2269-11889 GCA_964603015.1 uncultured Thermotogaceae bacterium | reverse complement strand
AAAATGACATCCTCTCACCGACTGAAGTCGGGAGTTTCAATAGGTGGATTAATTTGAAAAAACAATATGCCAGAGCGGTACAACAGAACCCAAGTGGGATGAAATGCACACACCAGCCGATTAAGGATGACGTGAGTCTTAACTGTGAAGTGGAAGATATACGGGTAAAGGAGTTAAAGAACCTTGAATCTGTTGGTGCTGACAGGGGGTTCATCCCCCCCTCTGTGCGTTATAGAAATATTTTAAATTTTGTAACTGGGTTAATTTTGGGATGTATATCAGTACCAATGTGGCAATATTCAAAATTCCTATATTATACAATATTTGTGATTCAATCAGTAATATTATACATATTAATTAATGGAGGTGAAGGTATCAATTCCTCCCAACAATAAATTGTTAGGTATCCTTGATACTTTTTTATGAAAATAATATTATATTTATTTTGTATTTTTATATTAATGTTAATAATATCAACTATTTGTATAAATATAAAAGATGATTCAAACAAAACATATTTGATAAAAGATTGGTATAAACCATCTTATATAAAAGATTTATTTTTTGTAAAATTACCAAGACATTTAGAAAAAAATCAATCAATATCGGATATGATAAAAGAAGAATATAATGAAGGATTAACATTCGGATAAATAAAATGAAAACAAAACAAAAAAATGAATATTATTATGAATGGATTGATAAAATAGAAAGTTTAAATTATAATATTATTAATAAAAATAAAATAAACAAATTTATTAATGTTTATAATAATAAATATTCAACAAAAAAATGAAAAAATGGTTAATATACTTGTTATCAATGATATTTTTAGTATCAATTACTTTAGGTATTTTTATATCAGAAGATGTAGTATTTCAACCTAGTTCTAATTCTAATACTGTTTATGTTGCTAAACAAGGTTTTAATGCAACTTATATATCTGTTAATTCTACTTGTATGGAGGTAAATTCACCTGAGTTTAATAAAACATATTGTATGAATGTTAGTTCAGAAATAAACACACCAATCAATTTTAATAAAGATATAACAGCACAATGTAATGTTGTTAATCTTAACGGAGTTTCAATGAATTATAATTATAGTTGGTATGTTAATGGTACATTAATACCAAGTAATAGTTTAACTTTAGGCACAGGAAATTATACTAATAGAGATAATATTACTTTTGTTTGTTCATTGTATGATGATTATTTTTACACACAACCTTTAGAAAATGAGACTGTTTCTAACACAGAACCAGAAGTTAATCCTTATTTTGAAAATCAATATTCAGAACAAACATTAATAGGACAATGCAATGAATCTGATATTAATAATGATACATTAACGAAAGAATATAAATGGTATGTAAATGATGTTGAAGTTTCTAATAACCAAAATTTAACTAAGAATTATACAAAAATTAATGATAAAGTTTCTTTTAGTTGCAGAGCTTATGATGGAGATAAATATTCAAATTGGGTTAATGGGACAAATAATGTAACCACTTTTTGCCATCAAGAAACAGCTAATGTAACAACTGAATGTGGTGGTTTAGATACAGGTAATTATGGATTTTATAAAGATGATTCTTCTGAGACTTGCACAACTGATGAAATTTTTGTTGATGAAGAAAATTTGTATGATGGTAATTATTCAACTTATGGTTATGTAAAAACAAATGATTCTTGTGCTAATATGTCTAATCCTGTAACTTTCAGGTCAAATTTTTTGATTAATTACACTATACCAAATAATACTATAAATGCAACATGGAATTATAGAACTTATGTAGATTATAATAGTTTAGATTATATTAATAAAACTTTGCCTAGTGAATGTTTAGAAGAAGAAAAATTACAATTAAGAATATTAAGCCAATATAATATAGGATTCATTAGTATTTCTTCATCTCAATCTAGCAAATATTATTGTAAAAATTCATCAGATGAATGGGAATATTTAGAAGGATATTCAAGTACAGTTTCAGGTCCTTTTCATAGAATTTATGAAGAAAGTATATATTGGGAATTGGAAGAAAATATAATAAATCATGGTATAAAAAATTATACAAATCTTAATGATAATGGAGACGAATTTACTGAAGTGGGTTCAACTGTTAATTTCACAGGAAACGTTGAACTTTATGATGATGTTGATACTTGTTATGCTGAATTAAAACCTACAACTTCTGACACAGTGTTTGATAATGTGAGTTTAACAACAACAGGCATAACAGATATAACTTTTGAGGGAGATTTAGTTTTGGATGAGAATTATACTTCTGATTATGATAATGTATCATGGCGTGTTTGGTGTAATGATACTTCAGGTAATTATGAGTATAGTGATTATAAATATTTCGATGTAAATGATAATACTAAACCAAGCATTGATTATGATAATTCTAATATACCTGAAAATGGCACTTTGTTAAATGCTTATAATGATGAAAATTATGATTTGAACATAACTTTCGAGGATCTTAATTTATTTCAAGCGAGTGTTGAATTAGATTGTGGTACAACAGGTAATTTAATAAATTACGAAAATTTGGATATTAACAATACTTCATATTTTTATAATAATACATTAAATATTGATGAATTAGCTGTTGAAAGATGTAATTTGACTATAATAGCGACAGATTCACACACAGCACAAGAAATTCCTGAGTATGAAATAGAAAAAAGGGATAATGTTATAAATTATAAAACAGAGAACGGTAATAATATTGAAGTTGTTAGTGTTGACACTGTTAATAATATTAAAACAAAAAAACTTAAAGATAGGTATAATTTCGAGTTTGATTATGATAATAATGATTTGATAAGGAAATATAAGATTAAGTCAGATAATAATCTTTATTTTATTGAAAATTCTAATTATCCAGCACATTTTGTTGCATGGAATAAAGATTTAAAGAAAGGTAATTGGATAGATTTTGCATTACCTAATAGTGAAGATTTTATTTATATTATTAATAAATTGAATGATAATGAGTATGAGATAGTTTTAGTACATAAAGTTTTAAGAGAGCCTGATAATGCTTACTTATTTGAGGACAAAAACGAAAACATAATAATGAATTTGTTTAATTTTTTTAAAAGAACAGAACCTTTAGAAGAACAGAAAATATCAAGACAAAAGAAAGAAATAATAAACATTTATAAAGGTTTTAATTTGAATGAAAACCAAATTAATCAAATAGCCAATATAAAAAATATTGATAATGAAAAATTAAATAATTTTAAAGAAAAGTTCGGTTCTGATAATATAGAATTTAATAGTATAGGTGGGACTAATACACTTGAAGTTAAAAGATATTTTTATGTTACTGGTTCTTTTAATATAACAGGTTATGATAATTATAAAGATTCTAATTTTGGTAATTACACTTTAGACTTAAAAAACAATGGTGATAACACTAATTATGAATTTTCTGATTCTAATAATGTTTTAACAAACATAACAGCTGATTCTTATACATTAAATTTCACTAACGAGAATAAAGTGTCAAAATCATATAATATTGAGATGGAAACACAATATTCTGAATGTGAACAAAATTTGGCTAATGTGACAGAAGATTGTATTTCTACTACATTAAATGATTATAATGTAACAGAACCTACAAATTATAATAATTTGAACAATTTTTTTGATAATAATTTGTCAACTTATGCTTCAGTGTTATCTTTTGATTTTACTGATATTTATGTGAATTATACTGTGCCTGATAATGTTACTTTTGGTAAATGGTCTTTGTATGCTTTCGAGGGTGCTTCAAAAAAGGACTTTTATTTTGATTGTGAAAATAAATCCAACATAGAATTAAAGATTAAACTTGAACAAGGTTATGGTAATTCTCATTTAAAGATTGAAGAATATAATGGAACAAACTGGACAAATATAGAATATACATCAGCTAAATTTTATGATTCTAATATTTATGACGAGAAAATGACATGGTTCACTCAGGAAAATAATATGATTGATGTTATTTATAATACTTCAGAAGCTGAGGTTAATATTAATTATTATGATATAGCTTCAAGGACTGAACTTAATGATTACTTGGTTCATGTGTATAATTCCGACACAGACATAACAAAAACATATAATGTAACTGATAATGAAGGTTTTAGCCTTGGTTTGGATGCTAATATTGATTATAATTTCACTTTTGAAAAGGAACATTACTTTAATGATACATATTCATACAATTTCGATTATCAAGAAATATTAAATAAAGATATTTATGTAAATTATCAAACAGAATTATTTTTTTATAATGAAAAAACAGAAGAGTTGTTTAATTTTTCATCAGCTTTAAATTCTGAAGTTAGAGTTAAATGTAGTAATAATACACAAGTTTTTGATATAAATAGTTCTTCAAAAACGATTGATGTTAATTGTGATTATGAATCATTCAAGTTTGTTTTGGAATATTTAGTAAGTGGTTCTACTATTGTTTATTACAGAACATTATTATTAGATAATACAGATTCATTTAATGAAAGTGTATATCTGATAGATTTAGCTGATACATCTTTCGTTTATTCAGCACTTATAACTGATGATTTGCTTAATAAATTTAATAATCCAGAGATTTATGTGAAAAAAAGCATGAGTGATGGTGTGAATGTTATTCAATCAGATGAAATAGACATGGAAGATAAAGTTGGTGTTTATTTAATAGAAAATGATGAGTATATAGTAGAAATTCATTCAGATAATAGACCTACTTATATTGTAGGAAGTTATAGTGCGGATGTCGGTGAGGACAAAATAATTTCATTGTATGATATTAATTTGGAAACTGATGATGATTTGTTTAAAAATAGGAAAACAAGCATAAATTTGATAGAAGAAAATAACGAGACTAAAATTTCTTTTGATTATAATGATCCTAAAAATCAAACGGAATCTGTTCAATATAAAGTTTATAAGGATAATAATGATGGTGAACTTATATATGAATCAGAAGTTTATACAGATATTAATAATCTTGGTGTTTTAGAAGTTCCAATGACAGGTTATGAAAATGATACATTATTAGCAAAAATAATTGCTAATGATACAGTTAATGGTCAAATAACAACTAGCAAAATACTTAATAAAAATTTAAATGCTTTTGTTCCGTTTATGGATTATGTTGAAGAAAGTTTTATGAATTGGTTTATATTAATATTATTATCAACTATTGCTTTGGTTAGTTCAAAAAGAGACTTTATTGTTCCTTTAGCTGTTGTAGGTTCTGCTATATTATTTAATGTATTAGGATTATTTACAATTTCAATAACAATATTAGTATTTTTATTAATTTTTGCTTTGATAGATTTGTTTGCGAGGAGTAAAATTTCAAAATGAATAAAGTAGTTATGATGGCAATGTTTAGTATTGTAGTAAACCTATTTGCAGGTCTTGTTACTACTGTTATAGTTGATTCGGATGGTAATCAATTATTTAATGATGAAGAAACATCAAATTATGTTATAGAGGGAGAAGAATATAGTAGTGATTTGATAACAGACATGGAAGAATCTATAAAACCATCAGGTTCAATAGATGATAAAGGGGATCAAATATATAGAGTCATGGACACAATAAACCTAGGGTTTATATATAAGTTTGTGGTGGCAATAAATGATTATATGTTTGGATTTATAGACATAATTGATAATATGTTGGGTGATTATTTATTACCAGAAATTAGAGCTTTATTATTTGGTGATAGTGATAATAATAATCTTATACCAAACAAAACAGGTGCTTTAAAATTATTAACAATGATGCTTTATGTTTTTACAAGTATTAAATTGTTCACAGGAAAAGATTTAATGGAATAAAATGGCTAATTTACCAATAAATGCAACAGGATGGTCCTATTTAATGGATGCAGAAATGATTAAAGCAGTTTATGTTATGTTCGATGTAGGTTTAGGTGGTAATGGTATTCCTGTAATAGTTTTATTCTTTTTGTATCAATTAATGCTTTTTATGAAAACTTTTAATTTAAATTTAATGTTTATGATAGGAATAATTTTTCTAACATTGTTCAGATTATCTTCATTTTATGAAGAATTTGCAGGAAAATTTATAATAGCATTACTTGTTATTGAAATATCTGTTATAGCTATAATAATGGTTTCTAATAAAAAATGACAAAGAAAAAAATAGTTTTAACCAAAAATAAGGAAATATTTAATAAACTTAAACAGTTAAATTTCATAGATGAAATAATATTAAGAAATGCTAATAATCATCAGATTAGTAAAATTTTGAATAATGTTAATAGAAAGAATAAAATATTAAAAAAGGAAAATATTGGCGATTATATAATAATTAAAAAAATATCACCATTAAATTTTAATGTTTATTTTACTGGCAAAAAGTAACTTTTTCTTGAAATTTTTTTTTGAAAAAAAAATATATATATAAATGAAAAGTATTTAATTATTATATAATAGATGTTTTTAAAAATATATCACTATTAAAAGAGGTTATAAAATGTATGTTCAAATTGCAATAAGTGCAATAGGTATCGGTATTGTATTAATGGTAGGTTATCTAATAGTTGCACAAGTAAAAAATAATATTCCTACACCACAGGTAGATAATGATTGTTATGGTGTACCAACTGATAATGAGACTGGTTATCCTGATTGTTATGGTGCAGATGATAACACTTCAGAAATTATAGATAGTGAATCTTTCACTACAGGATTAGCAGACACACAAGGTGTTGTTTTTGCTGGTTTAAGTTTGGTAGCAGTTAGTATAATTGTTATAGCAGGTTTTAGTTTAATAAAAATTTTTCAATAAACAAATAAATAAATGAGGTGAAAAAATGTTTATGAACATAGCAGTAGGTGCGATTGGTATTGGTATTGTGCTAATGGTTGGTTATCTAGTTATTGCACAAGTTAGGGAAGCATTACCAGATGATGCTCTTGACAACAACACTACAGACGCAATGGATGACACACAATCTGTTGTATTTGCAGGGTTTAGCCTAGTAGCAGTTAGCATAATTGTTCTAGCAGCTTTCGGTTTAATCAAAATATTCCAGTAATTGAAATATTTTGATTATTTTTAAGGTTTTAAAATAAAACCTTTTTTTCTTTATTTTTTTTCAAGTTACATAATAACATTTATATATTAGTTCTATTTTATATTTTATGTAATAAAATGGGTGAATTAGAAGCAAGAAAATTAGTGAAACAAATAGGTACTTCTATTGGATTAATTCTTAATAAAGAAGAAAGTAGTATTTACGATATAAAAAAAGGCGATTTAGTTCATGTCAAAATAACTAAAATAGAAGAGGGTGAATTAGGAGAATGTTGATGCACTTTTATATATTAATAGAACTTGTTATGATAATTTGTTTTTTTTATGCGTATCATTTTAATAAGGTTATGTTTTGGTTTATTAGTGGAGTGTTTAGTTCTTCTTTGATGATAGCAAGTTTTAATATTCATCATTATTTTATTGCACCTACATCATACCCTTACATGTCAGCTTTCAATTTAATGTTTTTTGCATTAAGTCTTTTTTATTTTGTTGTTGATTTGTATGACCAATATGGTATTTATTTAGAAAAAAACGGTGATAATTAAATGGAAGGTGTACCGACTCAATCAGATGTAATGGGACTTAACCAGAAAGAAAGGGAAGAAATAGAAAGAAACAATCAAAGACAAAGTGAAGTTCAAGAAAAAAACCCTTTCAACGCACCAGAATATTCAGGAGAACAAGCATCAGATGCACCAATAAATTATGGTGGTGGAATGGCTGATGTTTTGTTGTCGGATAACGAAATACCAGAACCTTTAAGAAAGAAATATTGGTGGATATTTAATAAAGATAATGTATTAACTTTTCTTGACGAGAATAGAAAGAAATCTAAGATGATGTCTTTCGATATTTCTATAATTGATTCAATGAATAGTATGGGTTCTTATGAGGAATATGATTTTGATACAGAATTACAATATAATTTAATGCGAAATTCTTTGGACACGAAACTTGATAGAGCAGTAGGTTTTAAAAATAGTAACATGAAGAATGAAAGGGTTATATTACAATCACAATTTTCTGAAGCTAAGCAAATTAGTGAGGTAGGAAGTCAAGAAAATATAAAACAAGGTTTTTTTAAAAGACTTTTGGGTAGGCGGTAATAATGGTTATGGACATGATAATGCCGTATATAATGAATACTACTGTATGGATAATGGTAGCTATTTTCACAGGGGTTTTATCTATATGTGCTTTAATTTTCTTTTATTTTTTGTTTAAAAAATCTCACACTATGGTTGAACTTAAATGTTGGTTTTCTAAAACTCCTATTGCTTTGTTTTTTCAAGATAATAGATTTTGCGAGATGAAACCTATTGCAGCAGTAAACGGAGTTGTTTATGATAAAAATTATGGTCCTTTTATAGTAACTACAACTTATGTTGATAAAAGGACAAAAAATATTTTGATGCCTTTTGATGTTGATATGGATGGTGATAGAACAACTAACATGAAAGAAATTGTTGATGATATGAGAAATATTACTAATAATGAGAAAAGTATAATTGATTTGAGAACTAAAATAAGTGAGAATAAAATTAAAACAACGAAAAATATTGATAATTTGACATCATTCATGCTTATTAGTTCAATGAAAAAATTGTTCAATAATTCAACACCTCATAATATCAAGTCTAAGATAGAAAAAATAGTGTCAGAAAGAGTAGAAAAATATGCAAATGTTGATCCTATACAAGCAATAATAGTTTTTGGAGCTATATTTGGTATAATAGTTATAGGATCAATTTTAATAAAAACAATAGGTTGATAATATGGAATATAATATTTTTTTATTTTGGTTTTGTTTGAGTATTTTTTTTATTATATTTTTATTGTGTTGTTTTGTTTTACTTATAATAATATCAAAGAAAACGCATGGTATAATAGAATTTAAATCTAACATGAAAGGACAACCAATGAGTGTTTTTTTTCAAGATAATAGGTACTGTGATTGGAAAGTGATAGAACCTGAAGCAGGTTTGGTTGAGGATAAAGAATATGGAACTTTTGTTATATCTTCCACTTATATAGACAAAAAAACAAAGAATATATTAGTACCTTTTAATTCAAATTTTGCTTTTAGTTTAAATGTGAAATCAGCTAAAATGGCTGATGATTTAACTTATTATTTAAAAGAACAAAATCAAATAAAAAAATTAAAAACAGATATTTTATATGGTAAAACAAAAGAAACAGAAGGAATAAATACTTTAAGAACCAGTGTGAATTTTTCTAGCATGAAAAAGTTTGTTCCACCAATATTACCACATAATATTAAATCAAAGATAATAAACACAGTCAATCTAAGGTTAGAAAATATGGGTGTGTCTAATACACAAAACATAATTTTATTGGCTATAAGTGCTTTGGGTGCTTTAATTTTAGGTGGTGTTGTATTAAAATTTATGTTAGGTTGAGTGAAAAATGTCAGGACAAGGTGCAGCAAAGTTTCAATTTAATAATTTTCAAGAAATTAAAAGTCATTCATCTATATTATATAATGAAAGAATGGCTATTTTATTCTATTTATTGGA
>CAZRTN010000038.1:0-2169 GCA_964603015.1 uncultured Thermotogaceae bacterium | reverse complement strand
ATTAATATTATGATTGATAAGATTGATGAAGCAGAGATGATGATTAAAGACATATTACAATATTTCAGTTACTTTATACGACCAGATTTCAGTCAAAAACCTGATGTGGACATGGCTACTGAAAGGTATAAATATATGATTGATAAACGAACAGTTAATGAATTACGAGAAATGGTGGGTAAAACATCTAAGATTAATTTTGAGGAATTGGGTTTAGAAAAAGTCGAGCCTGAAACTAATGAGATTGATTATGATCCTTTGATTGATGGTGAAATAACTGAATATTCAAAAGAAAATGATGAGCTTGAAATAGATAATGAAGATAATTAAAAAAAATGTTTATAAATAAAGGGTTTGAATTATATGGTTTTAACAGATTTCTTAGAGAAAAACATGATATTTCTGAAACCACTATAGTAGTTTATATACGTGCTATAGATGATTTTGTTAATGAAGTTGATGATTATTATAATTTGGAAGAATATAACAAATTTTTAATAAATCATTCAATAAAGAAAAGGTCAACATATTATTATTATGCTTTAAAATATTTTATTAAATACAAAATAGAAGATAAAGCATTAAAAGCTAACATATTAGAAAATTTAATTAAACCAGATATAAAAACTACATTAAAATATGAAAGGAAATATTTGAATGAGAAACAGATTTTGGAAGTTATAAATAGTATGAAAAAATTGAAGAATAAAGTTTTGGCTTTAGTTCAGTTTGTCACAGGTGTTAGGGCAGGAGATGTTTTAAGAATAAAGCGTGGTGACATTATTCCTGAAGTATATGAAGATAATCCTGTTTTAAAATTGATAATAACAGGTAAAGGTGAAAAAAGGAACATTGTTTATATTCATGACGAAACCATACAAACATTATTAATAGATTTTTTAGTTAGTAATTTTTTAAACGAAAAATATTATTTTTTGGAAGATAAAAGTAGGAAAATGGATGTTGTTAGCAAACAAAATAATATTCATCATTCAAATTACACAGCTTATAAAAGGGACTTGAAACAAGCATTATATATACAAGGTATAGACACTCACGATTTTTCTACGCATGATTATAGACGTTGTTACGCTAGGCGTGTATGGACAAAATATAAAGACCTTAATGTTTTACAAGAATTATTAAACCATGCTAATCCTATGACAACTATGCGTTATTTGAAACAAAGCGGCTTGAAAAATATAGATTATCATAAACAAATGCAAACAGATATATGAAAATTGAAAAAAAAATATATATATAAATAAGTTGATATTAAATATAATAAAAGGAGGCTATTTTTAAAATGAAATTAAGAACAGAAAAATATAGGGATTATCCTATCAAATTTACAGATAAAAGTAAAGGAAATATAAAGATGATTATAGGCGAATTTCCATCGAAAATAACAAATAAGATTCTTGGTGTTGAAGGTTCTACAAAGGAAATGGTTTATAATAAATGTAAGCGTATGATAGACAAGGAATATAAAATTAAAGGTTTGAAATAAAATGGTTAAAAATACAGAAAAACTTTCTTTTTATGATGTAAAAAGTAAAAAAAAATGGGTTCCAAAAGAATACACTGTTCAGATTAGAAGTGGTAGACGGTTTGGTGTGGCAAAGAATCCTAAATCAGGTACTGAATGTTGGCGAGTACTTGGTAAGAAAAAATAAGGTGATATTTTTATGGTAACAAGGTTAACTTTTAGAAAAACTGACCCTAATGGTTTAGGTAGGGGAGAGGGTTATTATTATTTACGTGGTGGTAAAAGACCTAGTTCTAAAAATCACACTTACACAATGCCAAACGGAGAAATTAAAACAATTAAAGGACCATATTATAGTAAATACTCAAAAGAAACTGATAAGAAAACATTATCAACTGGATGGAGAAATAATAAAATAGGAATACCTAATAAATTGGCTAATGTATATGGGCATGTTACAGATGGCGAACTTAAAAAAAGAATCAGACGTTAATAACAATATCAAGCAAGGTGTTATTGGTGGTGTAGTAGGTGCTTGTTTAGGAGTAACAGGTTTAGGTGTTGCAGCAGGGTTAGCTCATGCTAATAAAGATAAAATAAAAAAATATTGGAAAAAAAATGTTAAAAGATAAAAAAGATTTAAAACGTTATCAAGATAAAATGATGGAAGCTGCTAAAGG
>CAZRTN010000037.1:0-12051 GCA_964603015.1 uncultured Thermotogaceae bacterium | reverse complement strand
TATCATCTTCAAGCATTTTTCTCAAAACATATTTATCTCCAACTGATGTTCTTTTTAGGTTTATATCATTTGATTTTAAAAATTCTTCAAATCCCAAGTTACTCATAATAGTTGATACTACACTATTTTTAGATAATCTATTTTGTTTTTTCATTTTTAAAGCATTTACAGCCATCAATTTGTCACCGTCTACTAAATTTCCCTTTTTATCTATGAAAAGACATCTATCTGCATCTCCATCGAATAGAATTCCAAGATCATATCCTTCATTCTTAATTTTTTTAGATAAAAATCCAGGTTCAGTAGATCCACACTCTTCGTTTATGTTGAAACCATCTGGTTTGTTGTTGAAGATTGTGTAGTTGATAGAAAGTTTAGATAATATATCATCTATTATGCTTCCTGCTGCACCATGTCCTACATCAATTGCTATTTTCAGGTCACTATTTATTTCTCCATAGTCTTTTAATAAATAATCGATATATTCATTTTTTGATTTACTGATTTTAACTGTGCCTATCTCCCCATATGGAGAATACTCCATATTTTCAGAAAGAATTAGATTTTCTAAATCAACTTCTTCTTCATCTGGAATCTTATATCCTTCTGCTATAACTTTCAAACCATTGTATATTGAAGGGTTATGTGAAGCTGAAATCATTATTCCAATCGCTTTTTTCTTTTTAGTAAGCAAAGAAAGGGTGGGGGTTGGAACTACTCCAAGAGTTTCTACTTTCATTCCTGCAGAAATCGCACCTATTGAGATAGCCTTTTCAAACATATTGCCAGAATTCCTTGTATCTTTCGCTATTAATAAAGTTTTATATTTTCCAGAATATAATCTTGCTACAGCATTTCCCACTTTCATAGCAAGTTCAACAGTTAATTCTTCATTTACAATTCCTCTTATTCCATCTGTTCCAAATAATCTTTTCAACATATTCACTCCCTTAACTTAAACTAATAACATTATACAATAAAAACCCGAGCAAATAAATGCTCGGGGTAAGATTATTTTTATCCTTTTATAGCTCCCGAAGTAAGACCTTCTACAATCTTCTTCTGGAAAACAAGAACTAATAAAACTAAAGGTACTGTGATTATTACTGATGCTGCCATAAGCTGTCCCCAAGGTTGTTCATATTGAGAAGAACCAGTGAACATCGAAATAGCAACGGGAACTGTAAACATTTCTGGATTGATAACAAATGTCAATGCAAACATAAATTCATTCCATGCCTGTATAAAAGTCAACAAACCTGTTGTAACTATAGCAGGTAATGACAATGGAATGACTATTTTATATAATGTTTGAAATTTAGTACACCCGTCTATATAAGCTGACTCTTCAACAGATTTCGGTAGATCTCTGAAAAAATTCTGCAGAATCCAAGTCGTCAGTGGTAAGGTAATAGCGGTGTATGGAATAATCAAACCTGGATATGTATCAATAAGTCCCATAGCTCTTAATAGTTGATACAAACCACCAAGTATAGAAACTTGCGGAAACATACTAACAGCAAGAATACTTCCCATTATAAGAACTTTTCCAGGGATATTCAATCTTGCAACAGCATATCCAGCAAATGATCCAATGACTAGAGATAATAAAGTCGTTGAACCAGCAACTATAACTGAGTTTAATATATTTCTTAAAAAATTATGCTCTTGAAATACACCAATATAATGGTCAAATGTCCATTCAGGTGGCAAAAGATTGAAATCTTTAATAAATAATGTAGCATTAGATGTAAAAGAACTTCTTATTGCCCACCAGAAAGGAAATACGAAATAAATAAACACGAGAACTACAAATATGTATATTATTGTTTTTTCAACATTTTTTTTGCTTCTCATTCCTAATTTCATCGAATCACCCCCTAATCTATTTTGAGATTCATTGATTTAATGTAAATAAGAGTAAATACACCAATTAATAAAAATATTATAACAGATAGGGCTGATCCGTATCCAAATAGTCCTCTTGGGGAAAAGATGTTATCCATCAAGAGACTTCTATTGTATACTGACAAAGTTTCTGTATCTTGGACTCCTGGAGTCATAATATAAACAATATCAAAAACTCTAAGAGCATCAAGAGTTCTAAAAATGAGTGTAACTGCTATTGTAGGTTTAAGAATAGGCAATGTAATGCTTGTAAATTGCCTCCATTTACTTGCTCCATCAATTCTCGCAGCTTCATATAATTGACTTGGGATAGTTTGTAAACCAGCTAAAAGCAAAAGAGCAACAAAAGGAGTTGTTTTCCAAACATCGACAGATACTATAGCGTTCATTGCTAATGAAGGATCCGATAAAATTGGAGTTCCTTCTTCCAAAATACCCAAATTGTATAATAAATTACTAATTACCCCGTAATTATCATTGTACATCCATCTCCACATTTGAGATGATATAACAGTTGGAACTGCCCAAGGTATAAGCATAGCAGCCCTCATAAACCCTCTACCTTTGAATTTTGCATTCATAAGTAAAGCAACACCCAATCCAATTAAAAACTCTAACAATACTGAAGCAACAGTAAAATAAATAGTATTCCATAGAGAGTTTAAAAATCTGGCATCTTGAAACAAATCTATATAGTTTTTCAACCCTAGAAATTCTCTTTCAAAACCAGGTCTTAAAGACCATTTGAAAAAACTATCGTAGAAAGTTTGCACTAATGGAATAAAAGCGGTCATCGCAATAGCAATGAATGCAGGTATTATTAACCAGAAGGCAAGGCGCATATCCTTTTTGTTATATTTTTTCAAATTCATAAGCCACCTCCGAGCAAATTTAAAAAAGACGGTAAGACGGAATACTCCGCTTACCGTCTATTTATATTAAATTACATAATGTCTTTCAATTGTTCTGCTAAATCGTTGATAGCTTCTTCTGCTTCTTTTTGTTGGTTTATTACGTTGTATGTTTCTGTCCAAATAATTCTTGATACTTCTGGATAAATTGGAGTAACTGGTCTTGGTTCTGCATTTATGAATACATCATATAATTCAACCATAAATGGAATTTCTTCTGCTAATTTTTCTTCTTGATAAACTGCTTTTCTTGTTGGGTTTTGTCCAGCAATTAAAGCTTTTTTCAATTGTTGTTCTGGATTTGTTAAGAATTTTATTAATGATTTTGCTGCTTCAATTTGAGCTTCTGAAGCATTTCCATTAATTGCTAAGTTCCATCCACCAAGAGTTGCTGAATGTCTTCCATTTTCTACATCGCCCATTGGTAATGGAGCTACTCCAACATTACCTGCTACTGCAGAGCTATCTCCATTTAATAATGGCCAAGCGTAAGGCCAGTTTCTCATGAATACTGCGTCTCCGCCTTGGAATAATCTTCTTGCTTCTTCTTCCATGTATGTTGTTACACCTTTTCTTGTAACGTTTTCTTCAACTAATTTATCCATCATATTTAAAGCCATAATAGCTCTATCTTTATATTCTTCATTAACTAATGCAACTTCTCCATTTTCTACAACCATTGCACCATATGAATGGATAAATTCCATTACATTACAAGTTAAACCTTCATAAGAAGCTCCTTGCCATATAAATCCATCAATTCCTTCTTTTTCAGAAATTGATTTACCTATTTCGTATAATTCGTTCCATGTAGTAGGAACATCGTATCCGTATTTTTCTAATAAATCTTTTCTATAATATAATAAACCAGCATCTGTAAACCATGGTACTGCTACAACTTTGTTGTTGTAAGTAACTGATTTTACTGTACCTGGTAAAAATTTATCTAATTCAAAATAGTCATAATCATCTGTTAAATCTGCAACAAATGGTTCAAATTCTGCAGGCCAAATAACGTCTATCATTAAAACTGTTGGATCTGGTGTTCCTGAAGCCAAATAAGTAACATACAAG
The DNA here is from genome assembly GCA_964603015.1 of uncultured Thermotogaceae bacterium. GTDB lineage: Bacteria > Thermotogota > Thermotogae > Petrotogales > Petrotogaceae > Geotoga. The sequence continues at coordinate 8,158 of CAZRTN010000037.1, read as the reverse complement.
TCATGTCTTGCTGTTGAACTATTAGGCATAGGTAATACTTTTACGTTTATATCTGGATTTTCTTCGTGGAATTGATCAACTTGTTCATAAAGTAGTTCTAGTTCTCTTCCTACAGCACCCGCTGTCATAGAAATATTTACTGCAAATGCACTTACTACAAATACAACTGCCAATAAAAGCACTAAGGCTTTTTTCATAGTTGAAACACCTCCCTGAGTGTTATGTTGATATTTTTTTACTCAACATTACTATTATAAATATTGTTACAAACTATTAAAAGCGTTACATAGTTTAGTGAATTGCAAATAATAACGATTATGATTTATTATTTACCATTATTTAACTATTTCGCAGTTTATCTAATAAAAAATTTTTTGATATAATGAATAATGAAAGAAATAATTTTTCTTATAAGAGAGGAGATAATTATGTTTGACTTTATATCATTTGGTGAAATACTTATAGACATGATTTCAACTGATTATGTTGATGGGTTAAAAAATTCAAATGTTTTTGAAAAACATTTTGGTGGTTCCCCAGCTAATATAGCTATGAATATATCTTCTCAAGGATTCAATAGCTCTGTAATTTCAAAAATTGGTAAAGATCCTTTTGGGGAATATATTTTATCTAGAATGAAAGAATCTAAAGTAAATACAGATTTTATAAAGATCGATGAAAAATATCATACAGATATTGTTTTTGTTTTAAAATCTCAGTATTCACCAGAATTCTACCCTTATAGGTCATCTTCATTAAACCTTGAAATAAATGAAAATGTTGTAGAGGCTGTCAAAAAATCAAATATTTTTCACTTTTCTACATGGTCTTTATCATCAGACAATAATCTTGAGATTCTACTTAAACTTTTAAAAATTGCAAAAGAAAATAACACATATGTTGGATTTGATCCAAATTATAGAGAAGTTTTATGGCATTCTTCAATAGATATAGAAAATGTCTTAAAAATAATATTACCTTATTGTGATTTGGTAAAACCTTCTGACGATGATGCCAAATATATATTTGGTGATAAAGCAGATAAAAATTTTGTAGATATCTTTCATGAATTAGGAGCAAAAAATGTTATTTTGACTCTTGGTAAAGATGGATCTTTAGTTTCAAATGGGAAAGAAAAAAGAATTCAACCTAGTTTAGCTAAAGAAGTAGTGGACACAACAGGTGCTGGAGATGCCTTTTGGTCTGGAACTTATATTGGCTTTTTAGAAGGTTTTGATATATTTGATGCAGCGAAACTTGGAAATGCATTTTCTGCAGAAAACTTGAAAAAAGTGGGAGCTGTTTTGAGACTTAATGATTATCGTGAATTGATTAATAAATACATCAATAAAGGAGGATGAAAATGAAAATAGGTTTTTTAAACCCTCAAGGAAATTTTGATAATGAAGATTCTTATCTTACTGAACACCCTGATTTTGGTGGGCAACTGATATATGTAAAAGAGCTGGCAAAATCTTTGTCCAAATTAAATGTTCAAGTAGATATTTTAACTAGACAGATAAAAGATGAAGAATGGCCAGAATTTTCAGATGAAATAAGCACTTACGAAGGATATGAAAACGTTAGAATTATAAGAATACCTTTTGGGGGTAATGAATTTTTAAACAAAGAAAATTTATGGGAATATCTAGAAGAATACACTGATAACATAATAAATTTTTATGAAAAAGAAGATATGCCTAATTATTTTACTTCTCACTATGCTGATGGGGGCTATTCTGGTTATTTACTCAAAAAAAAGTCTGGAATGCCTTTTACTTTTACTGGGCATTCTCTTGGTGCTCAAAAAATGGATAAAATGAATATTGATTTAGATAATTTTCTTGAGTATGATAAAAACTATCACTTCAGTAAAAGAATACAAGCAGAAAGAATATCTATGAAATACAGTTCTAAAATAATCACATCAACAGATCAAGAAAGAAAAGAACAATATTCACACCCTTTGTACAGTGGTGCTGTTGATGTTAGTAACTTAAATAAGTTTGAGATAATACCACCTGGAGTTAATATAGAAATTTTTAACGACAGAGATAAAATAAACGATAGCACTGAAAAATATATTAATGAAATAGTAGGAGATAATAAAAAACCTTTTGTCATTCTTTCTAGTAGGCTAGATGCCAAAAAAAATCATATAGCTATGGTGAAAGCTTATGCACAAAATAAAGATTTACAGAAGAAAGCTAATTTAGGATTTTTTTTGAGAAACATAAAAGATCCATATAATTTAGAAAATATACCAGAAAAAGAAAAAAACATTTTAACACCTATTATAGAGATTATTAAAGAAAATAAATTAGAAGATAAAATTTTCTTTTTTGATTTTAGATCACAAAAAGAACTTGCAGATGCTTACAGATATTTCAATAAATTAAATTCTATATTTGCTTTAACTGCTTTTTATGAGCCCTTTGGACTTGCACCAATAGAGGCTGCTGCTTGTGGACTTGCAATAGTTGCGACTAAAAATGGCGGACCCGCAGAAATATTTAATGAAAAAACAGGTATTTTGGTTGATCCGGAAAACGAGGATGATATCGCAGAAGGATGTTTGAATGCTTTTGATAATATAACTTCACTTAAAAATGAAGTCAAAAACTTAGTTTATGAAAAATATACTTGGGATAAAACTGCAGAAAAATATTTTGAGGTATTGAAAAAAATGAAAGATAGCAATGAAATTATTAAAGAAGAAACTCTCGACGCTAAAAAAATAATAATAGAGTATTTATCAAAAAAATAGAAGGCTTAAGCCTTCTATTTTTTATTTATATATTAAAAATCAAATGAACCGCCTAAATGAACTTTATTTTTTATTGTATCATCATCTGAATCATAATATTCAATATAAGAAACTTTCATTCCAGGCATGAAATAATATGATAATTCATATTGAAACTCTGTGTCTTCATCAAAATAATCATCAAATATTTCTCCAATAGATTCTAAATCTCTTCTATAATAACCATATAATTCAAAAGGATACTCATCAAATGGTGAATTAACTTTTAAATCTCCAAATAATTCTTGATTTGAAATTGTTGAAAAATCAAATGCCATATCATAAGAATATCTCGCATTTAAAGCTATTATATCAGTATATTCTAGAATTACATCGTATAACCCACCTAATCTTGATTCTGTGTTAGTTAAAATTTCTTCATGTTTTTCACCCAAACTTATTCCATTTGCATATTCATAATCTGAATCTACATAAGAAAGAACTGAATGTGGTGACATATATATAATAGGTAATGCTCTAACACTGAAGTATTCACTATTAAATCCTCCACCAGCACCCATTAAGAAACCTGAAGTTGCATCAAAAACAGCTGAATCAGTAGCTGGAGTAGTGAAGATATATCCACTTTCAACACCTGCAAATAATCCACCTAAATTCTTATATATTCCAACATTAGCAACCAAATCATTTTTATATTCAGAATATAATTGATTGCTACCAACCATCATACTAAGATCAAGTCCACCAACATTTAAAGCACCTTCTAAAAAAGAAAATTTAGCTGAGTTTCCAAACTGGAAAGGGCTCAATTTATAAATTTCAAATGGTATGTGCGCACTTAAATAAGCTGTATCTGAATTTCCTAATCTCATATCAACAGCTTTTGACATATCTGCCTTATATCTGTGCATTACAGTTCCTAAACCAAAAGAATATCTTGGCATGAAACCATATCTAAATCCAAAATTCTTGAAATCAAATTCCACTAAATTTATGTTAAAGGCATTTATCAAATTTGTACTGTCTTCAGTGTCATAATATTTTGGTTTGCCATAATAAAAAGTTCCACCAATTTCATCTTGATATGCTTCAAATCCAACACCAATTTTAACAGTATTAAAATCAAATATTGGAGTTACTGAATAAAATAAATTGTCACCATCTTCTGTTTCAATGGTAGTAAATATTGGAACTACATCAAGTCCAAATGAAAAACTAAAAATAAAAACACTTAAAATACCTATCAAAACTATAATTTTTTTCATAAGTTCTCCTCCTCTTTTCGTAAGTCTTTAGCTGCTTTTTCTGGAGCCACTGTATTAATATAAAATCCTGTGCCCCACTCAAACCCTGCAATATTAGTTAACCTCGGTATTATTTCAAAATGCCAATGAAAAAATTCTTCTGTATTTTCTCTAAAAGGCGAGGTATGTAATACCAAATTAAATGGTGGATCGTTTAAAACTTTTTTAAATCTTCTGAAAATCTTATAAAAAACTTCAGCTAATTCATAAATTAAATCATCTTCTTTAGTTAACTCTCCAAAATCACTATCATGAAATCTTGGAATAATAGAAGTTTCATAAGGGAATCTAGAAGCATAAGGTGCAAAAGTTAAAAAATTCTCTGTTTGAAATATGACTCTTTCTTTTTCTTCTATTTCTTGTCTTATAATATCACAAAAAACACATCTATCTCTAAACCCAAAATATTCTTTAGCTCCCTCTATTTCATCAGCAATGGTTATAGGAATTATTGGTGTGGCTATTAATTGAGAATGAGGGTGTTTTAATGATGCGCCTGCTCTTTTACCTTTATTTTTAAAAATCTGTATGTATTTTATATTTTCATCTTTTTTTATTTCATTAAACCTTTTTATATAAGCCCAGATCACTTCTTTCAACTGTCTTTTAGACATCTCTGAAAAATTAGTGTTATGTTCAGGTGTTTCTATTATAACTTCGTGATAACCATACCCACTTATTTTATCGTACATTCCATGAGGTTCTTTTAACAGTTCTTTTCCGTTTAAAGCAGGAAATTTATTAGGTACAACCCTAACCCACCATCCTGAATCATTTGGTTTAGTATCTTTATTTCTAAATGATAATACTTCTTCTGGTGTAGATTCTTCATTTCCATAATCAAAGGGACAATAAGATTCTTTTACATCTTCAGTATAGTCAAAATCATTTGGTCTTGCACCTCTATCTGAAGAAATAATAACCCATCTTTTTGTAACTGGATCTTTTCTGAGCTCATTCAATATTGAGCACCTCTTTTTTTACTGATAGCCATTTTATATAAATCTCTATACTGACTGGCTGTAGATTCCATTGAGAAATTTTGTTTCATACAGTTATCATAAATTATTTTCCATTTATCATTTTTCATTTTGAAACAATGAACACTTTTTAGAATAGATTTCAACAATTTACAACTATTATATTCATAAAACCCAAATCCATTTCCTTTATTTGTTTTTTCGTTGAATTCATTAACTGTGTCAGACAAACCCCCGGTATATCTCACAACAGGAACTGTCCCATATCTCATTGAGAACATCTGTCCTAAACCACAAGGCTCATATTTAGAAGGCATTAAAAACATATCTGAACCAGCATAAATCTTTTGAGCTAAATCAACATCGAATTTTATATTTGCAGAAACTTTTTCTGGATATTTTTCTTCTAATTTTTTAAAATATTCTTCGTATTTCTCATCGCCTGTACCCAAAATTACAAAATTAACATCTGTCAGAAGAACATAATCCATAATTTCAAAAATTAAATCCAGGCCTTTTTGATCATAAAGTCTACTGATTAAAGAGATCACTGGTCTTTCTTTATTTTTTTCCAATCCCAAAAATTCTTGTAATTTCAATTTATTTTGAATTTTATCATCATAATTATTTATTGGTTTAAAAATTCTATCATCATTTTTTGGATCATTATCTTCATAATCTAATCCATTTAAAATGCCATAAAGATTTTCTGATTTTATTCTTAAAACCCCATCCAATTTTTCTCCCATTTCTGGAGACTGAATTTCTTCAGCATACGATTTGCTAACAGTATTTATAAGATCAGAATAAAGAATAGCCCCTTTTAGAAAGTTAATATCTCCAAAAAATTCAAGAGCATCAGGGTTGTATAAATAACCAGGAAGATTAGCTAAGTCAAGAACATCTTTACCAAAAATACCTTGATATCCCAAATTATGAATTGTGAGAACTGTTGAAATATTAGATAGAATAGGATCTGAAATATAATTATGCCTTAAATATACAGGTATTAAAGACGTTTGCCAATCATTTATATTTAAAATATCTATATCATTTTCCACTTCTCTAATAAAGGTTAAAACAGAATCGGAAAAATAAGTACTTCCCAAAGCTAACTTATTATCCTGATATACTTCTTCCGAATCAAAAACATCACTTTCAATAAAATAAATAGGTACTGTTGAATTTGGTAGGTGACTTTTAAGAACATTGAACGGTTCTTTGAAATTATGAGATATTGGGTAGTATTTTTCAACAACAGTTTCAAAATTTTCTATGTCATAATTTTTCTTGATTTTTTTGTGTAGAGGCATTATAACAAAAATTTCTTCATTCATATTATTCAAAAATTTAGGTAAAGATCCCGCTATATCTGCCAAACCTCCAACTTTCGCAAATGGTGCAACTTCATATGAAACATAAGCTATTTTCATATTAACCCCTCCAATTTATTTTTCAATCTTATAAGGGCTATCATGAGTAAAAATAATATAGTCAGATTTATCATAGTATTCTTTCACTATATTTGCAACCTTATCAGTTCTTAACCCTCTTAAAACATCAAATAATTCTATCCTTGTCATACAAATATCTCCAGGAAAGAAAACCTTACCCCAATTTTCTGTTTCAACAAAAAAGGAACAATGTTCTGATGAATGATAAGGTGTATGTATCACATCTATAGAATCAAAAAGTTTTTCACCATCTTTTATCAAAACATCTCTATCTCTTACATTATTAAACATTTCTTGATACGCTTGACCAGAAAACATTCCAAATTTTGAATAAGGTTTATTTCTATATTTTTCATGTACATATACAGAAGCGTTCTTAAAAAATTTAGAATTAACAGCATGATCAAGATGAAAGTGTGTCAATAAAACCTCTGTAATATCTTCAGGGTGTAATTGTCTTTTTTCAAACTCTTCTTCAAGAAATCTCATAGACCCTTCATGACTGGGATCTACTATTATTTTATGTTTATCATCATATAACATTGCTACGGTTGAATAGCTTGCTTGTACTCTTTCAGGTATCCATATTGTGCTACCAGGTAAAATTACATCTAATTTCAATATGAGACCTCCTTAATAATTATTCCAAATTGAAGCTTCTTCTTCAAAAATAGCTTCATAATCTATATCGTTTTTGTCGAAAAGATCTGAAACAAAGCTAACATCTTTTATATTTATTTTCAATGTGATAATTCTTTTTTTATTTTTTATCTTATGTGTCATAAGAGATAAAATATTAATATCTTCCTTAGAAACAATATCTAAAAGTCTTTTTAATTCTCCTGGTATATCATCTCTAATAAGCATAATTTTAGTGCCATCTTCTTCCATAGATGAAAGACTTCGAAATGCTTTGATAATTTCATAAAAACCAAAAATACCTACAGGAAACATTTCATGATCAACAACTGGAAATATTTTTACTTTGTTCTCCAACATCATAAGCATTGCATCTTCTATCAAATCATCATTATATAAAAAAATATCGACAGGGTCTAAAACTTCATATATTTCCTTGCTTTCATCAAAGTCACCTAAAAATTCTATATCCTCATATCTAATTATATTATATAAAGTATTATCATGCCTTAATACTACAATGCATTCTCTATTTTCATGTATCATTTCTAGAGAGTCTTTTATGGTTTCATTTAAATATATATATTCAAATTTTTTGTTAAACCAGTTTTTAACGTACATAATTTCACCTCTTGAAGATGTTTTTACTAAATTATACATTAAATAGATTAAAATATAAAGTAAGTGAGATTATAGCATTAAAAAAAGGTGGCATAATAATGCCACCTCAATTATATATTTACAAGTTTTTTAATTTTTCTTCAATCTCGTTTAATTCTTTGTTTAGATCTTTCCATTCTTCTTCTAAATGTTCATCGTGTTCATAAGGACCCATATATTTAGCAATTGCATTTTTTTCAATTTCTAAAACTCTTTTTCTCTTTTCTAAGTCTTCTCTTGTCTTTAAATCTGCCATATCCATTACCCCCTATGATTCGTTTAATAAGTTCTAATTTTAACTAATACTTAATTAAATTATATCAAAAGTTACATTTATAGTCAAGAAAAAAACAC
>CAZRTN010000036.1:6537-12073 GCA_964603015.1 uncultured Thermotogaceae bacterium | reverse complement strand
TTTTATCAATAGAATCATATAATCTCATATCATTTGCTGCAACAAACATATCTCCATTATCTTCATTGAAAGTTATATATTTACTTGTGTCTATATCTTTTTTAATAATAACATTAGAACAATCAACCCCTGATTCTTCTGTATATTCTAAGACAAATTTTCCTTCAGGATCATTTCCAACCAATCCATATAGAAATATTTTGTTATTATGATCTATTTTAGAAATTTTACCTAAAACTTCAGCTATATTTCTTGAAACTCCACCTGCTGAATAAGATATTTTTGAAGGATTAGAATCAAATGGTATAATTTTATTATAAGTATTAATTATGAGATCATAATTTACACCACCAATTATAGATATTTTCATAAAAAACCTCCTCTTTCATTGATATAAAAAAAAAGGTGCTTTTCAGCACCATTAAATGATTTTATGAACATAGAGAGAAAAACTCGGTAAAACAACTACAAATATATATTACCATTTTTTTAAATATTAATTAAATTTGTTTATTGGCAATTATGGTTGATTATAACAATATATAAGAGAATATATATGTATATTAATATATTTCTTAAATATAAATATATTAACATAATCCTAAAAAGGAGATGATTTGTATCTTTGATAAAAATATTGATAGATCTAATACAAATTCAGTTAAATGGGACTTAAATGAAACAATTTTTGGAAAGGAAGAAGTAATACCAATGTGGGTTGCAGACATGGATTTTAAGGCGCCTAAAGAAGTTTTAGAAGCTTTATATTCGATAGTAGATCATGGAATTTTTGGTTATTCTACTAGAACTGATAGTTATTATAACTCTATAATAAGATGGTTTGAAAAATATCATAATTGGAAGATTGATAAAAAATGGATTAGTTTTTCACCTGGAGTTGTTCCTGGTTTGAAAATTGCAATAAATGCTTATACAGAACCAGGAGATAAGATAATGATTCAAAGTCCAGTTTATTATCCTTTTTATGATGTTATTAAAAAAAATAATAGAAATATTGCAAAAAATGAAATGATTTATACAGATAAAGGATATATAATAGATTTTGAAAATATGGAGGAGCAATTTAAAGACGACGAATTAAAACTTTTCATATTATGCTCTCCTCATAACCCTGTAGGAAGAGTGTGGACAAAAAATGAACTTGAAAAGATTGCAGAACTCGCTGAAAAATATAATATTTTAGTAATTTCTGATGAAATTCATGCTGATTTAGTTTATAAAGGAAATGTTCATGTTCCTTTTGCTACTATAAATGAATTTACAAAACAAAATACAATAACGTTTAATGCTCCCAGCAAAACATTTAATATAGCTGGGTTAGAAACAGCAAACGCAATAATTCCAAACAGAAGATTAAAACATAAATTTGAAAAATCAAAAAACAGATATAGTTCAGATCTCACGAATATTTTTGGAATAAAAGGTTTAGAAGCAGCTTATGATTATGGAAGAGATTGGTTAGATAATTTATTAGATTATCTACAAGACAATATAAATTTTATAGATAAATATTTGAAAGAAAATATACCAGAAATAACTTTTGTTAAACCTGAAGGCACATATCTAATATGGCTTGATATGAGAAAATTAGGAGATGAAAAAAAAGTTAAAGATATTTTGATAAATGAAGCTGGTGTGGGATTAGAAGAAGGAAGTATATTTGGTAATGATGGTACTGGTTTTTTCAGAATGAATATAGCTACTTCTAGAAATATCATAGAAAAAGCATTAGAAAATATAAAATACGCATTTACAAAATAAGGAGGAATGAACATGAGAGATTATTTAAAATACTATAACAACTGGGTAAGTTCAGATCAGCTTTCTTTAAAAGAAAAAGAAGAACTCTTAGACATAAAAGATAACGAAGAAGAAATAAGAGACCGATTCTATGATGATCTTAAATTCGGTACAGCTGGTTTAAGAGGAAAACTAGGCATGGGAACAAACAGAATGAATTTATATACTGTTGGAAGAGCTTCTCAAGGTTTAGCAAATTTTATAGAAAAACAAGGAGAAGAAGCCAAAAATAGAGGAGTTGCTATCGCATTTGATGTTAGATATTTTTCCAAAGAATTTTCTGAATTAGCTGCCAGAATATTGGCTAATAAAGGCATTAAGGTTTATCTACATGATGATATAACAGCTACTCCCATCCTTTCTTATTCAGTGAGAGAGTTGAATGCTATTTCCGGAATAGTTGTAACCGCTAGTCATAATCCTAGAGATTATAACGGTTATAAAGTGTATTGGAAAGAAGGAAGTCAAATTATGTCTGATATAGCTGAAGGAATAACTTCAGAAATAGAAAAACTAAATTATTTTGAAGATGTAAACCCTATGAATCTAAAAGAAGCTATTTCTGAAGGTTTAATAGAATACATAGGACATGATATAAAAGAAAAATACAAGAAAGAAGTTTTAAATCTTGCAATAAAAGATAACATTGACAAAGAAATAAATATTATTTATACACCTCTAAATGGAACTGGGAATAAACCAGTCAGAGAAGTTTTAGAAAGACGAGGTTTTAAAAATGTATATGTAGTTCCAGAACAAGAACATCCTGATCCTGACTTTACTACGGTTGGTTATCCTAATCCAGAAGATACAAAAGCATTTAAGCTTTCAGAAAAATTGGGAAGAGAAAAAAGTGCTGATCTTCTAATAGCAACTGACCCTGATTGTGATAGGCTTGCAGTTGAAGTAAAAAATGAAAAAGGAGATTATATACCTCTTACCGGAAATCAAACTGGAGCATTACTTATAAATTATATTCTAGAGTCTAGAAAAGAAGAAAACAAGTTACCAGAAAAAGGATTCATAGTAAAATCTGTTGTAACAGGAAATCTTGGCAAATCAATTGGTGAAAGTTATGGAATTGATACTTACGAAGCTTTAACAGGTTTTAAAAATATATGTGGAAAAGAAAATGAATTATTAGAAAAAGGCGCAGGAGAATTTATTTTTGGATATGAAGAAAGTATAGGCTTTGTAGCTGGAACTTTTGTTAGAGATAAAGACGGTGTTATAGCAGCAATGTTACTTGCAGAAGCAGCAGCTTTCTATAAAACTAAAAATAAAACATTGTTAGATGTAATACAAGATATTTACAATGAACATGGTTATCAACTTGAAAATAATTATTCCATGGTCTTAGAAGGAATCGAAGGAAAGAAGAGAATTGAAAAAATAATGGAATACTATAGAGAAAATTATCCAGAAAGAATTGAAGATATGAAACTAGTTAAATACGCAGATTACCTTGAGAATAAAGAAATTGATATTACCACTGGAAAAGAATCTAAATCCGAAATACCAACTTCCAATGTATTAAGATTCTGGTTTGATGATGGTTCTTGGTATGCCATAAGACCTTCTGGAACAGAACCAAAAATTAAAATATACATTTATTCTAAAGATAAAAACAAAGAAACGTCAGAGAAAAAACTTAAACAAATAAATTCTAAAATTAAAGAAATATTTGATATGGTTTAAGAATTAAAGGCAGACTTTTATAAGTCTGCCTTTATAATATGATAAAAGTCATTTGACATTATATATACTGTACTGTTATAATATTACAGTAAATATTTAATAGGAGGGAAAAAATATGAAGAAAATTATTATTTTTAGTATTTTATTAATCGGTATTTTTGGATTAGGGGTTAATATAGAATTTGACTATTATATCCAAGATACAAAAGTGGGAACAGCAACTATGAACTTTGATGAACAAGCAATGACTGGATCTTCAAAATCATTAATTAATGTTCAAAACCAAAAAATAAAAACAGTTAGTAAAACAGAATTCAATGAAAGCTATATTTTCACGAATTACAATGTAAAATTAGAGGTAGATGACGTTCAGAGAATAGATCTTAGTTCAAAGTTTGATGGAACAACAATAAAAAATCAATTTAATGGTGTAAATCTCCCAAAAATTGAAACAGAGAATAATGTACATATTATAGATAATGGGTTTATAATTGAACACATTTACGCATTAACAAAAATAACTGATTTTGCTGAAAATTCTTATATTCCTCAACTTTCTCTTTCTAATAGAGAAACAATTTTTAACTTCAAATCGAATAAAGAAAACAACATACAAAAAATAAATTATGCGAATGTAGAACTTAAAATTATTTTTGAAGATAGCCAAATTAAATCTATTGAGATTCCTGCACAAGGTGCAAAATTATTAAATACTAATTTTGTATCTGAAAAATCAAATGCTAAAAATTATAAAGAAAAAGAGATTTCCTTTAACTCTAATGATCTTGAAATTTCTGGTACTTTAATCACACCTAATAAACCTAAAAATAAAATCTTTGTTTTTGTTCATGGTTCAGGAGCTAACGACAGAGATGAAACTCTAAGAGAAGGAAATGTAGTTTTAAAACCTTTCAAAGATCTAGCAGAAGATTTAGCAGAAAAAGGATATTCATCTTTTAGATATGATAAAAGATCATATCTATATCTAACTAGGAATATTGATAAAGATATAGATCCAATAGAATTTGTAAGTGATGCAAAAAATGCTTTTAATTTCATTAACAATAATTTTGAATATAATGAAATCATTCTTTTGGGACATTCTCAAGGTGCCTCTTTTGTTCCTCTAATAAATGATAATAATTTTGATAGAGCCATAGCAATTTCTCCAGGAACTGAAAAATTTGTAGAGCAAATGATTTACCAAATAGATTATCAAATAAACTATTTTAAAAAGTTGAATAATTCAGAACAATATAAACCAACTATAGATCAGTTAAAAAAAGTTAAAAATCAAGTTATGGATATAAAACAAAAAATAGAAAACAACAATTACAATCCAGAAGAAAAAGTCTTTGGTGCAGATTATGATTTTTTAGTAAAATCTAATGAATTGACTTCAAATACTATAGAAAAATTTACAAAAATAGAAATACCAACACTAATAATAAATGGAACTGTTGATCTAAAAACTCCTCACGAGAAACTAAAAGAATATGAAGAAGAATTATTAAAAAACAAATATATAACTATAAAATATATTGAAGGAATGGGACATATGTTGAATAAAGTTGGTTCTGTTGAACACTCAGAAAAATTATCAGAAGAAATTGTTGAGTGGGTAGAAGGAGAATAGAATGTTTAAAATAAAAAAGGTTAAAAAATCTAAATTATCTTTGATAATATCAGCAATTGTATTAATATTTTTAGCTTTTTTAACTATGAATGTTTTGAATGCAAATGTTTCTATTGATAATGAAAAAATAAAGGCTTCAGGTTTCTTTGGTTTCAGTTTAAATTTGAATGAAGTCAAAAATATTGAAATTATTGAAAATGTCGATATAGTAATAAAATTGAATGGAGCAGGTATAGGCAAAGCCCATAAAGGATTGTATAGAATAAGAGAATATGGAAATGCAAAACTTTATATTAATAATAAAGATTTAAAATATAATATTTTAATTACATCAAAAGAAGATAAAATATTTATTATCAATTTAAAAGATAAAGAAGAAAC
>CAZRTN010000036.1:3730-6437 GCA_964603015.1 uncultured Thermotogaceae bacterium | reverse complement strand
AAAATATATGATGAAGTTATAGATTTAGAAAGCTATAAAAGCAATTAAAAAAATCAGAGATATCATGATATCTCTGATTTTTTTCTTTTTTTATAATTTACTGAAATAATTCCTATAGCAACCATTATAAGGGCAAAGAAAATATTAATAGATAAAGATTCATCTGGAATAAAAATACTGGATAAAATAGATCCAGACACTGGAATCATGAACCTATAAATAGTTACCTCTCCTGCTTTATTGTATTTTAAAAGTGAATACCATAAACTAAATGCCACAGCAGATAATAAAGAACTATATAAAAGCAATGTAATACTGAGTGTATTAAATCTCAATGAAAACAATCCAACTTGAGAAGCTCCGATTATTATTAAAATTATAGAACCAAAAAACATTTGAATAGCTGTTATTAGAAAAGGGTTAATTTTTATTGTTAAATGTTTAGCAAGAATTGTTCCAAAAGAAGCCACAAAACCTGCTATTAATAAAAATCCTTCCCCAACAAAAGTAAAATCAAAATTAAAACCACTTCCCCAATTAGTAATAATAATACCGAGAAATCCTGTTATTAAACCTAAAATTTTTCTATTATTAATTTTATCATTATGATATATATAATGAGCCAACAACACCACAAAAAACGTAGAACTGGATTGTAATATAGCCGCTTTCATTCCAGAAGTATTAGCAAGTCCATTATAAAAGAAAAAATATTGCAATGTAGTTTGTAAAAGACCCAATATCAAAACTTTATATAAAGAATCTAATTTTACATTAATTTTTTCTTTTTTAAAAATTAAAAAAATGAATAATAAAATACTAGAACCAAAAAATCTAAAACCAGCAAACAATACTTTTGACCATATATCATCATTTAGTAAATTAAGTTCTGCATAAGATATCTTTAAAGTTGGAAAAGCAGATCCCCAAAGAACACTTGCAATTAATGCCACTAAAAATATTATCAACTTATTCTCTAATAAATGTTTATCTTTCATATTTCACCTCATATATTTAGATTCTAAAATAATTTTAACACAAAATAATACCTGATGTAGATGATATAATATTAAAGGAGGGATAAACATGACTGATATAAATGAAAAATACATTGAAGAATTTCTTTCTCATTTAAAATATATCAAGAGAAGAGCAGATTCAACAATTAGAGAATACAAAAAGATTTTAAATAGTTATAAAAAATATATAGATGATATTGGTATTAACAAGATAGCCTTTTTAAGATACCTTGAGGAGAACTCAAAACTTAGCAAAAGAACTATTAGATTAAGAGTTGTAGTTATAAGATCATTTTTAAATTATCTTTATGAAAACAAATATATAGATGGTATTCAATATTGGAAAGATGCTTATACAGAAACACCATCTCAAGTTCCAAAAGGTTTAACAGAAAACCAAACTCAAATCTTATTCAAATATATTGATAAAAATAATTATGATAGATATTTTTTTGGGCTTCTATTAAAAATGGGATTGAGAATCTCAGAAGCTCTTAATTTAAAAAGAGAAAACTTCATAATGCATAGAAATTATGCTGAAATTATAATAGATGGTAAAGGATCAAAAGAAAGGATACTAAAGATTTCTTTTGATTATGCAAAAGAAATACTAAATTATACAGAGCAATATATTTTTGATAAGTTACTAAAAAATAAACAAGTCCCAACATCTAGAACCATGCAAAGAAGATTTAAAAAATACGTTGTTATGGCTAATGATGAGATTGATAAATTGAATAATAATGGCGAAAATATAAATTTAATAAATGCTACTCCTCATGCTCTAAGACATACTTGTGCTAAAAAACTATTAAATTCAGGAAAAAATATTGAAGAGGTAAGGTATATACTGGGGCATACAAGTATTCAGACAACTGGTATATATTTAAGATCAGAACAGCATACTTCTTTACTGGATGAAATATAAATTTAGGAGTGATAATTTTGAACATGAATGATCAAAAGAAAAAAATAAATAACTTTATAAAAGACTTTTATGAAAAATACAATTACAAAGGAGCACTTATAGGCATTAGTGGAGGAATTGATTCTGCTGTAGCAGGAAAGTTACTTGTAGATTCTTTAGGCAAAGATCGAGTCTTTGGATTGTTACTACCAGAAAGAGATTCATCGCCTAATACAGTTGATGATTCTTTACTAGTTTGCAAATTTCTTGGTATTAAACATGTTAAAAAAGATATAACTGGTATTTTAAGAAAAACAGGCGCTTATAAATTAGAACCTTCAACATTTTTGATTCCAAGAACTGTACAGAATAAATATGTAAAAAAAAGATGGAAAAATTCTTCTGATGATACTTTTATTACTGATCTAAAAGGTGAGGGTGATGAGGATTTTCGAAAAGGTTTAGCTTTTTATAGAATTAAACATAGAATAAGAATGGTGGAAATGTATTTTGAAGCGGAAAAAAGAAATTATTTTGTTAGTGGAACCACAAATAAATCAGAGTATAAAACCGGATTTTTTGTTAAATATGGTGATGATGCTGCAGACATAGAGCCTTTATTTCACCTTTATAAAACTGACGTAATAGAAATGGCCAAATATCTAAAAATACCTGAAAAAATTATAAGTAAATCTCCTTCTCCTGACTTGCTACCTGGAGTAACTGACGAATTTGCAATGGGTATTTCCTATGTTGAGTTAGACAAAATTTT
Source organism: uncultured Thermotogaceae bacterium (assembly GCA_964603015.1). Lineage (GTDB taxonomy): Bacteria > Thermotogota > Thermotogae > Petrotogales > Petrotogaceae > Geotoga. The sequence goes on along the minus strand of CAZRTN010000036.1, from coordinate 3,739 downwards.
ATTTGATAT
>CAZRTN010000036.1:0-3630 GCA_964603015.1 uncultured Thermotogaceae bacterium | reverse complement strand
TTTTCATCTATGACAACTTCTATATTTTCATCATTTCTTTCCATTGTTCTAATATCTTTATAAACATGAGTAGAAGGGTGAGTTAATTGTATAGTCCCAGTATATTCTTTTCCATCTCTAGTATGAATAATACAGTTTTCACCTTCTATGTTGTTTTCAGGATATCCACCAATTTTTGTCAATCTAATTTTTCCGTTAGACTTAATTGATCGAACCATAGCTCCTAAAGTGTCAATATGAGCAGCTAACACTAATGGATCTCCTTCTCCTCCTAAGTCAGAAACAAAAGCACCTTTATTAGTTATTTCGTATTTAAAACCTAAATTATCAAATTCTTTTTCAAGATAATTTATAACCTTCTTTGTGTAACCTGTCGGACTTGGTATTTTACATAATGATACTATTTGTTCAACAGCATAATCATAAAACTTTTCCATTATCTAGAACCCCCTGTTTAATATTTTTGCTCTATATACATTTCTCATTAAAATAGTAGATGTAACACTTCCCACTCCACCAGGTACAGGAGTTACATCACATATTTTAGATATTGATCTTTTAGTGTCACCAACTAATTTCCCATTTTTAACATTTATTCCTACATCGATTACTTTTTGACCTTCTGATACAAAATCCTCGTTCAAGTATTCAGCAAAACCTATTGCTATAATAATCGCATCAGAATTTTTTGTTATTTCTTTTTGATCTTGAGTTTTAGAATTAATCAAAGTTAAAGTCGCATCTCTTCCTTGTTTTTGAAGTAAAATAGAGATTGGTTTTCCTACAGTATAAGATCGTCCTAAAACAGCTACATTCTTCCCAGTCAGATCCATATTATCTTCAAGTATTTTCACTGCGGATTCTGCAGTACAAGGTATAAAATACTCATCTTCATAGAACATTGCTGCAATATTATGATAACTAATTCCTTCTATGTCCTTTTTTGGATCTATTAATTTTGCAACTTGTTTTTCATCATATTCTTTTTTCAATGGTCTCGCAATAAAAAGTGCATCTACAGATATATCATTATTATATTTTTTAATATCTTCATAGAGATTATCTGATTTAATATATTCGAAATCAATTCCATATTTCTCAGCTATTTCTTTTTGAGAATTCAAATAAGCCTTAATAGATCCATTTAATTTCGTTGTTAAACTGAGAAGTTTTGGTTTTTCGGTTTTATTTCTCAGATACTCAATTTCTTTTTCTATTTCTTTTATTGTTTTATCTACTTTAATTATCATTTATTTCACCCCGGAAATTTATTTTAAGATAAACCTTCTATATTTCCATCATTATCTATGTCTAAATTTACAGCATTTGGAATTTTTGATAATCCAGGCATTCTCATTATCTCACCAGATAAAGCAACTATAAAACCAGCTCCTGCTGAAAGCTCAAAATCTCTTATTGTAAATTCATAACCACTTGGAGCACCAAGTTTTTTCTTATCATCAGACAATGAAGATTGTGTTTTAGCTATTATTATAGGTAAGTGATCAAAACCGTATTTTTCAAAAAATTTAATCATTTTTTTTGCTTTAAGAGTAAATTCCACATTACCCGCTCTATATATTTTTGTGGCTATTTTTTCTATTTTTTCTTCTATATCATCTTCAGGATTGTAAATAGGTTTAAAATCCCCTTTAAAATTATCTATTGTTTGAACAACTTTTTCTGCTAGATCTATTGTACCTTCAGACCCTTTCAAAAAAGCTTCATTAATGCTGACTTCAGCGCCCATATCTTCAGAAAAATCTTTAACCATTTTGATCTCAGCTTCTGAATCGGTATCAAATTTGTTAATAGCAACTACAACTGGAACATTGTATTTTCTCATATTTTCAATATGGACTCTTAAATTTTCTAAACCTTTTCTAAGATGTTCTATATCTTCTTTTTTTAATTCTTTTAAAGACATTCCACCATGATATTTTAAAGCTCTTACAGTAGCTACTAACACTACAGCTTTTGGATTCAACCCGTAATTTGGGCTAACAAAATCAAGGAATTTTTCAGCACCTAAATCAGATCCAAATCCTGCTTCCGTGACAACATAATCTGACATTTTAATTGCCATTTTTGTTGCTATAATAGAATTTGTACCATGAGCTATATTTGCAAAAGGTCCTCCGTGAATAAAGGCCGGTGTACCATCTATTGTTTGAACCAAATTCGGATTAAGTGCGTCTTTTAAAACCATTGCAAGAGCACCTTGAATTTCTAAATCTCCTATTGTAATAGGTTTTCTTTCAAAATTTCGAGCAATTACTATTTTGGATAATTTATCTTTTAAATCTTCAATACTTTCTGCTAAACACAAAACTGCCATTATTTCTGAAGCTGCAGTGATAATAAATCCATCTTCTCTTGATAAACCATTTGCTTTTCCCCCAAGACCTACCACTATATTTCTTAAAGCTCTATCGTTCATATCAAGAGCCCTTTTCCAGAAAACTTGTGTTGGGTCAATGCCTAAATCATTTTTAAATTTTATATGTGAATCTATTACAGCACTAACTAAATTATGTGCTGTTGTGATTGCATGTATATCTCCAGTGAAATGTAAATTAATATCTTCCATTGGTAAAACTTGGGAATAACCGCCTCCCGCAGCCCCACCTTTTATACCCATTACTGGACCTAAAGACGGTTCTCGAAGTGCGACTATAGAATTTTTACCAATTTTATTTAGTCCCATTGTTAATCCTATGGAAGTTGTAGTTTTTCCTTCCCCAGCAGGTGTAGGAGTAATAGCAGTAACTAAAATAAGATTCCCATCTTTATTATTCTTTATTTTTTCATAATAACTAGAAGATATTTTACCAATATATTTGCCATAAGGATAAAGATATTCTTCTGGAATATTAAGTTGTTCCGCAATTTTATCAATTTTTTCTAATTTTGCTTCTCTTGCAATTTGTATATCTGTTTTCAAAAGTATCCCTCGCTTTCAAAGATTTATTTACTAATTAATATAATAGAGCTCTTTGCATCTACTGTATATTTTATATCAATTTTCTCTGGCTTTTCAAGGATATCACCAGGTGAATTTTTTGATGTATCCACTACTAAATACCAAGATTTATTTTTAAGTAGGGGTAATTCAAATTCTAAAGGTTGTGTATAAGAATTTAAAGCAACATAAACATCATTATCTATAAGATGATCTTCATCAAAATAGTCTTCTCCACTAATCATATATGCAAGTGTATGAGAATCATTACCAAAATCAGGTTGATATGGTTTTATTCCATGCCAAGTGACATCAGCTATTCCATCACCAGTGTAATCTTGACCAGTAAAAAAATGTTCTCTTCTTAAACAAACATGATTTTTTCTAAACTTAATTATCTTCTTAAAAAAACTCAAAATATCATTGTTCTTTCTTTCCAAAGACCAATCTATCCAAGTTAATTCATTATCATGACAGTAGGCGTTATTATTTCCATTTTGTGATCTTAAAAATTCATCCCCCATTAGTATCATTGGGGTTCCTTGAGAAGTCATTAGGATAACCATAAAATTCTTTATTTGTTTTTTTCGTAATTTCAATATTTCATTGTCTGTAGTTTCGCCTTCTATTCCATGATTAAATGAGAAATTTTCATTAGTTCCATCTCT
>CAZRTN010000035.1:10818-12647 GCA_964603015.1 uncultured Thermotogaceae bacterium | reverse complement strand
AAGGAGAGTGAATAATGAATATAAAAAAGAAAATTATGGAAGAAAAAGATATTAAAAGAACTCTTATGAGATTATCACATGAAATAACCGAAAAACACAAAGGAGTAGAAGAAATAGTCCTTGCAGGTATAAAAACAAGAGGAGCTTTTATTGCTGAAAGAATCAGTGATAATTTGATGAAAATCGAAGATTTTAAAGTACCAGTTATAAAATTAGATGTAACTCCATTTAGAGATGATGAAAAAAAATCAAACAATGATACATCAGAATTTAATATAGATGTAGAAAATAAAACTGTTATTTTAGTAGATGATGTTTTGTTTACTGGAAGAACTATCAGAGCTGCTATGGATTCTATAATTTCAAGAGGAAGACCAAGCCAAATAGAACTGCTTGTGTTAGTAGACCGAGGGCATAGAGAATTTCCTGTAAAAGCTAATTTTATAGGAAAGAATCTTCCTACATCAAAGAGCAACGAAGCTGTTGAAGTAAAATTGGCAGAAATCGACAAATATCAAGAAGAAGGAGTATATATTTACGATAACGTTTAATTATCTCTGTATTAACTTGATTTTCACGTTTTTTTTGATATAATGTATAAGAAGATAGCTCAAGAGTAATTAATTGGAGGGAGGATATCCTATGAATTTTTTAAACAAAGTAACAGTGGTACCGAGTTTACCTGAAAAAATCAAAGGATTAAAAGATTTATCAAGAAATATGTGGTGGACTTGGAATTATGATTCTCAAGAACTTTTTGAAGAAATAGATGGTGACTTATGGAAGGAAGTAAACAGAAATCCTGTGATCTTCTTAAAACAAGTTAGCCAAAAAAAACTTGAAGAAAAATCAAGTGATAAAAAGTATTGTGCTAAATATGATAAGGTTATGAAAAAATTTGATCAATACTTAAATGAAAAAAACACTTGGTTTAATGCAACACACAAAGACTATTCACAAGGTGAAATAGCTTATTTTTGTGCTGAATACGGTATTCACGAATCTTTACCAATCTATTCCGGGGGATTAGGTATTTTAGCTGGAGACCACGTAAAATCAGCAAGTGATTTAGGATTACCTTTTGTTGCAGTTGGTTTCTTATACAGAGAAGGTTATTTTATTCAACAAATAGATAAACATGGACAACAACATTCTCATTATGAACATTTTGATTTTTCTAATTTTCCAGTAGAACCAGCAAAAGATGAAAATGATGATGAATTATATGTAAATATAAAAATATTAGGTAGAGCTGTATATGTAAAAGTATGGAAATTAAACGTAGGTAGAGTGACCCTTTACTTATTAGATACAGATATAAAACAAAATGATCCAGAAGACAGAAAATTAACTCATAGACTTTATGGTGGAGACCATGAAATGAGAATAAAGCAAGAAATGCTTCTTGGTATCGCAGGAGTTAGAGCTTTAAGAAAGATGAACATTAATCCTTCAGTATGGCATATGAATGAAGGTCATGCCGCATTCTTAAGTTTAGAAAGAACAAAAGAATATGTTCAAAACGATAATTTATCTTTCGAACAAGCTACTGAAATAACAAGGGCAGGATCTGTATTTACCACTCATACACCAGTTCCAGCAGGTAATGATGCTTTTGATTTTCATTTAATAGAAAAATATTTCAGCGATTATTGGCCAACATTAGATGCTACAAGAGATGAATTTTTCGATTTAGGAAGAGAACAAAGGCCAGATGGCTCACAAGCATTTTCTATGACTATTCTAGCCTTAAAAATGGCTGGAAGAGCTAATGGTGTTTCTGAACTTCACGGTAAAGTTTCAAGAGGTTTATGGAAACATGTTTGGAA
>CAZRTN010000035.1:0-10718 GCA_964603015.1 uncultured Thermotogaceae bacterium | reverse complement strand
CATGAAAGAGTAAAAGCTCAAAGAGCAAGACACGGTGAAACTGTAGAGCAATTACAAGAGATAAAAACAATTGGAGATAAAAATATTTTAACTCTTGGTTTTGCAAGAAGATTTGCAACATATAAAAGAGCAACTTTAATATTCAGAGACTTAGAAAGATTAGAAAAAATATTGAATAATCCAGAAAAACCAGTTCAAATAGTTTTTGCTGGTAAAGCTCATCCAGCAGATAAACCAGGACAAGAATTAATCAAAAGAATATATGAAATTTCAAGAATGCCACAATTTAAAGATAAAATAATAATTTTAGAAAACTATGATATGAACATGGGTAGACATCTTGTTTCAGGTGTTGATATATGGTTGAATAACCCAAGAAGACCTCATGAAGCATCTGGTACATCAGGAGAAAAGGCAGGAATGAATGGTGCTATGAACTTCTCCGTACTCGATGGTTGGTGGGTAGAAGGTTATAATGGAGATGAAGAAAATAGAAACGGTTGGGCCATTGGAGATAATAGAGATTATGATGACAAAGATCTTCAAGACCGAATTGATAGTGTTTCTATGTACAACACTTTAGAAAATGAAATTATTCCAGCTTATTACGCAAAAGATAAATCAAAATGGATTAAAATTATGAAAAATTCTATTTCATCAACAGCAGAATTCTTCAATACATCAAGAATGTTAAAAGAATACACTCAAAAATTATATATGCCAGCAGCAGTTCAAGCTAAAAAATTCAGTAAAGACGAATACAAAGTAACCAAAGATTTCGCTCATTGGAGAAATTTATTAGAAAGAAACTGGCAATCAATCAAAATAAAAGTTCTTTCAAATCAAAATATGGATGAACAATTTGAAGTTGGTAAAGAAGTAGAAATAGAAGCAGAAGTATATTTACCAGGTATAGGACCTGATTCAATAGAACCAGAAATCGTTTTAGCAAGAATTCAAAATGAAGAAGTTATAACTTTAAAAACATTTAAAATGAAATTGACAAAAGAAGCTCAAAAAGATACTTACATTTTCAACGGTTCTTTTGAAATTGATGAAAGAGGTTATTATGGATACAATGTTAGAATTTCAGCAAGTCATCCATATATGCCACACAAAAATTATTTAATGGGATTAGTTAAACACCCAGCATTTTAATAAAAAAACGACCTTTCTTTATAGAAAGGTCGTTTTTTATTATTCAAAAATTGGAAATCTCAATCCTGAAATATAATCATCATCTTTATGATATTCACCTGAATAATCATCTATTTGTTTCCCAGTTTCATAATCCATAACACTCATATAACAACTTCCATCTGGAGCTTCTGTAAATATTGAAGGTAGATATTCTAATTCTTCTTCAGTTTTACCTTCATCATCATCCATAGCTACTTCTGAAAGAACTGAATATGCATGTACCTTTGAAATCTTTGCAATATTATGTAGAAAAAGACTTAAGTTCTTTAATTCTTCTTCATTTTCAACTTCAAAAGGGAAATAAATAGGAACAATGTTTTCTTTAATATCATAAAAATCCATATATTCTCTCAATTCTTCTTCATAATCAGGATCATTCTTTTTTATAAACGCCAAAAACTCTTCTTTTTTTTCTTCATCCTCAAAACTCATCCATAAAAGGAAAACAGGATGGATATGATCCCCATGTAAAAAACCTTCGCTTTTAACATTTTTTAAAAATGTATCATGAAATTTTTTATATCCCTTAAATTCTTCACTCATATAATGCCTCCTATTTTAAGAACATTTAGACCATCCACAAGTCTTACAAGAAGTACAACCTGATTCCATAATAAGAGAATTATTATTCAAACAGCTTGGGCAATAAGTATTCCCTTCAGAATCTACATATACACCTTTTTCATACTTTAATCCATTTACATGTACAAATTTCTCTATTTCTTCTTTTGTTTTTGGTTTACCAGTTTTGTAAATCTCATAAGAATCAATTTCTTCTTTCCACAATTCAGCAAAATCTTCAATGGCTTTTCTAACTTCTTCTGCAAGATTTTTACAATATCCACCTTTTACTTTTTTAAGCTGTTCGATTATTTCATCTGAAGAAACTCCAGCTCTTAAAGCTATTGATGATAACCTCCCAATAATTTCGGTCGTTTCAGTTCCATCGGATAAGAAGACTTCGATTGCTTCACCATTATCATCAAAGGAAAGAGTTATATAAACTGTGCTCTCATCAAATTTGAATTTTCTTGTGACACTTCTAAGTGTTTCTTTTCTTGGTCTAGCTCTTAATTTATGTTTTTCATCTAAAACAAAGAAAGTAACTTTTTTATCTTCTTTTTTATCTTTATTCTTTTCAAGAACTTGTGTTTGTAAACTTCCATCCCTATATATTGTTATACCTTTTATATTTAGGTCAAGTGCTTTTTCATAAATGTTATAAACTTCATCAGTAGTTATTTCTTTGTGCATATTGATTGTTTTTGAACAAGAAGCATCTAAATAGCTTTGTATTACATGTTGGGCTAAAAGATGATCTTCAGCGCTTATATCCATAGATGTAACAAAAATGTTTTTATAATCTTCTGAAATATCCTCAATATTAGTTAAACTTCCATGTTCAATAACTTCTGCCTCTAAGCTTTCAGTTAAATCATTACCCATTTTATCAACCAATATAGAATTTATATATGGAAGAGGTACTCTATTTCCTTCTTTATCTGTCATATATCTTATATAAGCCAACATGAAATTTGGTTCAATTCCTGATGAAGTATCAGCCAAATTTGAAATAGACCCTGTTGGCGCAACAGTATTTGTTTGAACATTTCTTTTAAATTTAGTGGCAGTTTTTGTAAAATGATTTCTTAATTTTTTGTTCCATATTTTTATATCTTCATCAAAAGAATCCTCTAACATAGGCATTGGTATAAAACCTTTTGGATATTTTGATTTTTCGAAATCTGGGAAATTACCTCTTTTTTCAGCTAATTTAGAACTAGCAACATGAGAAAAATATGCTAAAGATGCTGTAGCTTTAGCCATAAATTTTCTTCCTTCTTCAGAATTATACGCTATAAACTTTTTATACAAAGCATCTGCAAGTCCCATAATACCTAAACCAATAAATCTTTGTTTTTTAGAAATTTCATCTATTTGTTTTAGAGGATAAACGTTTATATCTATAACATCATCTAAAAATCTAGATGCCCAATACACTATATCTTCAAATATATTTATATTTTTATCATTTGGATTTCCAATATCTACAAAATCTATAAGTTTTGCTATGTCTATAGATCCTAAATTACAGCTCCCAAAAGGAGGTAAAGGTTCTTCTCCACAAGGATTAGTAGCTTGAACAGGAGTTTCATGACCCATTGCATAATATTCATTGTGTTTTCCTAAAAATAATAAACCAGGATCTCCTGATTTCCATGCATTCTCACTAATTTTTCTTAAATAATCTTTTGCATTTAGTTTTGATGTTTTATCTGAATAAGGATGTTCAAGGGTTATTTCTTCCTCATTTTTTAGTTTTGTTTTAAAATTATCAACATCATCTATATTAATAGAAATATTAAAGTAATTTAATACACTATTTCCATCATTATCTTTCTTTGAATTTATAAAATCTAAAACATCTGGATGATCATATTTCATAACAGCCATTTGAGCAGCTCTTCTAGCTCCACCTTGTTCAATTGTAGAAGCAGAAGTGTTAAAAACGTGCATAAAACTTATCGGTCCAGAAGATTTACCACCAGTTCCAGCAATTGATGTTCCTTTTGGTCTCAATACAGAAAAGTCATAACCAACTCCTCCACCATACTTCATAATCATTGCAGATTGTTTCACTGATTCAAAAATTCCGTCCATTGAATCATCCATTGGAACAACAAAACAAGCGGAAAGCATGTTATGTTTACTTTTTGAATCGTATATTTTTTTGTAATCTTCATATTTCATATCATCTATATTTTTTTGAAATAGTTCTAAAGGCATTGCCTTTCCAGAATTAAATATGGTAGGACTGTTAGGCAAAAATATTCTTGACTTAATTAATTTATAATATTTTTTTTCAATTTCTTGAATTTCTTTTACATCTTCAGTATAATTGACTTCTGCTGAGACAACGTGTCTGGCAATTCTTTTACTAACATCTGCCCAATTTTCTTCCAAATATTTACCATCACCATCTTTCATTAAATACCTATCTTTTAAAATAGTATTAGCGTTTTTAGATGGTTTAACATCCATAAATTTATTAAAAACCTTTTCCATCGAACAATTCCCCCTTTTTTAACCTAATCAATCTATATACAAATAACAATATATACGCATGGTATATAATATCACATCTATATATTGTGTGTATAGTAAATTTTAGATTAAGCAACAAACACGAGGGAAAGTCCAATAGACAAAAGGTTTTTTACTAAATTTAATCAAAATGTGAGATATAAATTCAAATTAATATATCAAACTATTTCATGAAATTTTCTATTTCATCTATTTCTTTTATAATATCTTTTGATAAATTTTCACATCCATCTTCAGTAATCAAAAGATCATCTTCAATTCTTACTCCAATATTTTCCTCAGGAATATACAGTCCAGGTTCATTGGTAATAACCATCCCTGGTTTTAAAACAGCATCTCTAGCTCCTACATCGTGAGTATCCATTCCCATAAAATGTCCTATAGAATGAAAATAATATTCAAAAATATCTTCTTCTTTTTCAATCAAACCTAATTCAATAGCACCTTTAGCTAATTTATTTTTTGAAATTTCATGAAGTTCTTTCATACTAACACCTGGTTTAGCATTTTTTTCAACTTCTTTCATTGTTTCAAGAACAACTGAATATACTTCTCTTTGTCTTTCAGTGAATTTACCATTTAAAGGAAAAGTTCTTGAAATATCAGCTGAATAATTATCCCATTGAGCCCCAAGATCAAATAAGATCATGTCTCCATCTTTTGTTTCAGCATTATTATCTTCATAATGTAAAATTGCTGCATTTTTACCTGAAGCTGCTATAGTTTTGAATGCATAATCTTTTACAGCATTTTGTTTTAAAACAAAATCAAAAAAAGCTTCAATTTCATTTTCCTTCATTCCAGGTTTCATGTGTTTTAACATATTATATATTCCATTTTTAGTTATAGTTATTGCGTGTTTTATATTTTCAATTTCTTTTTTATCTTTTATTGTTCTAAGATCTGCAATTTGATGATAAATATTTTTGATTCTCATACTTGGATATTTTTCTCTTATTTTTTTTGCCATCTCTAAAGAAACAGTAGTAACAGGATCATCCCAGCCCTGTTTTTCTAGATCTAAATATATTCTTTCATATTTTTGTGATAGCACTCTCCCTAAATCATTTTTAAAGTTTTCAACGAATTTAACCTCTTCAATTCCAGATATTTTTTTTGCTTCTTCTTCTGACATTTTATGTCCCATCCATTTGGCCATTTGAGGGTCATCTTTTTCTATATATAATGTTTCAGAAATTTTTTCACCATCTTTTTTCACCAAAAGAACCATATTCTCTTTATTTAATCCTGTCAAATATAAGAAATTCTTATTTGGTGTAAAAGGATATTTTTCATCTCTAGACTTATAAGGGGCTACCCCTGAAAATAACACCATTATTGATTTGTCATCTAAAGAATAATTCAATTTTCTTCTTCTTTCTTTTAAGTTTTCTATCATCTTTACTCCTCCTTAATTGATTATAATTCTCTATCATTATATAATAAAATGTTATAATACAAAAAGACGTATTTACTTACTTAGGAGTGTTTAAATGAGAATATTGGGGATTGATCCAGGATACGGAAGAATTGGTTACGGAGTATTAGATAAAACTGGAAACAGATTTAAAACTATAGATTATGGTGTAATCTACACTGATAAAGATAAAGAATTACCTTTTAGACTTTTTGAAATCAAACAAAAAATAAGTATATTAATAGAAAAATATCAACCTGATGAATCTTCGGTAGAAGATTTATTTTTCTTTAGAAATGTATCTACAGCAATTCAAGTTGGTGAAGCAAGAGGAGTTATCTTGGTTGCCTTAGTAGAGAATGAAGTTCCTATTTTTGAGTACACTCCTTTTCAAATTAAACAAGCAGTAACGGGTTATGGAAGAGCAGAAAAAGGTCAAATTCAAAGAACATTAAAATTATTACTGAATCTAAAAAAGAACCCAACTCCGGATGACGCAGCTGATGCTTTAGCTGCAGCCTTTTGCCATGGTAATTTTAGGGGGGTAATTTGATGGATTTAAAAACATATTTTGAAAAAAATATTGGTTATATACCTTATGATTTAGATGGAGAAGTGGAAATAACAAAAGGCATGGTAAAGATAAAAATAAGAAATAATTTCAACGAAAGTATGGAACAAACACTTAAAAAATTCTTTTTAAGAAATTTAAAGACAGAAGTATTAGTTGAGCCAATAGGAGACCACGACCCAGAATTTATAGTGAACAATTGGCAAAAAATAATTATAGGTCATAAACTTGATGATTACTTGAGTTTATTACTGCCTGAAATAAAAAAAGATGTTTTTATTTTTAAAACTCATTCTAAATTAGTTATACAAAGAATGAGAAATTCTAAAGATGTTTTAAATGATCTTATAATAAGACATTGTGGTAAAAAATATGAGTTTTTATTAGAACATGATAAAACCTTGAAACCAGATTTTGACGATACCTTTGGACATGATTATGTTGATTTTGATAACTATGATCAGCCAACTGGAAATAATTATCAAAATAATATCAATTCGAATAATTCAAAAGATAAATCAAAATCTTCTGTAATTTTAGGTAGAAATTTTAAAAAAGTTCCAATAGATCTTGATAATGTTCCTACAGTTGAAGGAAGTATCTTGGTCGTTAAAGGACAAGTTTTTTATAAAGAATATAATGATAAATCAAATATTAGTACTCTTTTCATAACAGACAAAAAAGATTCTATCGTTATCAAACATTTCTTTGATAAAGGTGAAATCATGCATAAAAATATTAATGTAGGAGATTTTATCGTTGCAGAAGGAAGTTTGTTTTATGATAGTTTTATAAATGATTTTTCAATAAAACCTTTTAATCTAAAAAAAATTCAACCAGATCAATTAAAAATAGATACAAGTGAAGAAAAAAGAGTAGAACTACATGCTCACACAAAATTAAGTCAAATGGATGGAATAATGGAAGTAAAAGACTTAGTTAAAAGAGTTAAATCATGGGGACACAAAGCAATTGCTATCACAGACCACGGGGGTATTCAAAACATCCCACAATTTTATGACGTAGCCAAATCAGAAGGTTTGAAACCCATCTTTGGATTAGAAGGTGATGTTGTAGATGAATATATAGAAATTATAAATATTTACGGTGATGGTGATAAAACTTTAGAAGAAACAGAGTATGTAGTTTTTGATTTTGAAACAACTGGAACTCAACCAGATGTAAATGAAATAATAGAATTTGGTGCAGTAAAAGTAAGAGATGGAGAAATAGTAGAAAAATTCCATGAACTTGTTAAACCTGAAGAAAATATTCCAGAAATAACTACAGAAATAACTGGTATAACTCAAGAAATGTTAGATGACAAACCACCAATTCAAGATATAATGCCAAAATTTTTAGAATTTATTGAAAATACTGTTTTAGTTGCACACAATGCTATCTTTGATTTTAGATTTCTAAGATCATGGGTATCAAAATTATATGATAGAACATTTGAGCAAACATATATAGATACTTTATCCATGGCTAAATCTTTATTAACAATAAAACGATTTTCATTAGATAAAGTTGTAAAAGAACTGGGATTAAGTGACTTCAATCATCATAGAGCAGATGAAGATGCTCATGTGACAGCTTTAGCTTTCATTAAATTACTTGATATGGCTTATACAAGAGGGATGGAAACACTTGCAGATTTAGATAAATTAAGAAAATTCATAGATTATAAAAGAATATTCCCTAAACATATGACCATACTTATAAAAAATAAAATAGGTTTAAAAAATTCATATAAATTAGTTTCTAATGCCCATATAAAATATTTTTATATGCATCCAAGAATATTAAAAAGTGAATTAGAATCTATGAGAGAAGGTCTTTTGATAGGATCAGGATGTGAAAATGGTGAACTGGCTGATGCTTTCATAAGAGGTGCAACAAAAGACGAAATGAAAGAAATAGCAAAATTTTTTGATTTTTTGGAAATAATGCCAATTGATACTTTAGAAACAAGAGAAGAATTATCAAAAGAAAGAATCATTGAAATGTATCAAACAATATATGAAATAGGAAAAGAACTAGATAAACCCGTAGTGATGGTTGGCAACGCACATTACTTAGATGAAGAGGACATGAAATTCAGACACGCTTTAAAAGTAGCAGATAAAAAGAAATCATATAACTCTAATAGACATCTTAGAACAACTGATGAAATGCTTAAAAATGCTATGGAAATTTTTAATGATGAAAACATAGCAAAACAAGTTGTTATAAAAAATACAAATCTCATAGCAGATAAAATAGAAGAAATAATACCTTTAAAGAAAAAATTAAATCCACCCAATATTGAAAATGCCGATAATGAAGTTAGAGAAACAACTTATAAAAAAGCACATGATATATATGGTGAAAACTTACCTGAAATAATAGAAAAAAGAATTGAAAGAGAATTAGATTCTATTATTAAACATGGTTATTCAGTCCTTTATCTTATGGCAGAAAGAATTGTTAAAAAATCAAACGAAGATGGTTATTTAGTCGGTTCAAGGGGTTCTGTTGGTTCATCCTTGGTCGCTTATTTAATGGGAATCACAGAAGTTAATCCAATGCCCCCTCATTATGTCTGTCCAAAATGTAAAAAATCAATGTTTTTTACAAAAGGAGAATATGGATCGGGTTACGATCTTCAAGATAAAAAATGTGATGATTGCAATACACAATTGATTAAAAATGGACAAGATATTTTATTTGAAACCTTTATGGGTTTTGAAGGAGATAAAGTACCTGATATAGATTTGAATTTTTCAGGAGAATATCAATCAAGAGCACATAAATATGTAGAAAAATTATTCGGTGAAGACCACGTTTTCAAAGCTGGTACAATCTCTACTGTAGCAGAAAAAACAGCACTTGATTATGCAAGAAAATATTCTGAAACAACAGATTTCGTAAGACAATGTGAACAACAAAGAATAGCAAATGCAATAACAGGAGTAAAAAGAACAACAGGACAACATCCAGGCGGACTTATGATTGTTCCAAAAGAATTCGAAGTCTTTGATTTTACACCTATACAATTCCCAGCCAATGACACAAAATCTGACATACAAACAACACATTTTGACTACCATGTTATTCATGATGATTTAGTCAAATTAGATGCATTGGGACATGATGACCCCACATTTATAAGAATGCTTGAAGATTTAACTGGAGTTGACGCTTTAAAAATACCTATGGATGACAAAGAAACTATGTCTCTTTTCTCAAGTACAAAAGCGTTGAAAATAGATTTAAAATCTGAATTAGATACAACTGTTGGCGCGTTGGGTATTCCTGAATTTGGTACAAATTTTGTCAGAAGAATGCTTGATGATACAAAACCAAGCACTTTTGCAGAATTAGTTAGAATCTCAGGATTATCTCATGGTACTAATGTTTGGGTAGGAAATGCAAAAAACATAATAGATAAAGGAGATGCAACACTAAATGAAGTTATCTCCTGTAGAGACGATATAATGAATTATTTAATCCATAAAGGTGCTGATCCTAAAAAATCTTTCTTCATAATGGAAAAAGTTAGAAAAGGTAAAAGTTTAACTGATGAGGAAGAACAATTGATGAAAGAGGTTAATGTGCCAAACTGGTTTATGGAATCTTGTAGAATAATATCCTACCTTTTTCCAAAAGCTCATGCTGCAGCTTATGTTAGCATGGCATTTAGAATAGCTTGGTTTAAAGTGCATAAACCATTAGCTTTTTATGCCACTTACTTTTCAGTAAAAGGCGATGAATTCAACTTACCAGTTATTTTAAAAGGTAAAAATGCAATAAAAAGAAGATTGATGGAAATAAAAGGTGAAAGAGATGTTAAGCTAAAAAAAGAAAGAACTGTATTAGAAATCGCCTATGAAATGCTTATGCGAGGTTATAATTTTATAAATGTAGACTTATATAAATCAGATTCAAAGAAATTCATTATACAGGGAAAAGGGCTATTAATACCGTTTATAAAAATACCAAACCTTGGAGAAAAAGCCGCTGAAAGTGTTATTGTCGAAAGAGAAAATGGACCTTTTCAATCAGTCGAAGAGCTTGTAGCAAGAACAGCTGTAAATAAATCCAATACTGAAACCCTAAAAGAACTGGGAATATTAAAAGGATTGCCAGACAAAAACCAAATGTCTTTATTTGGAGGATAAAAATGGAAGGTTATATTACTTTTTCACATTTAAATAAAGTAACTGAATTCTTAGATAATTTTTGTGGAACAGTAGAACCTTCCACAAGAAATGCTTATTTCTTTTATGATAATGGTTTAAAAATATATGCTTCTGATAACTGCGGAAGTATGGTAATGAATTTCACAAGAGATTTTCTGCCTTTTGATGGTGTTGCAGTCATTCCTATTCAATATTTAAAAGGATTAACAAGAGGTAAGAAAAAAAATTCTGATGAAATTGT
>CAZRTN010000034.1:9963-12739 GCA_964603015.1 uncultured Thermotogaceae bacterium | reverse complement strand
AACTAATCCTCCAATAGAAAATATATATGATGCAAACCCTCAATTACAAATAAATGGAATCAATATTGACATAAATTTAAAAACTGATACTATTAATGATGTAGTACAAAAAATAAACTCTTCAAACACTGGTGTTTCTGCTTTTTTAACTCCAAACGGAAGGTTTGTTTTAAAAGGTAGTCAAAGTATTGATATGAACTTAAGAAATTCTACTATTAAAGGCTCTGTTGGTTTTTTTAATGCTTTAGGATTAACAAATGACACAACTACTCCCGCAAATACACAAATGACTTTAGTTTCAAGTGATATGAAAATAGATGACATAAATTCCACTTTAAAAAATGCTGATATTCTAAAACTAGATTCTGAAATTGGTATTGTTAATAAGTTAGATGTGGTCGAAGGTATTAAAAACAACCCTTCTAACATAGCAATAGATTTGGGTGAATTTAATTATTCGTCAGGAGATTTTGAATTTACAGGCCCAAATAACCCATCAGTTTGGGATGAATTATCAAATATCAAAGATACACCTTTATTAAATGATGGAAAAGATGGATTTAATGGTTTTTTATCAAATCTTATAGCTGAAATGGGTATAAGAGGAGAAACAGCAAATAAAATGCATCTTAATTCAAAAGCTTTAAACGATCAAATTGATAATGAAAGAGAAAGAGTAAAAGGGGTATCTATAGACGAGGAAATGTCTAATATGATTAAATATCAACAAGCTTTTAATGCTTCAGCAAGAGTAGTAACAGCGGTTGATGAAATGTTAAATAAAGTTGTAAACAGTTTAGGAATTGTAGGTAGATAATAAGAGGTGATTTTTTATGAGAGTAACAAGTAATATGATGAATAATCAAGCTTTAAGTGACATACAAAATGTTCTAAGGAGATATGGAGAATTAAATGAACAATTAACAACTGGTAAAAAAGTAAGATATCCTTCAGATAACGCAACAGTCGCTGCAAGAGTTTCAGATCTTGATTCTAGAATAAGAGAAGTTCAAAGATATAAATCAAATATCTCTTTAGCTAAAAGTTATACACAAATGTATGATTCGTCATTACAAGAAATGAGCTCTATTTACCAAAGAGTAAAAGAACTATCTGTTAGAGGAGCTAACGATAGTTTAAGTGATGAAGATAGGCAAGCAATTGTAACAGAAATAGATAAAATAAATGATCATATGAAATCTCTAGCAAACTCCCAAGTTAGTGGAAAATATATTTATGGTGGCGCTGAATCAGATAAAGCTCCTGTCGATGAAGATGGAGAAATTCAAACATCTCCAAATGCTAATATTAAGAAGAAAGTGTCTGTCGGTGGTTATAAAGTAGAATATGGATTAACAGCTTATGATGTTTTCACTACTAAATCAGGAACATCTGTTTTCAAACATTTAGATAGAATGAAAGATGCTATTGGTAGTGGAGACAATGCAGCTATTGATAGAGAGCTTGGGGCAATAGAAGACATTGAAAGATCTGCTCTTAAAGGACTTGCTACAGTAGGAGGAAATGATAGATTGCTTGAACTTTCAGGAAATAGAATGGAGGACTTTGAACAATTCAATACTGAATTTTTATCAAAAGAATCCGATGCAGATTTAGCTAAAGTTTTGACAGATTTATCAATGCAACAAGTTGTAATGCAAAGTGCACTAAAAACAACAGCAAAAATAATTCCACCTACATTGGTAGACTTTTTATAAAAAATAAATAATCTGATATAATTGAAGGGAGGATAATATCCTCCCTTTTAATTTATCAAGGAGGTAATTTTATGGCTAAATATAAAACAAAACTCGGAGAAATAGATATAGATAACGATAAGGTTTTGAAATTTGAATTTGGGTTACCAGGTTTTGATGATTTGACGAAATATACATTAATAACTCCTGAGGAAACAAAACCTATTATGTGGTTAGTTTCTTTAGAAGACGAAGATGTAGCTTTCCCTGTTATTCATCCAGAAATGATTAGATACGATTATCATATTGATGTACCTTCAGACATTGTCGAATATTTGCAAATAGAACAAAGTGATCAAGCAATTACTTTGTCTATACTTTCAATTCCAGAAGACCAAAGCAAAATAACAGCTAATTTAGTAGCTCCAATAATAATATCAACAATCAATAATAAAGGGATTCAATTTATGTCTGAATCTGAAGAGTATTCTACTAGACATTTTATAAAAGATGAAATGAAAAGAAACGAAAATATTCTAAAGAATAAAGAAGGCGATTGATGTGCTTATTCTTTCGAGGAAAATAGGCGAAGATATTATTATAAAAATGGACAATAAAACAGTAAAAATTAAATTATTGGAAGACCAAATGGGACATATAAAATTAGGTTTTAGTGCTCCAAAAGAGATTAAAATTTATAGAGGCGAATTATACGAGGAGATAGTAAAAGAAAATCAAACTTCAATTAACTCTTCATTTGATGCTGTTAAAAAAATTAAAGAGTCTTTTTCAAGAGGTGAAAAAGATTGAGAATTAAGTACGAATATAAAGAAAAAACTCTATCTATTTTTTCACAAGATCATTCACCTGATATAGCTGTAATTGACGGGATAATCTTAGAACATATTCACGAAAAAAAAGATAATTATGATGACATTAGAACTGAAATTGGAGGAAGAGGGGGAAGGTTATCTTTTTATTTAAAAAAATATAAGTTGACCCCTACTGCATTTTCTTTTCTAGCAGAAGATGAGTTTTTAAACTTTATATTATCTACTTATGATGCAAATAATATACCT
>CAZRTN010000034.1:8563-9863 GCA_964603015.1 uncultured Thermotogaceae bacterium | reverse complement strand
TTTTCAAATTTTAATTTGAATTTTAGAACTGATTTAGGATTTTTGTATGCTTATATTCCAATCGGGTTGGAAAATAATATTGAAGAAGATTTTGATAAAATTACCATTTATCCTAATAAAGAATTAAATTTAAGTGATGTAAATTTAGGTATTTATTTTATTAGAGAAAGAGTTTCTTTTCTTCAGTTAAAACTTTCTGTAGAAAATTCCGTCACAGAGTTTTTGAATTATAAAGAATATAAAATATTATTAGGAACAGGCGTTTTCTTCACAAGACATATATTATTAGAAGCATCTATGAAAGAATCCATAGGTTCTTTTTCTGAATATGGGTTTAAACCAAATGTAGTTATCGGATTGAATTTCTTATTTTGATTTGTTGACTTTTATGACATTATATGATAAAATTATTACGATAAGGTAAGCAATTAATAGTAATGAAACAGGGGGAACTTTAGGGGATCTTTATACATTGGACGTGCATTCGTTGCATGTCCTTTTTTATTGACGTTTTAAATAAATTATGATATAATAAATTTTGTTATGGAGAGATGGCCGAGCGGCCGAAGGCGCACGCCTGGAACGCGTGTGATGGCAACCCCATCCGTGGGTTCAAATCCCACTCTCTCCGCCATTGAAAAAAAGGATGTGCTAAGCACATCCTTTTTTTATATTTATTTTTTACCTATTTCCATTCCTTCTTTTATTGCTTTCATGTTTATGTCAATTAAAGCAGCTTTTTTACCAG
This sequence comes from uncultured Thermotogaceae bacterium, assembly GCA_964603015.1. Lineage (GTDB taxonomy): Bacteria > Thermotogota > Thermotogae > Petrotogales > Petrotogaceae > Geotoga. The sequence goes on along the minus strand of CAZRTN010000034.1, from coordinate 9,115 downwards.
TTAATTTCTTTTCTAAAGCTTTTCTTACTGCTTCTAAAGAAACTGCTTCTGTCGCGCCTAAATAAGCTCCTAACATAACCATATTTTGTATTTTAGTATTTCCAAGTTTATCTGCTATTTCATTAGCTGGAACTTTTATAATTGTTATATCTTTTCTTGTAGTTTCTCTATCTATAACAGAGGAATTTAGAATTAAAATTCCACCTTCTTCCATTTCTTGTTCAAATTTAGTCATAGATGGGATATTAAAAGCAACAACTTCATTTGGTTTATCAACTACAGGTGATGCAATATATTCATCAGAAACAACTACTGTACAATTAGCTGTTCCTCCTCTCATTTCTGGTCCGTATGATGGAAGCCAAGTAGTATATTTTGAATCAACCATTGCTGAATAAGATAAAACTTGTCCAAAAAGCATTACACCTTGTCCACCAAAACCTGCTATGATTGAATTATGGAAACTCATTTAGAATCACCAACTTTATCAACAAATACACCTAAAGGATATTCTTTTAACATGTTTTCTTCTAACCATTTGTTTGATTCAAT
>CAZRTN010000034.1:0-8463 GCA_964603015.1 uncultured Thermotogaceae bacterium | reverse complement strand
AATAATGAAGTAGGCGCCATTTGACCACCTGTCATCCCATATATAGCATTATTAACAAATATTGTAGTAATTTTTTCTCCTCTATTTGCTGCATGAATTATTTCTGCTGTTCCAATAGCTGCTAAGTCACCATCACCTTGATAAGTGAAAACTGTTTTATCAGGCATAGCCCTTTTCATTCCTGTTGCTACTGCTGGTGCTCTTCCGTGTGCTGCCACAGTTCCATCTACATTAAAAAATTCATATGCAAAAACTGAACATCCAACAGGTGCTACCATCATAGTTTTACCCTCTATACCTAATTCATCTAATACTTCTGCCACAAGTCTGTGAACAATCCCATGATGACAACCAGGACAGTAAGTGAATTCTTTTCCGCTTAATGCGTGAGGGCCTTTAAATTTATCTGTATAAGCCATTATTTTCCCCTCCTTAAATTATACTAATTCCATTAGTTTAGCAAAAATTTCACCTGGTGTAGGAACTACTCCACCCATTCTTCCATAGAATTCAACAGGTTTTTTACCATTTGCACTTAATCTAACATCTTCGATCATTTGTCCTGCTGACATTTCCACGGTGAAGAACATTTTTGCTTGATCGTTGTATTTTGCTAATTCTTCGTAAGGGAAAGGCCATAGAGTAATTGGTCTAAACACACCAGCTTTTACTCCTTTTTCTCTTGCCATTTTAGCAACAGATTTAGCTATTCTTCCAATTGTTCCATATGCTACAATAACAATTTCAGCATCATCTAGCATAAATTCTTCATACATTTTTTCATTTTTTATTATTTCTTTATATCTAGCTTGATATCTATGATTCATTTCTTCTAAACCATATGGATCTATATTAAAAGAAGTCACTCTATTAGCGTCTCTTTCCATATTTGTTCCTCTCATTGCCCAGTCAGAGTGATCAGGTAATGTTTTTTCATCAACAAATTCAGGGAAGCTAACAGGTTCCATCATTTGACCTAGCATTCCATCAGCTAAAATCAATACAGGTGTTCTATATTTATCTGCAACATCGAATGATTTAACTGTTAATTCTACAGCTTCTTGTAATGATTCTGGACCATAAACTATTAATTTATAATCACCATGACCTCCGCCTTTTGTTGCTTGAAAATAATCACATTGAGCTGGTTGTATATCTCCTAAACCTGGTCCGCCTCTTACAACATTAACAAAAACAGAAGGTAATTCTGCTCCTGCAATATAAGACATTCCTTCTTGCATCAAAGAGAAACCTGGTGAAGAAGTTGATGTCATAACTCTTTTTCCAGTACAAGCGGCTCCATAAATCATGTTAACTGCTGCAACTTCACTTTCTGCTTGTAAAAATGTTCCATCAATTTCTGGTAATCTTCTTGCCATATATTCAGTTAATTCACTTTGTGGTGTTATAGGGTATCCATAATATAACTTACATCCTGCTCTTAAAGCAGCTTCAGCTATTGCTTCTGTACCCTTTACCATTACTTTTTCAGCCATTTATATGTCCCTCCTCATTATTTTGCTAAAGTTTTTACTTCTATACATACATCAGGACACATTTGATAACAGAATCCACATGCTATACAATCATCCTGTCTTTGTACTTCTGCTGGATGGTAACCTTTAGCGTTGAATCCTTCTGAAAAACCAAGAACATTTTTTGGACACGCATCTATACACAATCCACAACCCTTACACCTCTCTTGGTCAATTTCAACGAGATTTTTATGCTCCATCTCTGTCCCTCCTTATAGGTCCCATGCTTTTTTCATAAACCTTTTTATGGGAAATTTTTGATATTTTGTTTTTATATTCTCTTTTTGTTTTTCATCTACAACTGTAAATGCTATCGGTATATTTAATTCATTTGAAACTTCTTGTACTAAATCTTCGCCTTTTTTTATGTGATCATTTGTAGTATCATCCATAACATTTGCATTTGAAACTAAATAATCAATATCTAATCTTGCTTTTGCTGATAATCTTTCTATGTGACCAATTATTTTATTTTTTTCATCAGTAAAAGGTCTATAAGCATTTATAACAAAATAAACTGCTGAATCTGAATTTTTTAAAAAATTATTTAATGAACCTAAAACTATAGCTCCATCATCATTCCCACCTACATCTAAAACCATTTTATAATCAGGATTTTGAATATAACCTCCAGCTGCTGGAGGAATTATAGGAACATCTGCATGCATATATTGTCTAGGTGGTGTTATCACTTTTATCCCTAAATTTGTTAAATAATCTATTTCATCTCTTGTCCTATAATAAGGACTTATTGTATCAATATCAGCAATAGCAATATTATCATATTTATCTTTAAGCTTTAAAGCCGTGTTTATGGCTATTTCTGTCTTTCCAGAACCAAACATACCTATAAACACGTTAACTTTATGTTTTTCTATCATCTAAACACCTCAGTAAGTTTTTATGTTTTGCTCTCCTTTTAAGGCTCTATAAGCAGACATTGCTAACGCTCTTTCTTCATCACCACCAGGAAATATATAAATGGGAGCTATGAATTCAACTCTTTCTTTAATCCATTTGTCAATCATATTTTGATCATAAGCTACTCCTCCAGTTAATGCGATTGCATCAACTTCAAAGTTCATAGCTGTAGACATTTTCCCTATCCATTTTGAAATTTGGTAAGCTAATGCTTTATAAACAACATCAGCTTTCTTATTTCCGTTTTTGACCATACTTTGAACTTCTTGAGCATCATTTGTATCCAAATAAGAAACTAATCCGCCTTTCCCTTTAAGCATTTTTTTCACATCTGCTAATTCATATTCTCCAGAGAAACATAATTTCATGAATCCAGTTAAAGGAAGAGTTCCCGACCTTTCTGGAGTGAATGGGCCATCTCCATCTAAGGCATTATTTACATCTACAACTTTTCCCTTTTTATGGGCACCAACAGATATTCCTCCACCCATATGAACTACTATCAAATTAAGGTCTTTATAGTCTTTATTTAATTTATCAGCTAATTGCATAGCAATTGCTTTTTGATTCAGTGCATGGAAAATTGATTTTCTTTCAAAGTCAGGATGTCCTGATATTCTAGCTACATCCATCATTTCATCTACAACAACTGGATCAGCAATGAAAGCTTCTATATCAACACTTTTTGCTAATTCATGTGCTATTAATCCTCCTAAATTTGAAGCATGTTCTCCATATTTAGAAGATTTTAAATCTTTCACCATATTATCGTTAACAGAATATATTCCACCTGGAATTGGTTTCAACAATCCACCTCTTCCTATAATAGCAGAAAAACTACTAAGAGGATATCCAGATTTATTTAAAAATTCTTCTATAACTTTTTTTCTGAACTCATATTGGCTAGGAATATCATTAAATTCACCAATTTCTTCTGATGAATGTCTTACTGTTTCGTTCAAAATTTCTTGATCATCTTCAAAAATAGCCAATTTAGATGAAGTTGATCCTGGGTTAATAACTAATATTTTAAACACTCAAACCACTCCTCATGACATAACCACTGATAAGGCTATTGATAATAATTTAGCTTCGTTTGAGTCTGCTCTTGAGGTTAGAACAACTGGCTTTTTACCTCCAAGAATAGTACTTGCTATTTTTGCATTACCTAAAAATACCATTGATTTATAAAAAACATTTCCAGATTCAATATTAGGCATAATTAAGATATCTGCATCTCCAGCAACTTCACTTTCTATACCTTTATGTTTTGCAGCTTCTTTTGAAATAGCATTATCCATTGCAAAAGGTCCATCAACCAAACAACCTTTAATTTGATTCCTTCTATTCATTTGAACTAGAACTGCTGCATCTAAAGTAGCTGGCATTTTGGGATTTACTTTTTCCAACGCTCCTATAACAGCAACTTTTGGGTTTTCTAAACCAAGTTTATGTGATATACCAACTGCATTATTTATTGAATCTGCTTTTTGTTCCAATGTAGGTGCAATTACCATACCTCCATCTGTCATGATAAGGGGTTTTGGATAAGTAGGTACTTCAAAAACACTTACTAAATTCATAGTACCTTTTTGTCTTAATCCATATTCTTCTTTAAGATATACTGACAATAACTCTCCTGTTGTAATCTTACCTTTCATTGGTAAATCTGTTTCTCCATCAGATACAGATTTTATAGCAGCCTTTATTGCATCTTTTTTATTCTCATAACCTCTAATTTCAAATTTATTTTCATCAATTTTCATTTCTTTTAGAATTTCTTTTATCTTGCTTTCATTACCAAAAAGAACAGCTTCACATACATTAAGGTCTACTGCTTCATTAATTGCTTGAAGAACAACGTCATCTTCTGCAACAGCTACAGCCACTTTTCTTTTTCTATCAAATTTTGAAGCTAAATCGATGAGTTCTCTAAGCTTTTTAATCATTTCATTACACCTCTTTTTTCCAAACTAATGGTTTTTCGAAATTATTCAATGCTCTCAATGCACCTTGAGATAATGCTTCCATTTCGTATGACCCAGGATAAACCATAATTAATCCTAGTTTAGACACTCTTTCTTTTATCATAGATATGAATTTTTCTGAATTAGCAAGGCCTCCTGTTATAACTATAGCGTCTATGTCGCCTTTCAATACTGTAGCCATAGCACCAATTTCTTTTGAAATTTGATAAGCCATTGCATCTACTATCAATTTTGTTTTTTCATCTTTTTCAGATTTTTTAAGAGCTTCCCTGAGATCATTTGTACCCAAATACCCTGCAAGTCCACCGTTACCAATATATCTTTTTTTCATTTGTTTAAAATTATATTTACCGGAAAAAGCCATTTTTGCAACATCACCCATAGGAAGTTCTCCCGTTCTTTCTGGGCTAAATGGACCTTCATCATTGGCATTATTAACATCTATTATTTTACCCTTTTCTTGAGCTCCAACTGAAATGCCACCACCAAGATGTACTATAATGAAGTTAGATTCATTATAACTCTTGCCTATTTCTTCAGCTGATCTTCTTGCAACCATCTTCATGTTTAAAGTATGCAATTGACTGTATCTATCTAATTTTGCATTTCCAGATATCCTGGCTTCATCGATAAATTCATCTACTGAAACTGGATCTGTGATATATACCGGTATTTTATTATCTGCAATTTGATAGCCTATTACAGCTGCTAAATTAGAAGCATGTTCAACTTTTGCTTCAAATTTTAAGTAATGAACCATTTCTTCATTAACTTTATAAGTGCCACTCTTAAGAGGAGGTAATATTCCCCCTCTAGCGGCTATTGCATGTAAATCATTTATTTTGACTCCGTTTTTATTTATAAAGTTCTTAATTGCCTCTTTTCTGAAATCTATTTGATCCATTATATTATCATATTTTTTTAATTCTTCAGTTTTATGTTCAAGATTTTCAGAGGCAATCATATTACTCTCTTCAAAAAGAGCTACTTTTGTTGAGGTTGATCCAGGATTAATTGTAAGAATTTTGTACATTAATAAACCTCCTATAATTCAATACCTTTTTCTTTAACATATCTATCTATCGTTCTTCTTAATCTTGCCATTCCTTCATCAATCTCTTCATGAGTTGGTAAACAGAAAGATATTCTCATAGTATTGCTATCAGGTTCATCTACATAAAAAGCTTCACCAGGAATATAAAGAACTTTTTCTTCTTTTGCAATTTCAAACATTTCCATTGTGTCAAAATCTTCAGGAAGAGTTACCCATGTGAATAATCCACCTTCAGGATATGTCCAATCTATTCCTTTTATGTCACCTAAATATTTTTTCATAGCTGCCATCATAGAGTCTTTCTTTTCACCATATAATTTTATTGTTGGCTTAATTTCTTCCATAAGATCATTTTGATTTATAAATTTAGCTGCTAATCTTTGTGTTAATGATGGGGTACATAAATCGGCAGCTTGTTTGACCATTGTAACCCTTCTAACAAGTTCTGTAGGTCCAATTACTACTCCCAATCTTAGCCCTGGAGATAAAACTTTTGAGAAAGTGTTTAATAAAAGAGTTCTATCTGGAGCCATTGAATATATTGTATCTACTTTTTCACCTTCAAATCTAAGCGCACCGTATGGATCATCTTCGATAATTATGAAATCATATTTCTTAGCTAATTCAACTAGTTTTTCTCTTTTTTCTAAATTCATTGAAACTCCAGCAGGATTATGGAAATTTGAAACAACATAAGTAAATTTAAATTTATCTATATTTCCTTCTTTTTTCAATTTTTCCAATTCACTTTCTAAATAATCAAGATCTATTCCATCTTTTAATAAAGGAACATTGATAAATTTTGGATTTCTTTGAAGAAAAGCACTAGCAGCACCAAGATATATTGGTCTACTAACAGCACAATATGATTCTTCATCCAAGAAAGTCATACCAACCAAATATAATGCTTGTTGAGATCCAACTGTAATAACCATGTTGTCATATTCTAACCAATCAATTCCCTCGTATTTTTCTAATAAATCCATATAACCTTGTTTTAATTGAGGGTCACCTTCTGTTGTCCCATATTGAAGAACGAATTTATATTCATTTTCAATGATGTTTTTGGCAATATCTGCCATTTTGTGTCTTGGAAAAGTATCAGGATCTGGTACTCCCCCTCCGAAACTAATCATACCTGGGTCATTAGCCACTTTTAAAAGTTCTCTAATAATACTTGATTTAATTCCACGAGCCACACATGATAATTTTGATTCATAATTCATTATAGAATTACCTCCTTATGAATAATTTTTCCCTTCTATATTTATTATAGTCAAATTTACATTAAATCACAAAAGCCGTAGAGATAACATACGGGGAATTAAATAGGATTATGGTTAAATAAAGCCGATATGAAAAAAATTTCATGAAAGAGATTTCATATTCACATTAATCGAGTAGTTTTATTTTTTTAACCTTTGGTTTATAATAGTTATGAATATATTTTATTAAATAAGAAGGGGTGAAAACCATGTGGGAAAATGTTAAAAAATCTGACCCAGAAATTTATGACATCATCAACGAAGAATTAGAAAGACAAGAGTTTGGATTGGAATTAATAGCTTCCGAAAATTTCACATCGATTGCTGTTATGGAAACTATGGGAAGTGTATTAACAAACAAATATGCAGAAGGATATCCAAAAAGAAGATATTATGGTGGTTGTCAAGTTGTAGATAAAGGAGAAATACTTGCTAGAAATAGGGCAAAAGAATTGTTCAACTGTAAATATGCTAACGTTCAACCTCATTCAGGATCTCAAGCAAATATGGGAGTTTATTTCGCACTTCTTCAACCAGGAGATACTTTTATGGGGATGTCATTATCACATGGTGGGCATTTAACTCACGGATCTCCAGTTAACTTCTCTGGAAACTTATACAACGTTGTATCATATGGCGTTAATGAAGATACAGGAATTATTGACTATGAAGAAGTTAGAGAAGTTGCAAAAAAACATAAACCAAAAATAATAGTAGCTGGTGGAAGCGCTTATGCTAGAATAATAGATTTTAAAAAATTCAGAGAAATCGCAGATGAAATAGATGCTTTACTAATGGTTGATATGGCTCATTTTGCTGGGTTAGTTGCAGCTGGAATATACCCTAATCCACTTGATTATGCTGATGTAGTAACAACAACAACACATAAAACCTTAAGAGGTCCAAGAGGTGGAATGATATTAACTAATGATAAAGAAATATATAAAGCAGTAAATAAAGCAATTTTCCCTGGAATTCAAGGGGGACCTCTAGAACATGTAATTGCTGCAAAAGCTGTTGCTTTTAAAGAAGCCTTGGAACCAGATTTTGAAATCTATCAAAAACAAGTTGTCATGAATGCAAAGACTCTTGGCGACGAATTAGAAAAAAATGGAATGCAAATTGTTTCTGGAGGAACTGATTCACATTTATTATTAATTGATTTAACTAATTTAGATGTAACAGGAAAAGCTATGGAAAAAGGACTTGAAAAATGTCATATAACGGTTAATAAAAACACAGTACCAAAAGAACAAAGATCACCGTTTGTTACTTCGGGCATAAGGATAGGAACTCCAGCATTAACTACAAGAGGAATGAAAGAAGAAGAAATGAAAACTATCGCAAAACTTATTGCAAAGGTTGCAAAAAATGTAAAAGACGATGAAGGATCTATAGACGAAACTATTCAAAATGAAATTATTTCAGAAGTAAAAGAATTGGCTAAAAAATTTCCTTTATATAAAGAGTTATTAAAATAAAGAAAAAGGGAGAATATCTCCCTTTTTCTTTTTAATAACATTAATAAGTAAAATTAAGTTAAAAAAAATATGATAAACTTTATTGAAAAAAATCTAAGGAGGTTTTGAAATGAAAGTATTAGTCATAAACTCAGGTAGTTCTTCAATCAAATACCAATTGTTGAACATGGAAAACGAAAATGTTTTAGCTAAAGGATTAGTTGAAAGAATAGGTATTGA
>CAZRTN010000033.1:0-12854 GCA_964603015.1 uncultured Thermotogaceae bacterium | reverse complement strand
GAAGATAGAATCCAAGCTAAGTTACCCCGCTCTAAACTCAAATAACGTAAACTTTCAAAATCGAACAGATTTTTAAACATAAACTTCTAGAAAATGTTTATATGATTCAACAACGAAGTAAGATTAAAAAAGAAGAAATAATATTCTGTTAGCTCCGAAGAAACTTTTAATATTTTAAAAGTAAAAACGAATAAAAATTCATTTACCCCCAAAAAAAATACACAAGTAAAAAAGTTTTCGAAGGCCTGTCTTCTTTCAAATAAATTCTTATTTTTTTTTAAGAAAGTTACTTTCAATTAAAAAAATAAAAAAACATTCAATTTTTCTTTATTCATCCCACTCAACATTAAATTGATATTTTATTTTGCTACTTTAGTAGTCTGTTTAATTAATCACTGAGTAAAAGAAACTAAAAATAATTTAGATACGGCTATAATAACCAAAATTGAATTTTAAAGTTCTTTATTTATTTTTTTAATATATTTACAACATAAAATAAAAATCATGAAAATAAAAATCATGAAAATAAAAACTATTAAAGTTTATTAACTATTTGCAGTAATTATAATTACAAAAAGGGAGCCTCTTTTAAAAGAAAAAGAAATAAATATATTCTCATTTTCTAACATTTTTTAATTTATTGTTTCAACAAGAAATAAAAACTAATATATTTTCTTTTTTTTCAATTTGAAAAAAACGATGTTTCCTAAAACATTAGGAAATTAAATAGAGAAAAGGTTTTAAACCTATCTAGATTAGAAGTCTAGATTATGTAATTCTCCTGATCTTTCTTGGTAACAACAAGACGTACATAATTTAATACTTAGAAAAATCTAAAACCTTTTGTTTACAAAACAAAAATGCGCGTTTACACTAAAGAAAAAAAAGTTACTTTTAACAGAAATCTGCAATTTCTTTTTTTCACTTAAAAATTATTTACTTTATCCTAAAGATTCAAAGTCTTCAATGCATAAGTAGCACCTTAAGTAATAAAAAAATAAAATAAAGAAAAGTATAAACATGAAAATAAAAAAATAGTTTCTACTTTCTATTAAGGTTAAAGAATAAACAAATTTCCTAAGAAAATTCTTTTGGAAAGAAAAGTTAGAAAGAATAAAAAAATCAATGATTTTTAGTGGAAAATTTATAAAATAAGGCATTGAAGACACCAAAAAATCTAGAAAAAATATACCAGGGGAAAAAAGACATGATAACAGAAAATTTATTATTAATATAGATAGTAATAAAAGAATTAATGAAGGGAAAAATTTTTCCATAGATAAATAAAAAAATAAAAAAGAATAAGAATGTATTATAAAGAATCCAATAAAAAGTCCTCCTACAATTAAAATAAAAGAATAAAAGATATCCCCTGAAGAAAAATAATGGAAAATATTATTCACATTTTTAGAAATAGATCCTCAAAGAATACGGAAAGTATAAAAAAATGTGAATAATACACAACATCATAAAATAAAAAAAAAAATATAGTTGACAGATTTAAATGAGAAAAAAAATAGAATTCTTTCTTTACTAAAAAATCCTCTTAAAAAAGTTTGACCACATAAAGATAAACAACAAACAAATACATTAAAAATAGAAATAGGGCTGTTAAAGGAAGAATTAAAGAAACGAGATTCTTGAGTACCAAAATTCATTAAAATCATGGTACCTACTTGGATAAATAAACAACTTTTAAAAAAAGCATGTATAATCATATGAAAAAAAGAAAGTGAGGGAGAAGAAATCCCTAAACAAAAAAATAAAAATCCTATTTGAGAAAGGGTACTTAAAGCAATAATTTTTTTAAAATCCGGTTCTCAGAGAGAACAGAGTCCAGCTACAAATGAAGTAAGAAGCCCTCCTATAAAAAGAAAAAGAAGAAAATAATAAATTTCAAAGAATAAGAAATATCGAAAAATTAAGTATATTCCAGCGGTTACTAAAGTTCTTCTATGAACTAGAGAGGATACAGGAGTAGGAGCTGCTATTGCTAAAGGAAGTCAGTTACAAAAAGGATATTGGGCTCTTTTTGTAAAAGCTGTAATTAATAATAAAACAGGAAAAAACATCGAGAAAAAGTTATTATAAAAAATAAGAGAGGTAAAGAATCAAAATAAACAAAAGTCTCCAAATCGATTAGATAAAATAGTAACTAAGGCACCATTAATAGAAGATCAATTTATATAATAAGCTACCAAAAAGAAAGAAGAAATCCCTAATCCATCTCAAGACAAAAAAAGAAGAAAAATAGAATCGTGAATAATTAACAAGATTATTGACAAACAAAAAATGAAGAAAATAATATAGAACCGAATAAAATCTAAAGAAGAAAAATAAGAAAAACAGAAACCACATACTCTAATGAAAATAATCAATAACCTAATTAAAAAAATAAGAGAAAACGGTAGTAAAGAAAAAGAAAACATAAAACAGTCTATGAGAATAAGATTATAAGAAAAGAAGAAAAATAGAAAAGTTAAAAAAATGATAAAAAATGAAAAAAGCATTGATTCAAAAATATTTAGATCTTAAGTCTAATACAATTTATCTGACAAAGAATCTGTTTTAAAAAAAAAAAAAATTAAATAGGATTAAGACACAAAATATTAGACAGTACAAAAAATGTAATTTTTTTGTGAAAAAAAACTCAGTATTCAAAAATAAAAAAGTACTAGAAACTTCTCAAATACAATAAAAGATAATAATAGAGAAGATTAAAATTAGTAATAAAAAAAATACAGAATAAAATCCAAAAAAACAAAATATGTATATTTTTAAAAAAAAAAAAGGTATAGGCGGCAGTGGAGAGAAAAGTAAAAAAAAGAAGATATCAGGTTTTTGATTTTCTAAGTACATTAATACGATAAAATTGACTAATAAATATAATACAAACCAGAAGATACTTTTGATAAAAAATAAAATCCTTAAGTAAAACCCAAAAAACGTAGAAAAGTTTCCTAAATATAAAATAATAATAAGAAAATTTTTTACAGATAATAACTTTATTATGGAAAAAAATATAAAAAAAAATATTAACAATAGGGATAAAGAAGTAGAAAAAGAAAATAATAGAATAGAAGGTCCAATTTTGGGTAAGGTAAGCAATCAAAATACCCCTTCTTTTATTTCCAAGATAATTTTTTCTAGTCAAAAGGCTAAAGGTGCAATTCCTAACTTTAAAAAACAAAATATTATTACAAATAAGTTAGAAAAAAATCTAAAAGATCAAGAAAAAAGAAGAAAGAGGGAAAAAAGTTCTTGAAAAAGTAAATATTTAAAAAAGGGGAAAAGGGAATTTTGAGAAAAATTAACAAAAGAAAACGGTAGCAAAGAAATAGATATAAAAACTAAACAACATCAAAGACTAATAAGGGAAAAATCCTGGTAAAAGAGAAAAAAACATCCAAATAATCAAGAAATAATTCTTAAAAGAAAATATAAAAAAATAAGGAATAATATAATTTTTTCCTAATCACTAGAACTTCTTGGTGTAAACAAGATGTGTTATAAAGACACCTTTGTGATGAATTAATCAAAAAAACCTTTAGTACCACAAACTAAAATTCCTTAAAGAACTTTTTTGATGTCAATAAACCTTTTCAGCTTCAACGAAATATTCTTAAAGAACTTTTTTGACAGAGAAAAAATCTTTTAGGCCGAAACTAAAAACATATAAAGTTATGCTTTTTTCTCTTTCTTATTACCTTTAGATCCTAAATCTAATATACTTTATATAATACAAGAAAGTAATGGCAAAGAGCTTAAAAATATTATCAATATTTTTATTAACATTACATGAACAAAGAAAAACCTCTTCATTGACAATGAAGTATTCAAATAAACTTTTCTTTGAAATTAGCGAAAAACCTTCAGGGTATGAACCTACTATTCTATATTAAACTATATCGCATAAGAAAAATTAGAGAGTCATGAAGAAAAAAGAGTGGGAGATGTTCTTTCTAAACAAATGGGTATAAAAGAATGATTGGATCCACAAATCTCTCTACATTGACCAAAAAAAATTCCAAAATGAGTGGGTTTAAAGAAAATAAAATTTAAACGGCCAGGACAAGCATCTACTTTCAAGCCTATTCTGGGTAATGCTCAAGAATGTAAAACGTCTCCTGAAGTAACAACAAATCGTAAAAATTGATTTCCGGGGACAACTACTCGATTATCTACTTCTAATAAACGAAAGCCTCCGAAAGAAAGCTCTCTAGTAGGAACTATGAAACTATCAAATTCTACATTGGAAAAATCACTATAATCGTATCTTCAATACCATTGGTGACCTGTAACCTTGATAGTAATATCTCTTAAAAAGTCTACAGAATTTTGATATAAAATCATAATTCTAGGAATACCAATAAAAAACAAAATTACTACTGGAAAAATCGTTCAAAAAAATTCCAGGGCAGGACTTTTATAAAAACTGGAAAAGAATCCTGTTTCAGAACAAATACCTATCATACAACCGAATACAAATACTAAAATAAAATTAATAATACAGAAAATGTAGTCTCTTAGTCAATCATAGTCTCAGAATCTAGACAAGATATTTTGCATACTAACTTGAAATCAAAATATTTTTAAAAACTTTTTATTCCTTCTTCTAAATAATTTTCTAATAATTTAAAAAAAATAAATGCTTGAATAATTCTAACAATACCTTCATATATGCAAATAAACAGTCTTCTTACTTCAGATCTTTCAAATATAAGCTCCCTTACAACATGACCAGCCAAAATATTTCCTATCAAACGAATTACCAATGTAAGAGGACGAATAAAAAAACTTAAAACTTCTAAAATAGCTACTAATAAAGAAAAGGCAGAGGATAAATTGCGTGTACAAAAAAGTATGAAAAAAAAACAAGAAAAAACTTCTGAAAAAAATAAAATACAGATAAAAAATCTTCTTAGAGAAATAGTAATATCAAAAAAAACAAAGTAAGAAAAAAAAAAGAATGAACTTCTTTGTCCAATTAAATTAGAAAAAGTAAAAATAATAATTTGAAAAATGGGATATTCACACAATGAATTAAAAACTATAAAAGGCATAAAAATAAATATAAAATTAATGAAGAAAATTAAAAAAAATATAAAGATAGTTAAATTTAATATTTCTCCAATAAAGGAAATTTCTGTTCCTCAAAGGGGTATTATTTTAAAAGACTATTCGAAAAAAAAAAAAATTTAAAAGCAAGAATGTTCTACAAAATAAAATCGTTTCTCTTGATACCTTTCTTTTATCTAAAGATACGGGAATTCTTACTGCTAAAGAAATTATAAAAATTAAACAAAAAGAACAAACTATCAAAAGATAAACACAAATAATAATAAAAGAAAAAAAAGAAATGTTAAATAAGAAGGTTAAAAAAAATAGTTCGTGAATAAAAGAAATAAAAGGGGGTACCCCGAAATTTGATAATAAAAAAATGAAAAACCCAAGCCCTCAAAATATAGATAAAAAAAAAGAGCTTGATAAAAAAACTATTTGTCGAGATTGAGTAATATGAAATATTTCTCCCACAAATCAAAATATAATCCTGGAAATAACATCATGAGTAAAAAAGAATAGAACTCTGAATACTTTACCCAGGGTAAAGTCAAAAAAAATAATAGTACCTATAAAATTTATATGACAAATAGAAGAAAAAGCTACTAATCCTTTTCTATCACTATGTAACGAAGCCCAAAAAGGAGAAAGTAATATTCCGCAAAATAAGAAAAACAGAGAAATAAGACAAAAAATATTAAAATAACATGTATTAATGAACCGAAGAAAACCTCATCCACCTAGTTTTAATAGTAAACCAGCAAGAATAACTCTTCCAAAGGAAGGTGCTTCTACGTGTGCTTTTGGCAATCAATAATGTAAAAAATAAACAGGCATTTTTACTAAAAAAGCAAACAAAAAAATAATTGATCAAATAGGAGAACTAGAAAATATTATAGAAATATTTTCTTGAAAACCTTCAAAAAGACCCGCAATTACGGGATAACTGCTTAATCTTCTAAAAAAGATTAAATAATATATTGACTCGAATCGTTCCAATCTATTTCCCCATAAAAAGAGAATAATTAAGATAGGAAAAATAGAACATTCGAAAAAGATATATAAAAAAAGGAAACTATCTTCAAAGAAAAATAATATTGAAAAAAAAGAAATTATTAGCACAAATCTAATAGCCCTTTTTTCTATAAAAATACATAAAATACTGGTAAAACAAATCATAATTATAAAGATAATAAATAGGTCTCTGGACACAAAAAAAAGTGGTCACCCTATCCATCCATAATTCGTTATGATAAAAAATGAGAATAATAAGAATATAAACGTGAAAACATAAATTCAGCTACTATAACCAATTTGTCCCAAACAAAATATGCATTTTACACTAAAAGCTGTTTTAAAGAAATATTAAGAAAAAAAAACTTCTAAAATATAATAATCTAAAAAATTGTCTTAAAAAAATAAAAGGTTCTTCTACAGGACAACTTCCTAACCAAGTCAAAATAAAAAATGAAGTAAAGAAAATGGATAAGACGAAAAGATAGATAAAATTAATGTTATATTTTTGACAAAAAAATGGCAGAAAGTAAAGAAGAACAACTCTAAAAACTAAGGCAATTACTCCCCCTAGTTTTCTAGGAATACATCGAAGAATAGCATAAGCAAATAAAAAATATCATTCTGGTTGAATATGTACTGGACTTGCTAGGGCATTAGCAGGAACTCAGTTCTCTGGATCGCCTAGCACTCAAGGAAGGTTTAAACAAAAGATGAAGAAAATTAAAAAAAAAATGACATTTAAAAAGTCTTTGCTAGTAAAAAAGGGGGAAAAAGAAATTCGATAAAAATTATCTCTAGTACTTAGAGATCTAGTTCTTCTAGTCTCGTGTAAAAAAATCAAATGTAAAAAAACTATTATTAAAACAATAAAAGGCAAAAGATAATGGAGGGAAAAAAAAAAACATAAAGTAGCTCCTCCTACATTGAATCCTCCTCATAATCATAATACCAATTGTGTGCCACAAAGAGGAATAGTAGAAATAAGGTTAGTAATAACAGTAGCTCCTCAAAATGATATTTGTCCTCAAGGCAGTACATATCCTAAAAAAGCTGTGGCTATGACTAAAAGTAAGATAGAAGTACCCGATAGCCAAGTATTTTCCAAAAAAAATCTTCGAAAAAAAAGTCCACGTCCAACATGTAAAAATATAATAAAGAAAAATAAAGAAGCACCATTCAAATGTAAAATTCGAAAAATAAATCCAAAAAAAACTTCTCGTCCAATATAATCTACTCTGGAAAAAGCTTCGTTAATGGAGGGGACGAAGTAAAATACTAGAAAAAAACCTCTAATGATTTGAGAAACTAATACTATTCCTAAAAATCTACCTATATTTCAAAATAATGATAGAGATCTAGCAGCAGGATATCTAATTACCAATCTATCCATAAATGAAATAATTTTGTGATTTTTAATATAAATTGGAGAAAAAATCTTTTAGTTGCAAACTAAAAATATTAACTTAATACTAAAACCCCCTTATTAAGAATGGAATTTATCCTCTATTTGACTTCAAATCAAAAATTATTCTTAATTTTAACATCCTCATCAGTAAATAAATCTAAAAAGAAAAATTCATACCACATCTACAAAATGTCAATATCAAATGGCTAATTCATAACCTAGAAAAAAAAAAGAATTGAAAATATTAGATCGAAAAAAAACGATAATTAAGAATACAGTACCTACTAAAACATGGATACCGTGAAATCCTGTAGCTATGAAAAAAATGGAACCATAAATACTATCTCTGATAGTAAAACCAGCTCTATAATACTCGAAAGATTGAATACAAAGAAAAAAAACGCCCAGAAAAATAGTAGCTAAAAGAGAAGTTTTAAATTCCAAACCTCCTAGAAGATTATGATGAGATCAGGTAACAGTTGCCCCTCTCCCAAGAAGGATAAGAGTATTTAATAAAGGAATATGAAAAGGGTTAAACACTACTAAAGAAAAAGGAGGTCATAAGACACCAATTTCTATATTAGGATTAAGGGATCTATGGAAAAAAGTTCAAAAAAAAGATGCAAAAAAACACACCTCACTAAAAATAAATAATATTATTCTAGACTTTAGTCCATCTTGGACTAAAGGTCTATATTCTCCTCCTTGCCCTTCGTAAGAAACGTCTTTTCATCATAATATAGAAATAAAAGAGATCAATAAGAAAGAAAAAATCATCCTAGAAGAAGAAGATCAGGATGAAAAAAAATTAACAAATTCTGAAAATAAAAGAACAGAAGTAAGAAAACAAAAAAAAGGCCAAGGTGAATTTTTTAATTCGTGTCCTATTCTATAAATTTTTATATAAAAAAAGAGTAATTTTTATTTCTTCTAATAAAAATTAATAAAGAAAAAAAAAAGATAAAAAATGAAAGAAATAATACAAAGTAAAATAAAAATTCAAGCAAAATTTTTCACTAATTCTATTAAAATTCTCAAATAGTTTTTCCCAAAAAAAATTCCAAAAAAAGTGTTACGATAAGAAACAAAATTAAGAAAAAGTAAGAATAATCAAAATACGTTTTAACAATTAGTCTACAAACTAAGATTAATTCTAAATCAAATAGAACAAAAATAATTAAAAATCTAAAAAATTGTAAAGAAAAAACAAAAGAATTTTCAAAAAAAACCCAGAATCCTCTTTCCAGGGGGGAAACCTTTAAAAAATCTCTTTTTCAAGAGGACCTCAAAAAGGAAATTAAAAATAAAACAAAAGAAATAATAAAGGAAATTAATAAAACAAATATAATTCTTTTAATTTTTAAGAAAAAAATCTTCATACATTTCTAACAGGATTTATAATAATATTTGAAACAAAAAATACCAATAAAAAACAAGCGGAAGCTACTGAAAGAGAAAGAGAGAAAAACAAAAATATAGGTTGAACAATAAAAAAAATATTAAAACAAAATGTTAGAACTTCAATAAAAAATAATCATAACAAAACTCTCTTTAAATTTTTAAAAAAAAGTAAGAAACAAAATAATAAATAAAATCTTTGTATATTAAAATATCTTTCCAGATAATTTACTTTGCTACAACTTACACTTATAGTGGTGTTGGATGATTAGTATCTAAATACTTTATTTCATTTTAATTTTAATTACTTTTGAGTACTTCACAATTTATGTAACCCATAAAAGAAAAGAACATAATCCTTATTTTGATTTGTCAAAAAAACTAACTCAATTTTAATAAATTTAATCAAAATTAAACAACAATATAAGAGAAATATTTCTTTTAAAATGTGGATCGTCAGATTAATTTACAGGTTCCCCCAAATATAGTATTTACTCCCTAGTCAATTTAGTAAAAGTCCTAAAGAATTTTTAGAAGGGTATCTAATCCTTGTTTTTAATAAACTTTTTACATTTCACCGAAAAAAGTTAAAACTATAATAAATAGTTATATTTTTAGAAGAAAAGTATAACCGATGACTCTGGCACCTTTTTTTCCCTTCTAAAGCGAATTTGTAATATACTATGTCATGTAATCAGATCAAATCTTTTCTATTTTTCCACAACTAAAAATATCCGGCGTTAATTTAGATGAGATTAAAAGTCTATCTTTATGATCCGGTAACAATATAATAAAACTCATAAAGGAATATAAACTTTCAGTTCTACAGACTGATATTCTTAGAATTTTTTTCCTTAATTTAAAATTAGATAAAAAGACAAGAAACTTGGTTTATTGTATGGTGTTGACTTATTATGGCCTCAGGAGAAACTCTGGAATTTCTCTCACACACAATTCTTCGTTCTCTGTACAATGATTCAAATAAAGCAGATATTATTAAAAATATAGCTCTTAAACTTAGCACTCTCCCTCATCTACTAATAATATTTCAACCTAAAAATATGTCCGGGAAATCACAATATCGTCGAGGTAAGCCAGCAAGACCAGCAAAATGCATAGGAAAGAAAGTTATATTAACTCCAATAAAAAGCAACCAAAATACAGAGCTATTTAAAGTATGACTAAAGTTAACTTGATAAAAAGTTCTCATTCAAAGAGAAAATCCAGTAAAAATACCGAATACAGCACCTAGTCTTAAAACGTAATGAAAGTGAGCAACTACAAAATAAGTATCATGTAACAAAATATCCAGAGTACTATTTCTTAAAATAATTCCAGTTACTCCTCCCACAGTGAAAAGAAAAATAAAACCCAAAACTCATAAGGAGATAGGATGTCAAAATAGAGATGTACCTACTAACCTAGCTAATCATCTAAAAATTTTAATACCAGTTGGTACAGCAATAATTATAGTGGCTCCCGTAAAATAAGCTCGAGTATCTAAATCTATGCCAACTGTAAATATATGATGAGCTCACACCACACACCCTAAAAAACCAATTCCCATAATAGCATATACTATACCTAAGGAACCAAAAACTTCTTTTTTGCCCGTTAAAAAAATAATAGCGTGTCTAATTACTCCAAAAGCTGGTAAAATAAGAGCATAAACTTCTGGATGACCAAAAAATCAAAAAAGATGTTGAAAAAGAACGGGATCTCCTCCTCCTGAGGGATCATAAAAAGAAGTAGAAATATTTCGATCAAACAATAACATAGTAATGCCACCAGCTAACACAGGAAGAGAAGCAATTAAAAGAAAAGCTGTTACCACTACCGTTCATACAAAAAGACCCACCCTAGAAAATCTTTCTCTGATTCTACGAAAATTAAAAAAAGTAATTATAAAATTAAGTCTACTTAAGATAGAACCTAATCCAGCAAGGTGTAATCTAAAAATAGCAAAGTCTACAGAATTACCTCTATGGCCTAAAGCTCTTCTTAAGGGAGGATAAAAAGTTCATCCTGTTCCTCTACCTCCTTCCCTTATAAAACTAAAGAAAACTATAAGAACTGCTCCTGGTAATAATCAGAATCTTAAATTATTCAATCGAGGAAGTATTATATCAAAACAAAGTATTATCATAGGCAACATTCAATTACCAAATCCTCCAATAGCAACAGGCATAACAAAAAAGAAAATTATAAAAATAGCATGAGCTGTAACAATAGCATTATAAAGTTGGTAATTACCTAACAGATCCCCTGGAGTTCCCAATTCTAATCGGATTAAAAATGAGAGACTAGCTCCGAAAAGTCCTCTTCAAATTCCTACCATAAAATATAAAGTACCAATATCTTTATGATTAATTCTACAAAATCAACGTGTAAAAGAATAAATTTTTTTAAAAATTACTTTTAGAACAAATACCTCTGGGTAAGAAAAAAGATAAAATGAATAATCTTAGAAAAAGTAAAAATAAGATCAACATGACGAAGAAAAAAAATCTTGTATTAACAAAAAAAGTAAAAATCAAAGGATAAGAGTTTAATCGAAAGTAGTAAAAAATAGAAGAAAAAAAGATAAAAAATGAAAGAAAATATAACTCTTTCATCTCCGAAAATGAAAAAGTAGAAATATAAAGTAAGAGAATAAAAAGTCCTCCTACATAAACTATTAAAAAAAAATAAGAAATTCATGAATCTAGAAATGAAATGAAACAAAATACTCTTCCTAAAAAAAAAATAAGTATTTTTAAAATATTGGAACTTGTTAAACATAAAAAAAGACATAGCAGAGAACAAAAAAATAGAAAAATCAAAGCGTAAACCTTTTCATTTGAAGTGAAAAATTCTGTAGAAATTTAGCTTTAGAGAAAAATAAAAAATGAAAGAAATAAAATAGTCAAGGGTAATAAAAAAAATCAACAAAAACCTATAAGAAAATCATAACGAAATCGAGGTAGGGTCCTTCGAGATAATACAATGAGAAATCTAAATAAAAAAGTTATAAATAAAGGTAAAGGTAAAATGAAAAAAGATCCAATAAAAGAAAACACTAAAATCATTCCGTACTCTCCTAAAAAAAGAAGAACAAATCCTACTCTACCTATTTCAATATTAAATCCTCTAATAAGCTCTCTTTCTCCTTCTGCAAAGTCAAAGGGAGCTCGATTAGTCTCTGATAGGATAAAAATAAATCATACCAAAAAGTTAAAAAAGCAAAATAATCTAAATACAGAAATTCTGAATGTTTTTCTAAATAACAAAAGTCTAAAAAGAAAAATAGAAAGACAAATTTCGTAACTAATGGCTTGGGAAGCAATTCGAATAGATCCAATATAAGCAAATTTTGATTGAGAACCAATTCCAGTTAAAAGAGCAGTATAAATACTTCTTCCTAATATAATGATTAAAAAAAACAATCTTATTTTATGTCTTATAAAAATAAAGATATGATTCATATTAAATCATACTAAAATTATTATAATAAAGTAGAAAGAGGGCCCTCACATTATACTAAAAGTGTTGGAAAAAATAGGAAAAAAAAATTCTTTAGTTAATAATTTTATACCATCTAAAAAGGGCTGAAAGAGTCCAAAAAAGAAAACCTTATTAGGTCCTATTCGATTTTGAGAAAGTCCCAAAATTTTTCGTTCGAATAGTGTAAAAAAAGCTACAGAAAGTAAAATTCCTACAATAAAAAGTAAAATTCCTACAATAAAAAAGAAAATTATAAAAATCGTATAATTTTTATTAAACTTTTAAACCTTAAGATAGAAAATCTTAAATGCCAATTTTACACTAAAAGTTTAATTCTAGAACCTTTTGTTTGGAAAACAAAAATGCGCGTTTACACTAAAGAATTTTAAAAAAAAATTCATTTCTTTTCATACTATGAATTAAATTATAAATATTGAAGATAGAATCCAAGCTAAGTTACCCCGCTCTAAACTCAAATAACGTAAACTTT
>CAZRTN010000032.1:5771-13007 GCA_964603015.1 uncultured Thermotogaceae bacterium | reverse complement strand
ATAAAACCTACAACTAATGAATTAAAAATATATTATCATAATGATGTTGTAGCTTATTTAGATGTTTATGATAGTAAAAATAAAATTGCTGGTGATTATAAGAGTTCTACAAGAAGCAAAGAAAATGAAAAAGAGTATTCTATGCAAGGTAAATTTTATGCTTGGTTGGTTTATCGTAAGTTCGGATATATCCTTGATAAATTTTATGTGTATTATTTGAAATATGATAATGAACGTAAAGAATTGGTCATAAAACCTACAATGCAAGATATAGAAAATGCTAAAAATTGGCATTATAAAATTAAAGAAAGAATGAAATATTTTATTGATAATCCTGACAAGATACCAGATTTTAATAAAAATAATTTTTTTTGTCCTTATAAACATTTATGGGATATTGATAAAAAAGATCCCTCAAACAAATTATATGTTAATATTGATTATTATGCAAACTATTTTTATATTAAAGGTAATCTTGATGAGAATTTATTAAATATAATTTATGATGAATTTTCTTATGAGAAAAAGGATGCTTACTATATTAAAAAAAAATATCCTAATATTTCAACAACTGTGCGATTATTTTCTTTAAAATTGAAAAGATTACCGTCAGGATTATATAAAAAATTTTTAGAATTATTGACAGAATATGCTAATAATAATAATAAATATTTAATATTTAATCTTAATGATAAAAGATATTTTAATAAGAAAAATATAAATATGCCTAATGCTTTATTATCAGGTAAAATATTAAGAGATTATCAAGAGAATGGTAAACAATATTTTATAAACAAAAATAATTATTGCATACTTGAAGTTGCCACAGGTGGTGGTAAAACATTAATAGCCACAGAATTAATTCGTTGTTTGGCTGTTAAAACTTTGTTTGTAATAAATAAAAAAGAATTATTACATCAAACAAAGAAAGCGTTTGAAGAGGATTTGGGTATAGAGATAGGTATAATAGGTGATGGTCAGAAAAAAATAAGGGATGTGAATGTTGCCACTATTCAAACACTTACAAAAAATATTAAAGAATATAGTGAATTTTTGAGTGATGTGAGGTTTTTAATAATAGATGAATGTCATGGTAGTGCAAGTAACAGTTATGCTTTATTAAGTCATTATATGCCTAATACTGAATACAGACTAGGACTTAGTGCTACAGCTTACAGAACTGATAAAACAGACCTTAAAATGAATGGTATTGTTGGTTTTAAAGGTATGGAAATCAAGAGTGAAAATTTAATTAATGAGGGTTATTTGATGAAGCCTGAAGTGAATTTTATTAAATATACTATACCTAAAGAAAAAATTAAATTGATGGAACAGGAATCAAAGAAAGGTTTGATTAACGAGGAACTTGAGTACATGAGTTGTTATCCAATATTCATTCAAAATAATGATGAAAGAAATAATATAATAAAGGATATTGTTAAAGAACATGAGGGTAAAAATATATTAATATTAGTAAAATTGATTGAACATGGAAATATTTTAGAAAAATTGATTGAGGGTTCTTTTTATTTGCATGGTACTACTAAAAAAAAGGAACGAAAACAAATATTTGATAATTTTGCTAAAGGAAAACAAAAAATATTAATATCAACAATAAGTATTTTTTCGGAAGGTGTTGATATTCCCGGTTTAGAAATGGTAATTAATGCTTCAGCAAATAAAGCTGACATAAAAACTATACAAATGCTTGGTCGTGTTTTAAGGAAAAAGGATGGTAAGGATAAAGCTTTATATTATGATTTTATTGATAATTTTTCTTTTTTTAGACCAGCTTGTGTTGCTAGAATAAAAGCTTTTAAGAGAGAAGGACATAAAGTTAATATTATAGAAAAATGGAAAAAGGATTAAAAGAAATAAATACAGTGATATTAAGTATTGTTAATTGGGTTTTTATTTTGATGACATTAATAATAGTGATGAAAGATTTACCTTTACATGATTATTTTGTTAATCCTTTATTGATATTGGTCAAAAATCATCCTCATTTTATATCATGGTTGATTGTTGTTAGTGTTTCACTTTTTTGTGTTAATAATATTATGGATTTTATTAAAAATTTAAAAAAAAATAAAAATGAATGATGAAGAAACATGTAAAGCATTAACATATAAAGGAGAAAGATGCAGATTAAAAGCTACAGTTTTCGGATATTGTCCTATACATTTTGCCAAAATGCAAAGTTTAAAATTAAAAAAAAGAAAAAAAGCTTTAGTTAGTTTGAGTGATTAAATATGAATAAAAAAATAGGTTTTGGAAAAAAAAGGTTAATAGCAGAAATAATTAATCAAACTTGGAAAACGGATGATCCTACTAATATGAAATTTTCTTTTAAAGATATTCTTTATATTTTACAAGAATTAGGAGAGAATGAGGGTGTTAAATATTTAGAAAAAAAAACAGATAACAGAGGTTATAATGTTTTTAGAGACTTTACAAATTATGTTCTTTATAGAAATTTGGCTAATTATGATAGTTTATTATTATTAACAAGTGATAAAGGTACAGGTAAAAGTAATGCAGCTATAATGATAGCTAGACAATGGTGTTCTTTGCTTGGAATTAGATTTAATCCTGCTAAACACTTAGCTTATAGTAATAATGATGTTATGAGAAAGATAGATGAATTGCCTAAGTTTAGTCCTTTGGTTGCTGATGAGTCTGTAAGGTTTGCTAGTTCGGCGGACTGGAATAAATCTGAAAGCAAACAATTAAGAAAAAAAATAGCGGAGGTTAGAACTAAACACATGCTTTTTATTTTATGTTTTCCTTTAAAAATTTATAAAATGGAAAAAACATATTTAGAAAGTTTTACTAATTATTGGTGTGACCTTTTTGGTAGAGGTTTGGGTGCAATTTATGTAAAAGACAAAAATCCTGTTAATGATTCATGGCGTATGAAAGATTTTAAACTTACAGGTTCTTATACAGAATTTACTAATTTACGTGAAGTTGAGAAAAAATTAAAGAAGCATCCTAATTTTTGGAAAATAATAAAATTTCCTAAAGCTCCTGATTGGTTGTATAATAGATATTTGAAAGTAAGGGAAGATAATGTTTATAATGATGAACAAATAAGGGATTCAGTAACATCAGTAGATATTCATAAAGCATTGCTTATATTAGCTTTACAAGATGTAATGATGAATGATACTTCACTTAATATGAATAGAATAATGCTGCATATAAAAAATACTTATGATATTCCTATAACAAAGAATAATATTCAAAATTTGTTACTAGACTCGAAAAATTTAATAACTAAAATAAGGGAAGAAAATTTAAAGTAAAAAAATGGATGAAGAAAGTATGCGAGATTTTTTGTCTAATGATGATAACATAGTAAATGTAATAAAAAATCAACCACAAACATACAACACAATTTTATCTAAGTATAGAAACAATGGAACTTTTTGTCAAATACTTAGAAGAAGAACTGCAAGATTAATAAAAGAACAAAGAATTTGGAAAATAAGAATACCGGGTACAAGATGGGGTGTTGTATTATTTTGTATTCCTAACCATGATTATAGAATATTATCAACTTTTGGTCATTTAGATGTTAATGTTTATTATATGTATGAGTTTGAAGAAACAAAAACAGAAATAATATTAAAAGAATTTTATAAATTGAATAAAAATAAATGGTGTGAATGGGAGAAAAAAAATAAACAATTAATAATACCAAAATATAAATTAAGGTATGGGTGTTTTAAACTATGGTAATGAAAGATGCTGAAGCTTTATCATTAGCGAGAAGAATAGCTTTGTTTAATAGTGAGGCTATATATTATGTAAAGAACAGTTTGCTTGTTAGAGATGAAAAGGTTCAAAAATATTTAGAAAATGAACATGAAAAGTTTGAAATATTAATAAATTCCAATTCACCAAAAACTATTACAAGCAATATTTTGGCAGGAGTCAAAAATAATCAAAATCATAACATAATAAAAATAGATGTTGATTTAATAAAAGAAGCTTTACTTGATGGAATTAATGAAGAAGGTGACAAAATTTGAATATTGCAACAAAGTTGTTTGTAATGTTTTTTGTTTATTATAATTATATTACAATAAAAACCTTATTAATTAAAAAAAATAGAGATAAACATAGGAAAACACAAACAAAATTAAAAAAATATAGAAAAAATCCTGTGAAAACTTTAGAAGAACAAAAGAAATTTATTGATATTAAATATCCTAAAACACCACCTTTTGTTTGGTCTTTCAAGAATATGTTTAAAGTTTTAGTTAAAATATCAATATCAATATTTATTATAATAAACATTTTTAAATTATGGAATAATTATATAGGTATAGAATTTAAATTATGGCAAGTGTTTTTGATTACAATTTTTTATCCAATGTTAATTAATTTCGTGTTAAAGAAATTTGGATTGGAAAGAGATGATTTAAGTGTTTATTTTTAAAAAAAGAGGTGAGTTATGGACGAGAAAGAATTAATAAAGAAAGTTATGGAAAGGTTCGGTGAAGATAATCAGATTATACAATTTTATGAAGAACTTAATGAATTAGGGTGTGCTGTTAATCATTATAGACGTGGTAAAGTGAACAAACAATTCCTGATAAATGAAATATCGGATGTGTTGTTTATGATAAACCAGATTAAATATATATATTGCATAGACGATTTTGAATTATCTGAAGGATTAGAATTTACTAAAGAAAGATTAAAAAGTAAATTGAATGAGGAGGGTTATAAATGACTGTTATAATAAAAGTAGGGAGACGTGTTCCTAAAAGTTGGTTTAGGAGAAATGCACAAAAAGTTAAAGGATTAATAACATTTCAAGAAAATATTTGGCAAATATTAAGTCAAAGTTTATCTAAAGCTAAAAAGAGTGCTGATAAGCATGGTGGTTTAAAATTCATGATAGAAAGGAAAATTGAATCAGAAGATATTCATTATAATCTTGAATGGCGTATTGTTACTATTCAAGGTACAGAGAAAGAAGAAGAGGAAGAGTATAATGAATCATTGGGTTTGTATGATAAATTAGGTAAACAATTTAAAAAAGATTATGATGTTGATACAAGAATGTCCAAAATTTTTAATAGTAAAATACTTGGTCCTGCTAAAATCAAGGAAGCATATGATAAAGGGTATGGAAGTGTGTCTGATAAGAGTATAGTTAATAAATTATTGGAAATGGGTATAATGACACATATTGAATGGATAAAAGATTTTGATTCCAGATTTTGAAAAAAAAATATATATATAAATAACCTTTTACTTTATTATATTCAAATGGTGAGTTTGTTTAATATGGTAAAAGGTAAAAATTCTTATAAAGCTGGAAAATTTGGTTCAGAATCTAAAATATATGGGAAAGCTGCTATTTCAGCAAAAGATTTTAGTACTGATAGTTATTCAAAAAAAGGTAAATTTAATATAATAGAAAAAAAATCGAAAAATAAAGATTTTAAGAAGCGAGATAAAAAAATACCCCTTATTAATAATATTTCTGATTCCGAACTAGGAATACTCGCTTCATCCAAAACTTTGCCTGTGGAACAGATTTTAAATATAAAATCTCCCACAGGCGTTTTTTCTGCTAGTAAAGTCTATAAAAAACTTGAAACTTTTGGTAAGAAATTGAAAGGAAAAAGTGGTATAGAAGATGTTAAACTTAAAAAACAAGGTAATAAATTTAAAAGTTTAGAACTTACAGGTGAGTATAGAAAAAAAGAATTAAAGTTTGATCCAAGAAACATGGTTTTATCTAATACTGGCTGGAAAGCCGATATTCCTGAAAATTTTATAAAGACAGAACAAGGTTATTATAAAGCTCCTGAGAAAAAATATGAGGAATATTATGAAAGTGAGACTAATGATGATACAGAAAGAAGGTATAAGAAATATATTCCTGCTCAAATATATGTTACTGATGATGGCAAATTAAAAAAAATTGTAAAAAAAGATGTTTACATGGAAAAATATTCTAAAAAGTATGATGATGATTATAGAAAGAAAGAAAAAGAAAGAAATGTATTTAATAAAAAAACAGAAGAATTTTTCGGTACAGGTGTTTTAAAATCACAAAGATTATATGATATTTATGAAAGAGAAGAAAAAGAACGTGAAAGAGGGGATAAAGAAACAGAAGTTTCTGAGTATGAACCTTATTTAAAATCAGAAAAAGTGTTTGCTCCTAAAGGTTTGTTAAAAACAGAAAAATTATATTCTCCTTACAAAACTAAATATTACAGAGAAAAGGATGATGATGATAAAACTAAGGAAATGAAAAAAGATATTTTCCTTAAATCTGAAAAAAAGTATGGTGATTATGGTAGATTAAAAAGTCAAAGAGATTATGATGATTATACTTCTGTTTATGAAAAAAAGTATGATGATAATGGTAAAGAAAGAGATAAAAGGTATGAGACTTATTTGAAACAAGAAAAAATATATGGTGGTTCTGAATCAAAATTGATTACACAAAAAGATTATGATTTGTTTGCTACCGACGAGAAATATGTTGATTATGGTAGTAGAAGTGTGTATAAAGATAAGTTTAAACCTTTCATGAAAAAACGTACTGAGTTTGATTATAGTGGACAGAAAATATATGAGGAAGATTATTCTAAAATAAAAAGTCCTGACATGGTTATAGGAGAACCTGTTGAGATTAGAAAACAAAAAAGAGAAAATATTGAAAAAGATTATTTTGATACATTAAAACAAGAACAATCACAAATAAAAAAAAGTAGAGAAGAACAAAGATATGATATACCTGTCAGATATTGGGGTAAAACAACACCACAGTTTGGCACTGTTTCTGAATATGGAAGAAATGTGTATAATGATACAATGTCCGAAAGAGATATGAAAAAATTGGCTGAAAAAACTGCTAAACAAACATTCAATAAATCTAAGTCAAGCGAAAAGATTGTTTATGGTGGCGAGAATTATGGTTTGAAAGGTGTAGGTTATTATTCACCTGAAAAGAAAGAATATATTTATGAAAGGTATTTTTAAATGGTATCATATACAGATTTAGGTCAAAGACAAAGTATATCATCTGCATATAGACAATCATCACAGAGACAAAGTGTTGGTGAACAATATAGAAGAGAAGAACCAGCACCAATATTAAGAGATGTTTTAGAAAATAGACAAAGTGTTGGTGAACAATATAGAAGAGAAGAACCAGCACCAATATTAAGAGATGCTTTAGAAAATAGACAAAGTATTGGT
>CAZRTN010000032.1:1674-5671 GCA_964603015.1 uncultured Thermotogaceae bacterium | reverse complement strand
AGAAGAACCAGCACCAATATTAAGAGATGCTTTAGAAAATAGACAAAGTATTGGTGAACAATATAGAAGAGAAGAACCAGCACCAATATTAAGAGATGCTTTAGAAAATAGACAAAGTATTGGTAATGATTTTAAAAGAGAAGAAACTTCTTCAATTATGCGTCAAAAACAAACAGGTTTTGATAGAGGTAGGTTTGAAACTTTGGGTAGTGTTGGTTCAAGAGAGACTTTTAGAAAAGCTAAAGAAATAGAACCAGAAAAAATAGGTATTGATAGAGATAGGTATAACACTTTAAGTTCTTTTACTGGCAGGGAAAGAATAAGACAAGCTGCAACAAAAAAACCCATAAAAGTTGATTTAAAGAAAGATATACCAATAAAATTAGATAAAGCAGATTTTCCTGAAAGAATTAGTCAAAGAAGTACTATTAAAACAGAAGATATAACCACAGGCAAAGTTACTGGTAATAAAGGTTATGAAGATAAACTTAAACAAACAACAGAAAATTTATTCTTAGTTAATAAATATCAACCTAAAGATGTTGCAGATTTTAGGGAAACTGTTTCAATTTTTTCTCAAAAATCACCAGAATTAGCACAAAGATATATAGGGATGAAAGCAAAGGATGTTGATAAAGGTTTTTTTCAAAAAGAAGATAAACAAGCCTTATACACAAAAGAATTAGGTAAAATATATACAGGTAAAAAGGAATCTTTAATTGAAGAAAGAGAAAGTATGATTTCTGAAAGAAAAGCCGCTAGGAAAGATATTAAAGAAAAATATAGTAAAAAACCTTTGGTGAAAAATATTGGTGAAAATCAAAAAGCTTCTTACAAAGACAAATTCATACAAGAATTTGGCGAAGAGAATTTTAATGAAGCTGCTTTAAACACTTACATTTATAAGAAAGAATTAGAAAAACAAACAAAACAAGGTTTAGAATCAACAAAAACATCTTTTACTGGATATTATGATAATGAAGGACAATTTCAGTACACAGATAAACAAGCATATAATAAAGCTAATGAATTATCGAAAAGTTTCAATAAAGATTATGAAGAATTTGAGAAAGATTTTCAAAAAATATATTTTACTGGTAAGGAATCAGAAAAGATTAGGAATTTGATAAGTCAAGAAAAAAAATTGGACAAAACTTATTTGGATAGTTTAGAAGAAATAAAAAAGATTGATCCTGTTTATGCTTATAAGATTGAACTTCAAGAAAAGATAGATAAACAAACCTATGATGAAGATTCAAGATTTTTAGGTGGTGTTGGAAGAAATATTGATATAGGAGTTAAAAACATTGGTGGGTTTGTTGTAAGTGGTGTTCAAGGTATAGGTAAAAATCTTAAAGACAGACCATTTTATAAATCATTATCACCAATACCATCAGTTGTGGATTTTGTTAGACCTAAAGACAAACAAGAAAAAACATTATCAAAGTATGGAATAACTACATCAAGAGATAAAGCTAAAGGATTTGGTTTAACTACTGGTGTTACTGCCGTTGCTGCACCATTCATAGGTACAGCAACAATTTTGTCAGGTACAATAGCATCATTAGCAGGACCTGAAGTTCTAGGTAAAACTCTTGAAAAAAAAGCGTATAAAAAATCTAAAGGTTTTGAAAAAGAGTATAGAGGCGATTATGAAGATTTTTATGTTGACCTTAGAACAGGACTTAAAGGAGAAAGACAAGAAATAGCTGGAGGTTGGGGTAATGTTCCTTTGACTGGTTATGTTAGGAAATTTGCTTCTGATATTCCTATGGGTAGAAAAATACCTTTTGTTGGTAGTGAAAAATCTTTTTTAGAATCTGCTGAGAAAAATTTAAGGGAGAGAGGTTATAAAGGAGAACGTCTTGATACTGCTTTAGAAACTTTGAAAAAACAAAGAAGTAGTGATATTTATTCAGAAACAGGTGCTTTATTTGGTGCTAATGTAGCAGCAGAATTGGCTGGTAGAGGAGCTTTAACTAAATCTGTTTTAAAATCAACATTAACAAAAAAAACATTAACAGGACCACAAAAATTTATTAAAGGTTTTACTAATATAGGTTCAGCTGCTACTATTGAAGGTTTTGGTTCATCAGCAGCGGAAAGTCAACTTAAAAGAGAACAAATTGACTCCCTAAGTTTTGGAAAAAGTGGTGCTATTGCTTATGGTGTAGGAGGTTTGATAGGTGGTGGTATGACTTATTCAGGAGCTGGTGGTAAATTAAATAAATGGTTAGAAAGAGGTGGAAACATAGCTGATTGGTACGAAAAACCAGCAGATATTGCGACAAATTTATTAACAAAAATTTCACCTTATATTTCAAAAAAAACAGGTAGAATTAGACCTAAAAAATTCACTTTAACTTCCATAAATGAAAATAATGAGTATGAAGATATAGGTATTGATGTTTCTGATATAAGTGAATATAAGATTAGTAAAAAAGGTGTATTAATAACAACTGGTAAAGGTAAATCAAAAATAATACCTACTACTGATAAAAATATTAAAACTTTACAATCAATGAGTGAGTATGTTGATGATGAGTTAAAGTATGTTAAACCTAAGTTTAAAGGTAGTGTGAGTGAAGAGTATAGTACAATCCAACAAAATGATAAAAGTTTTGTTAAAAAGACAAAAGACAAGTTTAAAAAAAGGTTTGGTTTTGGTTCAAAAACCACTTCAAACGAAAAAGATATAGTTGTTCAAGAAGAAGTTTCTGATATAGTTGCACAAGATAAAACACAATCTCTTTCAAAACCAGCTAAAGTTAAAACTAATAATTTGATAGAAGTTTTTTTGAGAAATGAACCTTTAACAAACACAGAAACAAAAATAGAAACACAGGTCAAACCACAAATTAAAACAGAGGTAATGCCACAAACAAGGACAAATTTTTTGATTGAAACACAAAATCAAGAAATAACTTCGCAACCTAAAGTTGTCACTCAAACAAAAACAAAAGTTAGTACAATGCCAATGGTTAAATCTAATGTTCAGTCTCAAGTAGCAACAAAAACTTTCGCTGATTTTTTACCTACTTTTTATCCTAAATCAGGATTAGGCAAAGAACCTTTTAAGTTTGGTAGAGGTACTCTATATAGAGAATGGGTTGTTACTAATCCTTTAGCAGATTTGGCTAGTGAATATTTCGGTAAAAATAATAAAAGTAAAAAGTTTAGTATTAATAAACCTGAAAAAAGGACATTAAACATAATGAATCAATATAAAAAAGGTTTATTAAGAAAATAAATATATATATAAATAAGTTATCATTAAGGTAATAATATGTTAAAAAATAAAAAAGGATATTCAACAGGTTTCACTTGGGTTTTTGGTTTAGTCACTTTGTTTGGTTTAGGTATAATGTATATAACTTTCACACAAGTGTTTGATGCACATTTAGTACCTACAATAAAAGATTTAACAGACAATTCAACAAGTATAGGTGCTAATCTTCCAACTGATACTTCAGAATTTATTCATGGTAAAATTGACAAATTTATGACATTTTTTCATTCATTACCATTCATATTATTTTTTATAGTAGTGATATATATGTTAACAGCGGCTATAAAGGAAGAAAAAGATTCAGGGTATTATTAAAAATGATAGATAGAAATTCAAGCTCTATATTTAAAGGGAAAGCACCTAATGTGGAAGAATCAGAGTATGAAAATCCTAACGAAGAATTTACAGAAAAACAGCGTCAGTTAATGGATAAGGATGGAGTGCTTAAAATTTTACAACCATTAAACTTTGAAGATAAAGTTATGAATGGTAGACGTTATAAGGATTTTATGAAAGATAAATTTAGAGGCAATGAAAATAGTCTTGAATATGCTGAAAAGATTGATAGTTTGATAGGTAAAGGTGGTAATAAAATGAATTTTGATACAAGTTTAATAAATAATAATGAAAGTGATGAAGATAAAGTTGATATGATACTTGGTAAAAAATATTCTAATAACAAAAATAAAACAAGAGATTTGTTTGGTA
>CAZRTN010000032.1:0-1574 GCA_964603015.1 uncultured Thermotogaceae bacterium | reverse complement strand
ATTGATGGTGATAAAGTTCCTAATGTTATGGATTGTGTACCACGAAACCCTTTAAAACAAGGTCCAGAAAATAAAGATATTAATGAAGTTTTAGTACAATATGCTGATAATAATGAACAAAATGATACTGGAAAAACTAACATGACAGGAGAACAATTTCTTAATGAAGTCATGGGTAGTGAACGTAATAAAAATGAAGAAAATAATAAAAATGAGCTAGAAAGAATAAATAGTTTGATTGATTATTATAGAGAAAAAGCTGCTAATGCTAAGACTGCTCCAGAAAGGAATAAATATATTAAAATATTGGAAGAATTAGAAAAAAGTAGACGAAGTGAAAAAGATTTAAAAATAAAAAGTGAAGAAAGAAAAGAACAGAGAAAAATAGCATTAGAAGAATCAAAAGCTAAAAGAGGACTAGGTTTTGAACAATTAACTTCAGGGGAGAGAAAACAGAAAGAAGAATTAGATTTCAGAAAACAGGAAAGCGAAAAAGCAAGAGATTTCTCTAAAGAAAAATTAAAATCACAGATTGGTCTTGAAAGAGCTAAATTAAAAGCAAGGGAAAGAGAGGGAGAAAGGTTAGCTTTCGAGAAAGAATTGAAGTATGGACAAAATGTTATAGGTTCGTTAGTTGGTGGAAGTGGTGGTGGAAACATGTCAGCTTTCAATGCTGTTTCTCAAACTAATGTTAGTGGCAATAATTTTAATCAACTTTTGGGAGCTTCAAGAGGTCAAGGTTATAGAGAAGTTATACCACAATCTTCTAGTGGTAGAAGGTTTAGTGATGTTGTTAGTGAAAGTTTAGGCAAAAAATCGGAAAATGAGCAAGAACTAGAACAATCACAACCAACACAACAAGAAATGTATGAGAGACAACAAGAACAAATTAGACAACAAAGAGAACAAATGATGCAACAACAAACACAACAACCAAGACAGGAAATGTATGAACGACCAAGAGAAATAGATTATTCTAACATTGATTGGGATAGTGTTGAACCTGCACAAGCTGCTAAGGTTGATCCTGAGTATGCTTCTTACTTGAAAAAAAGTAAAGGAGAGACAACATACAGAAGAGGACCATACAAAAAATAAATATATATATAAATAACTTGTGTTTTATAATATTATGACCATGTTTAATAATAGTGTGATATTAACATTAATTATAGTTTTTAATTCAGTTTTGTTAGGATTTTTAATTTTTTCTAGTTTTAAACCTCTTAATATAGTTCACATGATGGAGTATGACACTATTTCTAAAATTTCTTGTGGTTCTGATTCTATGGGTTTGATTTTTGATTGTTCTGATAAAGTTTATGAAAGATATTTGAAAGAAAATGAAAGATTGGTTGAGGGTGAGATTTATGCTTACGAAAAAGGTAATAATACTATAATTCACAGGTTAGTTTATTGTATTGATAATTGTTCTACTGCTATTTTTAAGGGTGATAATAATAGAGTAGGCGAAAAAATAAAAAGAGAAAATGTTATAGCACAAGTAATAGGTGTTCAATATTAGGAGGTTATTTAAATGAAAATTAAAAGTATATTAATAATGGGTTTGTGTT
>CAZRTN010000031.1:0-13168 GCA_964603015.1 uncultured Thermotogaceae bacterium | reverse complement strand
ATATATCATATAATAAAATTAAATTTATAATAAAAAATATAATATATAATGGGAGCCTGTTTTATAACTGTGATGTTGATGTCCGGTATAATAATATTGTTGTAAATTACAGTGAAAAAGTAAAACCAAGAGAAATTAGCATATTAGATTATAATCCAGTAGTTGATGAAAGTAATATTATAGCTGTTAATAAATTAGAACTTGATATGTCAGAGGCAAAAAACATATTTGTATCAAAAACGAACGAAGAAACAGAAATAAGAATTGATAATTTTATAATAAAATACAATGAAAGTGTAGATTTGGATATATGAAGTTAAGAAGTAGTAAAACAAGTAGAACATATGATGTGTATATAAATGATCCATATTCAGACATACAGGATGAAAGGATAGAGGCATATTGGGAAAATAAAAGAATATGGAATATAGAGAGATTAGGGGAGTTGTTTACTCGAGCTGAAAAATTATTTAATGGATTTAAAAGTCCATTTAGCAATAAAAATTTACCTGCAAATATTATAGAGAAACTGCATAAAAAGTATAAAAGAGTATATTACGAGCAAGCATATTTAGTAAGAACGAACAAAAGGATTACGACATATTTTAAATACAGGCTATTTCACACTAAAGAAAAATATAAATGCCCCTATTGTTCATCAAAGAATTTTCCAAAAAAAGTTATAGACAATATGGATCACATGGAAAGAATAAGATGTGAATGTTGTGAAACAATGTTATATAAAATAACTAAATATAAAGAAATATATAAACCAGGAGCACCAACAAATTTAATGTCTAAGTTTGATATTAAACAAATGGAAAAACTGATAGATGAGAAACAGAGTTTATTTTAAAGTTGTGTGGGGCACATATGCTTTCTCATCCTCTTTATAATGTGTCCTGCACTCAATAAATCGCAAATAAACCCCAATACATTTAATTTCAAATTATGAAAGTCCCATAACCTTGACATATATTACCAAAGAACTTATACTTTAACTAGATATGGTTATTGAAAAGTTTCGAGACAAATTTAATCAATTAAAATCTCAATATAATTCAAGTGGTTCTATTTTTATTTTAGAAAATTGGATAGATTTAGCAAAAGAATATTATCTATGGGATATATTAAAAGAATTAAAAGAAGAATGTAAGAAAAAAGACATTAAAAGGTTATATAACAAGATAAAGAAGATATTAAAGAATAAGCCAACAATAGATAAAATTAGTTGTTGCATGATAGTAAAAAACGAATCACATGAATTGGATAGAATATTAACGAGTATAAAAGACCAGGTAGATGAAATAATAATAACAGATACAGGATCAACAGACAATACTAAAGAAATAGCAAAAAAATATACAGACAAGGTATATGATTATGAATGGGAAGATAGTTTTGCAAAAGCAAGAAACTATTCTATAAGTAAAGCAAAACATGACTGGGTAATTATATTTGATGCAGACGAGGAAATGATAGAAGGAAATATAAAAAAAGCAATAAATAGTGCCATTAAAAAAGGGTATACCGGTGTAAGTTATAAATTCAAAGACATACAAAATGGAAAAGTAGTTAATGAGAATTACACGCAATGTAGGGCGTTTAGGAAAGAATACGCTAAATATGATAAGCCAATACATAATCAAGTGGTAGGTGTACCATTTATATATCGTACAGACGAGATAGTAATTAAACATTATGGATATGATCCAAATGCTAAGAATAGGCTTTGGAGAAATAAACAAACAGTAAAATTATTAAAAAAAGAAATAGAAAAAGGTGGAACTGGATATGATTATTACCAATTAGGCGTATCAATGATGATGTTGCATAATTATGGGAATGCTTTTGATAATTTTAAGAAAGCATTAGAAAAGAAAAAAGGGTTAACTAAAGCATTAACAGCACAAATATACTCGTATAGAATGCAAATGTATATTTTTATGGAACAAGAGAGAAGAGCGATAGAAGAAGGAAACAAATTGCTTGAACTATATCCAACTAATCCGGATCCTTTTTTTAGATTTGCTATATTTTATATGAAAATGCATATATTTGAAAAAGCAATAAAAAATTTAGAAATATATTTTAAACAAGTAGATAGATGTAATATAAAAAGCGAATTACATGTATCGCATAATAATGAAAAATCAATAAAAAAAGCTAAAAAGGTATTGGAAGATGCTAAATCATTAAAGGAGGCAAAATGCATTATGCAGTAGGAGAAAAAGTATATAATGTAAGCCATATACAAGTAGAAAAAATAGGAAAGAAGAAATTAAAGATAATAACAAGTGCAAAAGAAAATATAGAAGAGTTTAAAACAGAAGAAAAAAGGGATAGGGTATATAAAGAGATAAGACTAATGGGAAAACACAAAACAGGAATGTATAAAAAGAGGTGAAAGTATGAGATTATTATGGGAGTATATAAAACTAATAGGGGAATTAATAGGAAAAACTATAATAATAATGGGAGTGATATATTTAATATCTAATATATTGTTTGATGTAAAGTGGTGTTATGATTTAGCTATTACTATTATAGTGTTTAGTATCGGGTTAAGTATATACTGGAATTGGAATAGGATGTGATAGAAATGACAGTACCAATCAAAGGTGGAAGACCTAAGAGGTTTAAAACTCCTGAACAATTAAAGAAAGAAATAGATGGTTATTTCCAAGAATGTGAGAATAAAGAAAGATATCCTACTTTTGCAGGGCTTGCTTATTATTTAGATATAGACAGGCAAACTTTGTATAATTATAAAGATAAATATGGTAAAGAGTATTTCGACGTAATAAAAAAAGCAAGAGAAAGAATAAAAGCAGAAATAGAACAAAGGCTAATGGATACTACTAAATCAAAGTCAGGGGTAATCTTTTTAGCTAAGAACTATGGGTATACAGACAGACAAGAAATAGATCATAAAATAAATGCAGAAGTAATAATAGAGGAATAAAGATGAAGACATATAAATTAAAAGAAAAGATAAAAGACGAGAAACTCCTTGAGTTTATTAACGAGTATACGAAAGAGGCAAAGAAGGAGCAGACGAGTAAAAAATGAAAATAAGATTACGAGGTAATGCTATTAACTCTAAATACAAGAGAATGTTAGATACAAAAAAGAGATACATTATACTCGTAGGAGGAGCAGGAGCTGGGAAAAGTTATGGAACAGCACAAGAATTAGCAAGAAAACAGATTAACGAAGTGGGACGTAATTACTTATTTGTACGTAAAGTAAATAGAACAAACAAGGACAGTACTTTTGCGGACTATATGAAAGTATTAAATAAATGGGAATATTTAAAATATGTAAAGGTAAATACAACAGAAAAGAGAATGAAGTTTCCAAATGGTAATCAAG
This sequence comes from uncultured Thermotogaceae bacterium, assembly GCA_964603015.1. Taxonomy (GTDB): domain Bacteria; phylum Thermotogota; class Thermotogae; order Petrotogales; family Petrotogaceae; genus Geotoga. The sequence continues at coordinate 9,793 of CAZRTN010000031.1, read as the reverse complement.
TATTGTGTATAGGGCTTGATAGAATGAGTAAGAAGAAGTCAATAACATTTGATAATGGGCCAGCAACAGATATATGGATAGAAGAGGCGACAGAAATAGACTGGGAGGATTTTTTACATATAAAGTTAAGATTAAGAGGGAAATCAGAACTAAGTAAACATATTCTAATGACAACTAACCCTGATGACGAGAGCCATTTTATAAAAACTAAGTTTATAGATGAAGGATACGAAGGAAAGAACACTAAAATAATTTATTCAACATATAAAGATAATATAAATCATTTAGAAGAAGAAGATATAGAATCGATAATGAATCTTGATGACGAGTATTTTGATAAAGTATACAGGCAAGGAGTATGGGCTACTAATGACGAGATGATATTTAAGAACTATGTCTTTGGAGATTACCAGCATATAGAATCAAAAGTAAGTGGAACATATAGAATAAAAGTAGGGGCTGACTGGGGATTCACAAACCCAACAGCATTTATCAAAGCAATATATTATCAAGACGATATATATGCAGTAGACGAAGAATATGGAACTAAAATGACAAATGATGACATAAAAGAAGTAGTAGGAAGATTTAAAGATTACAGAATAATAGGGGATAGTGCAGAACCGGATAGGATACAATATTTTAGAAATCAAGGGTATAACATAGAGCCAGCACAAAAAGGAAAGAACAGCATAATGCGAGATATAAACTGGCTACAGAATAGGACGTTACATATAGATAATGAAAAGTGTCCTAATTTAGCAAGAGAAATAAAAAAATATAAATTTAAAAAGCAAAGGTCAACAGGAATAGTATTAGATGAGCCTGTTACATTAGATGATCATGGTATAGATGCATTGAGATATGCATGTAATGATTGGGTAAAAGATAACAAATTGGAGCTAATATGATATTTGATAAAATAAAGTCAATGTTTACAAAAAGTGTAGATGTAAATAATATAGTTGATTTATTAGATGCTAAAAAATATTCAGGAGAAATAAGCGAAGGGAATTATTTAACATATTATGCTACTAATCCTTATTTAAGACAGATAATCAGCAAGACTGCATATATATGTTCAAGTAAGAAATGGATTATAAAAGATAGAAACGATAAAGAAGTAACCGGGCATCAAATGTTAAAAGATATAAGGAGCATGAATGTATTCATGCCTGGAATAAGCGGAATGAAAATGACATACTTATATTTTTTAATATTCGGTGCGTCGTTTTGGATTTTCTCTAAAGAAAATATATATGTAGCAAACAAAAAGGATGTACGAATAGATAGTGAATCGAATTTATCAATATTAAACACAGATATAGAAAAGATGGTAGATACTAGTGCAGAAGATTTTAACTGGTATATGTTTATAGAGCCAAATCCAAGAAACCCTTATGACTGGAAAAATTTAGGATTAGGAGTAGTAGAGTCAATAGGACAAGAAGTGAATATAGCTGAAAAACTTCAAAGGTATATATTCAACATGTATCACAATAATAAATTACCACCAATAATAGTAACTGCAGATGCAAATAGAGAAGATATTAAAGCACTTAAAAAGGACTGGTTACAGAAGAACCAGAATAGCAAAGCAAACTTAACTCCATATTTTATGAAATCAAGTGGGAATGTAAACATAGAGCAAATAGAGAATAATTTAACTACACAAGAAATAAATATAATGAAACTACAACGAGATATAATATTACAAAGCATGGGTATTCCTCCAGAAATAACAGGGATAGTAGAGAACAGTAACAGGGCAACAATAGAAAGTGCAGATTTAATAATGTCCAAATATGTAGTAAAACCTATACTGGATGCATTTAAACCTGTATTACAAAGCGTATTGTTAGGACAATATGAAGAGAATTACACAATAGAATACGAATCAGTTGATATACAAGATAAAGAATACACTAAAGGAATAATGAAAGATCATGCATGGGCGTTCACAAAAGACGAGATAAGACAACAAGCTGGATTTCCTCCTGCAGGTGTAGATGGAGATGTATCGGTAATGCCAATAAATGTAGTACAGACAAGAGATGGAAGAATAGGAATAATGAAAGATGGAGAGTTCGAAGAATTAAAACAAAACCAACCACAAACAGAAATAAACATAGAAGAATTATTGAAATATATAAGTGCAGAGGCAATGAGAGAAGATGTAGAAGGGATGTTTCGTAAAATATTGATAGAAGTAGCACAAGAGATAGCAGAAGGAATAGGGGCTGAATATAATCCATTTAATGTCCACCTGGCAACGTATTTAAACAACGAACTAACAAAGAAGGTAACCAAAATTGCAGAAACAACAAGGGAACAGCTAAGAGCAACACTCTCACAGGGAATAAGGGATAATGAAGACTTTGGGCAACTTGTTTCACGAGTAGAAAACGTATATGAGAAAGCAAAAGGATACAGAGCTGAAATGATAGCAAGAACAGAAAGCCACAATAGTGTAAGTTATGCAACCCATAATGCATATAAGGATTCGGACATTGTAGAGGCAGAGGAATGGGTACACCATCCAGAAGAAAGTGCAGAACCAAGAGAAAACCATGCAATGATGGATGGACAAGTAGCAAAAATAGACGAAGAATTTACGAGTGGAAGTGGCTATACAACAATATACCCTGGAGGATTTGGAGTTGCAAGTGAAGATATAAACTGTAATTGCACTATAGCAGCAGTAATGAAAGACAAAACTAACAAGCAAAACAGGGCAGAATTTCTAAAACAACAGGAAGAAAGAAGAATTAAATACATACCAGAGATACGAGACAAATTTATAGAAGTATTTGAAGGGCAAGAAATGGATATACTCAAATATATGAGAGGAAGAAGGAGATGAAAAAATGGAAAACAGGGAATATGAATTATTAACAGTTGACGAATTTATTAATTTAGTTAAAGCAAAAAAAAGTACAGAAAACATTGCAGTACAGAAAGAATTTACAGTAGAAACAAAAATGTTAAACGAAGAAAACAGGGATATACTATTTGTATCTAGTGATGGGGAAATGGATAGGGACAGGGATTTCATTAAAGTAAATGGGTGGAAATTTGAAAACTTTAATAAAAATCCTGTATTTTTATGGAGCCACAATTCATTTAACCCACCTTATAACATAGCTTACGGTAATGTAATAAGAAGTTATGTAAAAGATGAAAAGTTATATCAAGTTGTAAGGTTTCTTGATCCACACAAGAAATATCCTGGCATGAAACTAAGTGAAATGCCTAAAGAAATACAATTTGCTGATGTACTGTATAAACTGTACAGGGACAAGAATTTAAATGCGGTTAGTGTAGGTTTTAGTCCAATTGATTATGAGTTTTCAGAAAAAGATGGGGAAGGAGTGATATTTAAAGAACAAGAAATGTTAGAGTTATCTGGAGTACCGGTTCCAGCAAATCCAAGAGCAGTACAACAGAGAGCGTTTAGTAAAAGCAAAATACATAAACAGTATGTTGGAATAATGAAAAATATGTTAGCAGAAGAAAGAAAAATATTAGGAGAGGCGAGGACTCCTGATTATGAAGAAACAGAAACAACAAGCTGGCAAGATGTAGGGAAAACAATGCAAGATTTTATTGATGGATATTATATTCAGAATCCAGATGCAGAGCCAGAAACAGAAGAAGAAATACCAAGTACAGTAGCAGATATGTCTGGTCCTATGAAAGAATGGATAGCAAGAAAAACATTATTAGGAGATCCTGATGCAGAAGAGTTTAATGATTTAGTATTTTTTCCTGTAGTTAACCCTAAGACTGATAATTTAAACGAAGGAGGTTTGAAAGCAGTTATTAGTGGAAGGGGACAGAGTGCTGATATACCTGAAAGTGCATATAATAGTGCAGAGCAGGTAGCAAGGAAACTGTTGGAAGATGAATTTGAAATGGGAGACCAGAAGGATAGTAATGATATGAGTATATCAAAAAATGAAACTGATCATCAAATATTCTTAGGGGATGATGGATACCCTTTAACACAATTGTTAGAAGAACACAAACATATGAAACAAAAAATAGACTCATTAACTAAAAAGAAAAAAGATGGTATAGAAGATATGAAATATGCTGAATTGATTAAGCTAGAGGCGAGAGTAAAAGAAAGAATAAATAAAATAGAAAAGGAAGGAGAGAAAGAAGAAACAAATGATGAGTATATTGGTGCATTAAAATTTCTAACACAAGGAGGTAAAAATGGAAATAAATAGAGAAAAAGCAAGAGAGTTAATTAAAGAATTAATTGAAGATACACATAAAGAGAAAATAGATGCGGTAGTAGACAAGAAAATAAAACAAATAGAACAGCAGAAAAAAGTAGAAAGACAGAAAGAAGAAGAATTTAAAAAATCAGACAATAGCAAGAAGCTAGGTTTAATAGCAGGAGCAATAGGATGCAGTAAAAATTCTGGCAAACTTCCTCAAGACTTTCTAAAAAAATGGGGATATGAAAAGATTAATAAAATGCTATTAGATAAGCCAGTAAATAAAGAAATGCAAGCTGGTAATTATGGAGAAGGTGGAAGTTTTATTTCTCCAGAAGTAACAAGTGAATATATAGCATTACTAAGAAACAAAACAGCAATTAGGAGATTAGGAGCAAGAGTAATGGGAGTAGGGTTTGAATCAAATATGCCTAAAATTACAGGTGGAATAAGTGCGTATTACAAAGGCGAAAACCAATATGTTAATTCAGAAGGTCTAGATACTGGAGCATTGAGATTCAGTCCTAAACAACTTATAGCAGAAGGGTACATGTCACAACATCTTGTAAGGTTAAATCCTGTTTTAAATGGACAGTTTTTAGCAGAAGATATAACAAATTCAGCTAAAGTAAAAGAAGATATTGAATTTATTAGAGGAACAGGAACTGATTATACACCTAAAGGTGTAAGATATTTAGCAGGAACAGTAACAGCTAGTGCTGGTACAGGTTATGCAAATATTGACAAAGATTTCCTAACTGCATTGCAAGTTATGGAAGAGGCAAATGTAGATATGAGCAACTTGGGAGTAATTATATCCCCAAGAACTAAAAGAGCGATTAGACAGGAAAGAGGAACATATGGACAGCCAATATATCCAAATGTAGATAATGGTATATTATTTGGAATGCCATTTGTAAGTACGCCTCAAATACCTAGAAACTTAGGAGGTGGAGGTTCTTATTCAGAAATATATATAATTAACATGAACGATTTGATTATAGGAGAATACATGGATCTAATGTTAAAAGTATCTGATACAGCAACATTCCACGATAGTTCTGGGAATATAACAAGTGCATGGGAAGAAGACTGGGTAGTAGTAAAAGCAATGGCATGGCATGATTTGAAATTAAGATACGAAGACAGTGCGTATATAATTAATGAACTTAATTATACCGCATAAGGAGGTAGGATATGAGAAAACATGAAAAAGATTTAATACTTCCAGTAGAATCTATATCACCAACAACAATAACAAGTGGAAGTGCAAAGACAGGTGACGCAGTAGATAGAACAGACAATATGCATTTAGGAGTAGTTTATAATGCATTGATTAGTGCAACTTTAAGTTCTGGTGAAACTGCAACAGTATCATATAAACTACAAGAATCACCATCAACAACTGCAGCAAGTTTTAGTGATATAAGTGGAGCGACATCAGCAATTACATTGACAGGATCAACAGGAGGCAGTACAGAAACAACAATGTTAACTATAAGAGAAGATGTAGAGGGAGAAGATCAATATGCTAGGGATAGCTTAACAGTAACTTTATCTACTCCTAGTGGTGATAGTGCAATAGTAGGTAGTAATGTAATATTGACTGGTGGAGCAGTACAACCAGAGGCATAAGAAAGGAGAAATAAATGGAAATGAGAAAAGTAAGATTTAAGAAGAAGTATCAACAATATAATAAAGGCGAAATAGCAGGGTTTACTTCTAAGAAAACAGCTTGGTTTGAAAAGAACAATATTGCAACTGATATAGGACTTGTTGATAAGCCAACACCCAAACCAACTGATAAGATAGAAAAATTTAACATGGGTGATAAGTTTAAAAAAGAGCTGATAGGCAGCTTGGATAAAATAACAGAAAAAATGGAAGAAATGGAAAGTAGAATAGAAGAGCTAAAGAAAAACCAATATACAGAGAAACAAATTGTCAACTCAACAGTAGAAGAATTAAGAGATATAGCAAGAGAACTAGATGTAGATTATAAAGGGTTAAAGAAAGATGAGTTAGTTGACAAGTTAATAGAAGAAATAGGAGGCTGAAATGTCATTGGCTGATAATGCACTATGCACAGTAGGACAATGTAAATGGAAATCAAGCGTAAGTGCAACAACATCACAAGTAGAAGATAAAATAAACGCTGCATCTGACTGGATAGAAAATTATGCAGATAGAAAGTTTATTTCCGATTCTTATGAAGAAAAAATAGAATTGTGCAACAGCCAAGATATAATATTAAAGCAATATCCTGTAACAAGTGTAAATACTTTAAGTATTGATGATGAAACAATAGATAGTGAAGATTATAGGTTGTCAGAGTCTAGAATACTAATTAAAGATGAAGGAGTTTTTAGGGGGGATATAGCAACAGTTGATTATGATGCTGGCTATATATCCCCAACAACTTCAAGTACTACATTACCTTATGATATACAAGAGGCGTGTGTATTAATGAGTAGATATTTTTATTATCAGGATTCTGCACAATACCAACAAGCATTTACTAATACAGAAGATGGGCAAGACATAGCATTTCCAGTAATTGTATATAGGTTACTAAAGCCATATAAGAGGTTAATATGAATCAGGAACAATTAAAGAAAAAGATTAATGAAGTAATACAGAAGATACAAACAAAAACACCTAATTATCTTTTAATAATGGCACATAGAGCATTAGCAATGATAGTACAAAGAACTGATAGAGGAATAGATGCAGATGGGCAGAAGTTTAAATCTTATGATCCTAAATACAAAAAAAGGAAAAGAAAATTAAGAGGGGACTTGAGGTGGTTACATTTAACTAATGATATGTTTAATAATATAGTAACAGAGCTTATAAGAGGAAAGAAAGCTAAAATATATTTAAGAAAAGGCATATCTGCAGGACAAAGTGCATCTCCTCATGATAAAGCATGGTATAATAGAGATAGATGGTTCATGGGATTAACAGACACAGAAGATAGAAAAATAACCGATTATTTTTTAAGGCAAATGGAAGATGTGATTAAAAATGCTTATAGATAGTAGATTAGATAGTTTAAAAAGTAAATTAGAATCATTAGGAGAATACAATAAAGTAGTATGGGGAAGAGAGTTTCCAACAAGTATAAGAGTTGATGATTTTCCTGCGGTATTTATACAAACAGGAAGGAGCGACTGTACTTTTTTTGATGAAAATAAAGATTTTAGAGAAGAGCAAGTCGTAAGCATATATATAATGGTATATAGTGAAAACGATCAAGAAACAGCACTAAAAGATTTAACATCAAAAGAATTAGAAGTAACAAGAAAAGTATTATACGAATTAGAAGGGTGGGTAAATAGCGAATTTGTAGTTGATAGAGATACTACATTCATAAAATTGGGAGTACCTTTTAACTATTTACCGCCTTATTTTTGTAGTAGACTAGATTTTACACTAATAGCGAAAGGAGGCAAGTAGAATGAATGTATTTGAAAAAAATAGTAATAGAGTGCAACGAAAAGGTGGAATAATGTATATAACACCTTATAGTACATCAAGTAAGATAGATGAAACGAATATAACTGAACTAACAGTAAGTGCGACATCAGGAGATACAGAAATCCAAGTAGAAACAACATTAGGGTTCCCAACAACAGGAAGTGCAACATTAGGAGAAGATAGTATTACATATACAGCAATTAGTGGGAATACTATAACTGTAAGTACATTAACAAGTGATTATGCAGAAGAAACATTATTTATAACCTCAACAACTGATTCTTATGCAGAAATGGAAAAACTGGGACATTGTGAATCACACGAACTTAACTTTGGATATGAAGAACCAACAAGAGTACAGAATGAAAGAAAAGAAAACATTGGGTCATGGACAGATGCACCGGAGCCAACTTTTACAGCAGTATTGCAACAGTCAAGTATACATGAATTAGCATTGCAAGCACATGGAGCTGTAAGTGCAACAACTGAAAATGGAGCTTATGTATTAAAAGATACAGACCAGGAAGATTATGCAGTAATATATATTGCATTAAATGAGTCAATAGATGGGTCAGAATATTATCAGATATTTAAGTTTCCACATCTTAGATTAGGAGCATCAAGTCCATTAAAATTTGACCAAAATCAGAGAAATCATACTGTGAATTTCACAGTAGAAACAGGAGAAAACGATAATTATGAAAAAGGATATAAGGTATTAGACGAAAGGGGATAATTTGAAATTAATAGTAGGAGATAAATCATTTGAAGTAATAGAAGACCCAAAGAAAGCATATTATATTGAGATAGATAAAATGAAAGAAGTAAGTAAACAAATAGTAGAAGATTTATCCGGTATAGATAAAATAGAAGTAGAAGAAAAAGATATTCAAGAGAATCCACAAGAGGTTTTAGCATTACTTTTTGATACAAATATGCTTGATCCTAAAATGGCATACGAGATAGCACCAGCGATAACAAGATATAAAGATACAACATATGAAGAAAGAAAAGAAATGATAGAAAAACAAGCATTATGGGGAGACGTCCAAGAATTACGCAATTTTTTTTTAGACAATATATTCACAAAAATACTAACAGACGAGGCAACAGGAAAAGCAACATTGGAAAATACAAAGAAGAAATAAGTGGAGCAGAGATTTGTTATCAGTTAGCAAGCAATGTTTCGGAGTTTTTGAAATTATATACAAAGACTCCGATTTATCTTGTAAATATGTATATAGATATGGAGAATAAATATGGCGAGAACAGGAAACGATTTAATAATAAATATAATAGCACAAGACAGGGCAAGTGATGATTTAAAAAAAGTAAATAATTCATTAGAGAAAAACGAACAGCAGAGCAAAAAAACAAACAGATCAATGAAATCATTGGTCAGCACATATGCAAAAACAGCTGCAATTGCTGGAAGTGTTTATCTTGCATTAAGAAAAGTAGTATCTATAGGTGTTGATTTATTAGATGCGTATAGCAAACAAGAAAAAGCAGAAAAGCAATTGCAGTCTGCATTACAAGCAACAGGACAATATACAGAAGATAATTTTAAAAGATTAAAAGATATGGCATCACAATTGCAACAAGTAACAACAGTAGGGGACGAAACATCTTTACAATATATGCAAATGGCATTAAATATGGGTGCAAGTGCTGATGAGATGGATAGGGTTATACAAGGGGCTATTGGATTAAGTAAATCACTTGGAATATCAATGAGAAGAGCAATACAGGGTGTTACAAATGGATTAAATGGAACATATACTACATTGCAAAGATATGTAACTGCATTACGAACAGCAGAAAAAGAATCAGAAAAAGCAAGAATATTCCAGGAGAAATTAAATCAGGCTTTTGTTGTAGCTAGATCTGAATTAAAAACAACAGAGGGATTATTGAAATCTAATGCTAATTTATGGGGAGATATTAAAGAAGAATTAGGTGAAGTAATTAATATTGGAATAAAGCCATATCTGGAAGATTTAAAACTTACATTAACAGGAATGTTAGATACATTAAAAGAAGTTAAATCAGAAAGTTCAGATTTAAAACCTGTTGTTGATAAT
>CAZRTN010000030.1:0-13225 GCA_964603015.1 uncultured Thermotogaceae bacterium | reverse complement strand
GAAAAAATGGTTACTTTTGCTTTACTTTGAATTGATTTTAATATCTTTTGTTCTAGATCTTTTGGTATGTTCACAAATACTTCATTGATATTTTGAAGTCTTCTTATAACAAGAGAAACACCATTTACAGATTTCATAAAAGAAACCCTGAAATTTAATCCATTATATTCAAAGCTGCCATCTGTATTTTTGGTGTCATTTATAATATCTTTTCCTGTTTGAAGTAATATCAAATTGACTAATTCTTCATATGTTTCTTTGGTTATATCTTTAAATTTTAGAAGTTCTCCAGAATATCTTATTTTAACGTTTACGTTTTCTTTTGTAGGTTCAAAATGGTAATCAGTTATTCTCTTATCAGAAAAATTGAATCCAAGTTGGTTTAACCCTTCTACAATATCATAAGAATCTAATTCTTCATATAACTTATAAAAATCATTACTCATAATCACTATTCTCATTAAGATATTTATTTAATTTTGTTATTTCGTCTGCAACAATTGTTTTTCCAAATTGTCTATACAAAGCAGGCTGCTCATATAAATCAAGATAATTATCTTCTCCAGGAAGTTTGTCGTAACCAGAAGCTACAACTGTTACTTTTATTACTTCTGGAGGAAGTTCTACAGTAGATATTCCCATTTTTAACTTTGCGTCATCTATTGCATAAGATCTTAATATTTCATTTATTATCCTAACATCTTCTGTAGTAGGGTTTTTACCTGCTATGTTCACTAAAGCAGCTGTTGCATTTCTTACTTGATCTTCTAAAAGTTTTGAATTCAAAGCATTTTTTATAGCTTCTTCTGATCTTCTTTCTCCTTTAGCAACCCCTATTCCTAGCATTGCTGAACCTTTTATTTTCAGTACAGATGCAACATCAGCAAAATCAAGGTTTATGATACCAGGTTTTGTAATTAAATCTGATATACCTGTTATTGCTTGATATAATATATCATCAGCTTTTTCGAAAGCTTTGTCTATAGGGATATTTTCTCCATTGTCTATTAATTTATCATTTGAGATTTTTATTAAACTATCAACTGATCTTTTTAAGTTTTGTAAACCGTCTAAAGCTAATCTTTCTTTAGTAGAACCTTCAAAGTGAAATGGCATAGTGACTATAGCAACAGTTAATATATCCATTTGAGTTGCTAATTCAGCTATTATTGGAGAAGCACCTGTTCCAGTTCCTCCACCGAGGCCTGCTGTTATAAAAAGCAAATCAGTTTCTTTCAACCATTCTTTTATTTCCTCTTTACTTTCAATTGCAGATTCTCTTCCTTTTGCAGGATCTCCTCCTGCACCAAGGCCTCTTGTTAATTCTTTTCCTAATTGAAGTTTGTTGTCTGCATCTAAATGTTCCAAAACCTGTACATCAGTATTAGCAGCGATTAATTCTACATCGTCTACACCTTTTCTTATCATTCTTTGCACAGCGTTATTCCCAGCTCCACCTACTCCAACTACTTTTATTTTATAATTTGATTTTTTATTGAATAACGGTCCTTTTTTCTGAATTTCATCCATTTCAAAAGGCATCATCTTCACCACCAGTAAGTTTTTCTATTAAATTTTTGAAAAACCCTTTCTTTTTAGCTTTTTCTTTTCTGTTTTCAGAATTTTTTGATTTAGAATTTGTTTTGGTTGGATTTTCAGTTTCACGTCTTTCATTTTTATCTATTCTATATCTCTCAACTATTCCAAAGACTGGAATTAATTCAGAATTACTTTTCAATTCAGGGGTTACTTCAAAATGGCTATTTGGAGTTAAAACTCCCTTTCTGAAATTTTCGCCCATAAGTTCTTTAATAGTTTGATCGATATTTTTTATCTCAGCGCCTCCACCAGTGAAAACAATTCCACCTTGAAGTGCTCCAACTTCAAATGTTTTTTCATAACCAATTTTTGAGAGTTCTCCATTAAGTCTAGAAATAATTTCTCTTACTCTTGCAAAAATTATTTTGTTTAATAAATTTTGAGATATATATGAATCCCCTCTACCAGCTAAAGATTCAAAATCTACTTTTTTAATTGTTTTTGTGTCTCTAAGACATACTCCTTCTTCAACTAATAATCTATGGGCTTCTTCTTCTGAAGTTTTTAAAACATTTGCAATATCCTTTAGTACATATTTAATTCCATATGGAAACGCATAATATAACTTTGGAATACCATTTTTAAAAATGATTATTCTACACATGTGATATCCAAAATCAATTACTGTTACCCCAATATCTCTATCATTAGCAGTTGTAACAGCATAAGCTGATGATAAAGTTGTATCATAAAATGGAATTTCAGATTCATCTACAATGCTTTTAAAAACATTCACAAGTAATGCAAAAGAATTTTCAGTTACCCAAACAATATTCAAAGCTGTAGATAAAGATCTTTGCGCAAAAAATGAAATTGGATTTCTAACGCTTTTATCATCTATTATGAATTTCATAAAGTTTGAGTCTAATATTAATTTGCTATCATCTTGATATTTACTGATTATATTTGTTTTAATTTTATTTAAATCTGATTCTTTTATTTCCGTTTTTTGACCATATTCAACTGTAAAATTCTCTTGGGTTATGTACAATGAATTAGTTGAATAACCTACAACTATATCAATTCCTTTTACTTTCTTGGGAAGGCTTTGTTGTAATCTGGTAATGACTTTTTCAATTGTTTTTCTTATAGTTTCCACATCTTGTATTTCACCATTTATTATTCCATCTGTTTTTATTTTTTCATATGCCAAAGGTTTGAATTTATCGAATTCTTCTTCGAATAATACTCCCTTTGTAAAGTAACTTCCTATATCAAGTCCAATAATGTAATTCTTAGGCATTATACCCCCCCTAATAGTCTTCTTCTATCAAAACTTTATTTATTAATAAATAATCTCCTGATTTTATATTGCTTATATCAGGATTTAATTTGAAGAATTCTGTTAATTCTTCTTTCTCATAGTATTTTATTCTAATTTTATTATAACAAATAATTTCATTTTTCAGAAAATCAATTTTAATTACATTGTGTATTCCTTCAATCTCTCTAATTATTTTCAATTCATTAATAAAGTCATCTGAATACTTAACTATTGGAATTGTAGGATATTTAATATCATCAACATATAATATTTCTCCAAAAAAATCGTGATAAAAATACCTGTTTTTATATTCTATTGTGTAAAGAGGATTATTTTTTTTTGGTATATTACTATATAAATTATTCCCCCTATCTTTAAGGGGGAATAATATTAATATAATACTTGTTAAAAAAAGTACCAATAAGATAAGTTTAGCCATAAAAAATGACAATTTCATCAAACATCTAATTCCTTAACTTTATAAGCGTTGTCTTCGATAAACGTTCTTCTTAATGATGGATCATCTCCCATCAAAATATTTATAGTTTCATCAGCTAGTTCTAAATCTTCAATTTTTACTTTTAATAATTTTCTTTTATCAACATCCATTGTAGTATCCCACAATTGATCTGGATTCATTTCACCTAAACCTTTATAACGTTGTAATTTCCATTTTTTACCTTTATATTTTTCTTTCATTGCTTCTAATTCTTCTTCTGTGAAAAGATATATTTGTTGTTTATCGACTTCTATTCTATATAATGGAGGAACTGCAATGTATACATTACCACTCTCTATGAGTTCTCTCATGTATCTATAAAATAATGTTAGCAATAGAGTTCTAATATGAGCTCCATCTACATCAGCATCTGTCATTATAATAATTTTACCATATCTTAATTTTGATATATCAAATTCTTCTCCAATACTAGTACCTAGTGCAGTTGTAATGTTCACTATAGTTTCACTTTTTAATAGTCTTAATAAATCTTTCTTTTCTGCATTTATTATTTTACCTCTCAAAGGTAATATAGCTTGGAAATATCTATCTCTAGCTTGCTTTGCATTACCTCCAGCTGAATCCCCTTCGACTATAAATATTTCTGATTCGCTTAAATCTTTAGATATACAATCGGCTAATTTCCCTGGAAGTGTGGAATTTTCAAAGATTGATTTTCTTTTCACACTATCTCTAGCTCTTTTAGCAGCTAATCTTCTTTTTGTTGCTATCTTAATTCTTTCGAAAATTTGTTTTGATTCTTTTTGATGAGAATCAAAATATATGGTTAAATATTCATTTACTATTTGATTTACTGCTTCTCTTGCAGCTTTAGAGCCTAATTTACCTTTGGTTTGTCCTTCAAAAATAGGTTCAGCCATCTTTATATGTAAAATAGCTACTAATCCTTCCCTAACATCATCACCAGTGAAATTATCATCTTTTTCTTTTAAGACATTATATTTTCTAGCGTAATCATTACATAATCTAGTCAAAGCTGCTTTAAACCCAGATTCATGTTCTCCACCATCAATGGTTCTTATATTGTTTACAAATGATATAATGCTTGTTTCATCTGAATTTGTATAAACCATTTCAAGGTCGAGTTGCATATCAGGTTCATCTTTTTTCACTTGATAAGAACCATTAATACTAATTGATTCGGATATGGCATTTTTCTTTTTCTTTTTTAAATTAAATTCTAAAAATTCTTTTAATCCACCAGAAAAATGAAATTTTAGTTTTTTGTCTTTTTTTCTATCTTCAAATAATATTGTCAATTCAGGATTTAAAAAAGCGATTTCTCTTAATCTAGTTTCAATTGAATGTACATCAACAGCAATGTCTCCATCTTCAAATATTTCTTTGTCTGGTTTAAATTTAATATATGTTCCATTTTGATCTGTTTCTCCAATTTCTTTTACTGGTTCTTCTGGTACTCCTCTAACATATTTTTGATAATGAATCTTTCCATTTTGAAAAACTTTTACTATCATATATTCAGAAAGTGCATTAACAACTGAAGCTCCTACTCCATGAAGTCCTCCAGAAACCTTATATGCTTTTTTATCAAATTTACCTCCAGCATGTAATACTGTCATAACTACTTCAAGAGTAGATCTTTTTTCTGAAGGATGCATGTCTACAGGTATACCTCTACCATCATCTGTGACTTCTACACTATCATCTTCATTTAAGATTACTTTTAAATTCTTCGCATAACCATTTATATGCTCATCTATACCATTGTCTACTATTTCATAAACCATATGATTTAACCCAGCTTGAGAAGTAGATCCAATATACATACCGGGTCTCATTCTAACTGGCTCTAAACCTATCAAGACTTTTCTCTGCTGACCAGAATATTCATCATTTAACATTCGTACACCTCCGAATTACTTTGATTTCTTTTACTATTTCTTCATCTATTTTTTTATTAATCTCTTCTATCAAATCATTTGAGCTGAAAAGAATTTCTTGCATAACAATATTGTCTTTGCAGGAAATCACAAGTAACTTATCTCTACTGAAATAATTCTTTATTTCAGTATCTTCTTTTAAATTTTCATCAATAATTTCTTTCCAGATTTTTTTGATTTCATTTATAGAGTAAGATTTTTTTATAATGGGATTTTTTTTTGACAATCTTTTTAAAAAATCACCTATTTTTTCTTCCAAATCATACACCATCCCAATTGGTTTGATCTTCTAAAATAAATTCTTTCCAATTATCCATTAGAGTCTCTGTTACAAGCCCTGGAACCGCAAAAGTGAAATCAGGAAAAATTCTTCTTACAGGAACAACTCCCATAGATGTATGAGTTAAAAATATTTCATCTGCAGACAGTAATTCCCAAGCTTCAACATTTTGTTTTTCTTCAATTTCCATGCTCAAACTTTTTGCCAAAGAAATTATATTATTCCTCGTTATTCCAGGTAATACTCCCGAGGATATATGTGGAGTAATTAAAACATTTGAATTGACATAAAAAATATTTGAAAAAGTACACTCAGTAACATAACCATATTCATTTAATAATATTGATTCATAAAAATAATCATATTTATTATGTATATATTTTATAAAACCATTCAATGGCGTCTTTACATAATATGGAATAACAGGAGAAAATGGTTTTCTTTCTCTTGCTATGTTAATTACTACTCCGTCTTCAAAAACTTCATTTTTATGTTCTAATCTTTCTACAAAACAATAAAATGTCTTTTTTAAAGAAGTTTGAGGGGTTATATAGATTCTAAATCTATATTCAGGGTAGTCATGAACTTTTATTGCTTGATTTATAATTTCTAAAAAATATTGGAATTCTGGGATTTCAAAATTCATGAAATCAGCTGACCTCTTTAGTCTTTTATAATGTTTTTTCATAGCGAATGGGACTTTTGAATAAGTTCTAAATACTTCATATACAGAATTTCCATTCATAAAACCTTTATCATCAGCATTTATAAGTGGATATTCAATCCATTCCTTTCCATTAAAAAACATCTGAGACCACCCCTTCGGCTATTATTTTTTTGATTTTAACTTCTTTAAAGATATTTTCTTCAAAATTTTTATTTTCAATAATATGGTTTATATAATATTCATCATAACCTTTATTATCTTCTTCAATCAATACCTTAACTCTTTTATTTAACATATTATTAAGATACTCTTTTGATGATGTTTTTGATGTTTCACTTAGTTTTTTATTTCTATCTTTTTTTATGTTTCCTGGAATTTGTGGTTTTAATCTTTTCGCTTTAGTATTTGGTCTGGCGGAAAATCTAAATCCATGAACTTTTAATAATCTATTTTTTTCAATGAATTCTAATAATTCATTGAAATCTTCTTCGGTTTCTCCAGGAAATCCTACAATTATATCTGCAGTTATTGAAAAATCTTTATCAAACTTTCTCAAGTTATTAAAAGCATTAATTATATCTTTTTTAATATATTTTCTTCCCATCATTTTTAAAACATTATTAGATACATGCTGCAAAGATAGATGTACATGTTTTTCAAAAATATTTGATTTATTTATTATTTTTGAAAATTCTTCATCTATCATATCTGGATATAAAGAGCTAATTCTAATTCTAATATCTTCATTATTGAATTTAATAGCTATATCCTGCAACAAATTTTTAAAATTATAATCTGTTCCATAACCATAATAACCAAGATTTATACCAGTCAATACTATTTCTTTTATACCTTTTTTTATAAAATCAGATATTTTATCTAATATGATATTTTTTTCTAAACTTCTAATTTTTGTACCCCTTGCAAAAATGATTCTACAATAACTGCAAGCATTGTGACAGCCTTCTTCAATTGGTAAAAAAACTCTTGTTCTTTCTCCAAGAGGATTATCGGGTATTTCAATTTTATCTTCTTTTCTCAACCAATATGCTTTATCAACTATTATTCCTTCTTCATTTATTGTTTCATCAATATATTTTTTTTCTAAATTACCAAGTACTAAATCAGCACCTATCTCTTTAATTTTATTTGCATCTGTGTGAGAATAACATCCAGTTGCAATTATTTTTACCTTAGGGTTTTTCCTCTTTATTCTTCTTATTGTTTGTCTGATCTTTCTTTCTGCTTCTGAAGTTACTGTACAAGTGTTTAAAATATATATGTCACTTTCTCCATTTTTTTCTTCGAAATTTATCTCATAATTATTCTCACTCAGTTTTTCAGCCATTTTTTCAGTTTCAGATTGATTAAGCTTACAACCATAAGTTATAAATGATATTTTTTTATTCATCTTCTTGTATTAGTTCACCTCTTGCAGCTTGGCTTAATAGACCAATTCTTCTTATAATTCCCACAAGTCTATTTTCATCATCTACCACAGGAATTATTTTTAATTTATTTTTTATGATAACATCAGCAACATGTAACACAGTATCGTTGACATTAACTTTAAAAGGTTTATTAACCATGTATTCTGATACAGGTTTGTATAAAATCTTATTTAGCCCTCTAAAAAATTGATGTGAATCTGGAATAAAAGCACTACTTTCCATCAAACTTAAATATCCAGGAAGGGACGAACTTATAACTCCACTTTCACTAAGATATCCTAACAATTTAAAATTATCATCTACAACAGGTAGAGCTGATAATCCATGTCTTTTACAAATCATTATAAATCTTTCTATTGTTTCGTCTTCCATGATTGATGTCAAATCTCTTTGCATGATATCTGAAGCTCTCACTAAAGTCCCTCCTTTATTTAAGTCTTTCTATTTTAAATTTTGATTTACAAATCTCGATTTCTTCTTCAGCGCCTAATATTTTTCCAATATAGTTTGTAGACGATATAGCAGCTGCCATACCAAATTTTGCAGCTTCAAAATAATCATAACCTTTTTTGATTAAATATGTTACTATACCTGATATAAAGGCATCTCCAGCCCCGAATAAATGAGACCTTTCTATTTCATCAGTTGGAGTGAATAACCAGGCTCCATCTTTTGTGAATATCATATCTCCCACAACATGGTAACTCATGATAACAAGCCTTGCTCCATAATCTATTATGCTTTGTCCAACTTCTAAATAATCTTCTACAGTTTCCAAATTATGTCCCAAAACTCTTGTGCTTTTCCTCAAATCAGGTTTAACTACCATAGGACAGTTATTTCTTATTGCCTCATCAAAATGGGGACCATTTGCCTCCATATATGTTGTTTTCCCTTGTTTAATAGCATAGGAAAATAAATCCGAATAAATTGTTATTGGTAATCCTGGTGGGATTGAACCGGAAACTAAAACATGATCAACTAAGCTTGTGACACTTTTGTATCTTTTCATAAAATGCGTTAAATCATCTTCGTTTATAAAAGGCCCCATTGAATTGATTTCTGTTATAGTATTTTTCACAGGATCTATTATTTCAATGTTTTCTCTAGTTTCTTCAGTACAATAAACAAAATTTGTTGTTATATTTTTTACAATAGATAATTTTGTTTGCAAAACATTACCTATAAAACCACCTAGAAAACCCATATTTATAGAAGAAACACCTAAATCTGATGTCATTAGTGAAACATTTATACCTTTACCTCCAGGTTCCATATCGGAATTTGAAGGGTTGTTAATTCTAAAAAGATTTCCACTTTCAAAATTTTCTATGACAAATTCTCTATCTAACGAAGGATTTAATGTTACAGCCAACAAATCGTATTCCAATTTAAAAACCCCCTAAAGTTTTCTTTTATAAATTATATCATATGTAGATTAACATATATATAATATAAACAAAAAAGCCGCTTAAGCGGCTTTTTTGGTGATTATTATTTTTTATCTAAAGCTAATTTATCTTCATTTTTTTCATATCTTCTCATTCTTGTTTCGTAATTATAAACTCCTCTTTTTGATGGCCATTTTTCAGAATAACCTTCATCTTCCCATAGTTGATCTGCATAAACTTTCCATTCTGCAGCTAATTCGTCTAATTCTGGGCCTAGTTCATTAACTACTCTTTCTGAACCTGGATGTTGAGGTATAGCATTGAATTTCTTAACCATTGATCTAAATACTTTTGGATTGTCAATTATCGGACAAGGTCTAAATAAATTGTCTGAATAAGGGATTGTTCTTTTATATGCTTCAAAAAATGGTGATTTAAGGATTTCTAAAATAGATTTTTCTCTTATATTGTCAACTGCAAATTGTTGGAAAACACATGGTTCTGCATAACCTTTTGCATTGATATGTAAGTATTTTGATCCTGCTGCTAAACAACCATGAGTCAAGAATCCATGATTCCAGAAATCAGCTACAAAAGAGAACTTACCTCCAAGTCTTAATTCTTCTGTTTTTCTAAATCTTTCTAATCTTTGTTCTGGTGTAGGAACTAATTCTAATGATGCATCAGCACCAACTGGCATGAATTGGAATACCCAAGCAAATGCTACGCCTTGTTCTTTCAAGTAATCCCAGAACTCATCGTCCATAATCATATCATGATTTTTTCTAGTTGCTGTAATAGAAGAACCAAAAATAACTCCATGTTTATTAAGGACTTCCCAAGCGCTTTGTATTTTTTCGTAAACACCTTTACCTCTTCTCCAATCTGTCATTTCACCGTCACCTTCAACAGATATAGCAAGAGTCGCATTTCCCAATTCAGCAAGTTTTTGAGCATTTTCATCATCTATTAAAGTTGCATTTGTATAGATCATAAAGTAAGAGTCATTAAATTCTTCAAGTACTTCAAATAAATGAGGATAAACAAACGGTTCTCCTCCAGTTAATATAAAGAAATAGATACCTAAATCATTAAATTGCTTAATTGTACTTCTCATTTCATCTTTTGATAATTGGTATTTATGTCCATAAAGCGCAGCATAACATCCAACACATCTCAAATTACAAGCATATGTAGGAGAAATAACTGCCAATTTTGGTAATACAACTTTATGTTCATGCATTTTTTCTTGTCTAACTTTTTCTCCAATTGCAAACTCATTTACTATTAAGTTGTTTATAACTTTTTCAACTACATTAGGATGTGCTCTTTGGAAAAGTTCAGACCAATTTTTTATCATTGGATCTCCTCTATCAGCACCTTCAGCTAAATGTCTTAAACCACTTTTAGCTGGTTCTTTTGCAAATTTTGATAATGTCCAGAATAATTTGCCTAATTGTTCCACATCAGCATTTCTAACAACATTAGATACTAACTTTGATGCTTGTTTCATCATCATGGTTTTCATAGAATCTAAAATACCCATAATTACACCTCCACAATAATTTATATACTTAATTTTAGAATGATTTCTTTTAATTCACTTGTTAGGGTTTCTTCTTCAAAATCAACTCCAAAAACTTTGTATAATTGTAGTCCAACTAACATCGCTTGAATCATTAAAGCTTTATTTTTAGATTCAAAAATATCTTCAAATTTATCTAATACTACAGTAAAATAATTTTCAAAAGTATTTTTTAATGGGGAGAAATTCTTCTTATTATTTACAGAATCAAGAATTATCTCAAAAGATCTTAATATCTCATGTGAAGATAATGAAGTGAATAATTTAGAATATATTTTTGAATAAAATTCTGCTTTTTGTTCTAATGATTCGTTATCTTTTACCTCTATGTCTTCTATTCTATACGTAAATTTATTTATCAATTTTATAAAAGCTGAAACTATAAGATTATCTTTATTTGCATAATAATTATATAAAGTACCTTTTGAATAATCACATGCTTTAGCTACTTCATCCATAGTCAATTTTGATAAACCTTTGTTTATTATAATATCAATTGCTTTTTCAGCTATAATATCTTTTTTATTTGTTGACTTGGAAATATCCATTATTAACACCTCACAACAATTGACTGAACAGTCACTTAATAAAATTATACTTTTTTTGTTTTTTTTAGTCAACGCTGATATTTTTTATCGTATTTAACTGTGTTCATTTTTCATTACGCTTTATAAACTCTTATTAATAACTGTTATAGGACTTATTATATTCTCCAATAAAAAAAGTACATCTGTAATAATATATTTACATTAATGTTTTTAATTATTTACTTTTATTAATGATTCAAATTTTTTTATAAATTAATTTTCCCTTCTATGTTATAATTTTAATGAATAATATATTGGAGGTAAATAAATTGGATTTTATACTAGTAAGAACAAATGAAATCGCTCTTAAAAATAAAAATAAAGGTATTTTCATGAATCAATTAAAAGAAAACATTGAAAGGATACTTGAAGGGAAAATTAAAATCAAAAGAATACATAATAGATTTTATATAAATTTAAGCGATAATATACAAACATATGAAAAGGAAAATTTAGATAATAACTTAAGGAAAATTTTCGGTATACATTCAATCTCTTATGTTCATATTGTAGATAAAGACCTAAAAGCTATTGAAGAAAAATCATTTGAATTAGTAGAAGAATATCTAAATAATAACCTTCCAAAAACATTTAAAGTAGAAGTGAAAAGAGCTGACAAAAGTTTTAAATACAAAAGTTTTGAATTTGCTTCTTTGATTGGTGAAAAAATTTTAGATAATTTTAATGAATTAAAGGTTGATGTGAAAAATCCTGATTTTATTCTCTATATAGATATAAGACAAGAAGGGGTTTATCTATATTCTGAGAAGATACTTTGTGCTGGAGGATTACCAGCAGGAGTCTCTTCTAAAGGTTCTTTATTATTATCAGGCGGAATTGATAGCCCAGTAGCAGGAGCGTTAATGCAAAAAAGGGGAATGATTCTTGATGCCATCAGTTTTCACAGCCCACCATTTACTGGAAGAAAATCAGTTGAAAAAATAATTGAATTAACGAAAAAATTATCTTATTATAATTCTAGTCCGATTAATTTATACATGGTTCCTTTGACAAAAATACAAAAAGCTTATAAAGAAACAGGCGGAAAAAATATCGTTGTTTTACAAAGAAGATCTATGATGAGAATAGCTTCTAAAATATCTGATATCACAGGCACAAAAGTTTTAATAACAGGTGAAAGTTTAGGGCAAGTTGCATCTCAAACTGTCGAAAATCTAACTTCAATTTCAGATACTACAGAAAAAATTATAATAAGACCTTTAATAGGTTATGATAAGCAAGATACTATAAAGCTTTCGAAGCATTATGGTTTTTATGAAACGTCTATCAAACCTCAAACAGATTCTTGCACAATTTTTTTACCTTCTAAACCTGTAACAAAATCAAAAATAGATGTATTAAAAAAAATAGAGAATAATACTGAAAATTTATTTGCAATGGAAGAAGAAGTTTTATCTGAATGTACAAAATACTCAATTTTTAAAGATGAAGTAAGAGAAATAAATAAATTTCAAAACATTACAGGAGGTTCATTATGAGTTTTTTTAAAAACATTGGTTTATTCTTTTTAAACATATATTTTTATTTGGTGATTTTCTTTTTAGTTTTTATCTATGGTTCATATGGATTAGTTAAAGCAAAATTTCTGAAGAGACAGTCGGAGGAAAAATCAAAAATATTTGTTAGAAAAACTGTAGAAAAGTTTGGAAGAATTATTTTAAGATCATTATTTTGTAAAGTCATCGTCGAAGGAAAAGAAAATATTCCAGAAAATGGTCCCTATGTTATAGTTAGCAACCATCAAAGTTATTTTGATATTCCACTAATATTTGGTCATGTTTATCCTAGTGGTTTTGTAGCTAAAATTGAATTAGCAAAAATGCCCATTGTTGGTAAATATATTACTGCTTTAGATAGTGTTTTAATCAATAGAAAAGATGCTAAATCAGGAGCTGCTTCTTTAAGAAGATTTGCTAAAAACTTAAAAAAAGGTTCAATAATCACAGTATTTCCAGAAGG
>CAZRTN010000029.1:0-13486 GCA_964603015.1 uncultured Thermotogaceae bacterium | reverse complement strand
GCAAGAGAAGCAACAATTTAATTATAAAGGACAGTCAATTACTGAAAAGTTGAAACCTTCTCCTGATGGTCTTGCTGATAATAAAAAAACTCAAAGAAATGTAGATATTATGATGGGATTATTTGGCCCTGCTAGGTATAATATAAGTAAATATCCAGAACATGGCACATCTTATGATATATCTAGGATGGGAGACTCTTATAGAGAGTTAAGCGTATTATTAAATAGATCTGGTGGTGGTTTACATTCTGTAGATTTATATTTTGATGGTGCTGTAGATTTTTTTAAAGAGCTTCCAAGTCCAGATCAAATATCTATGACAGACTATCATAAAATTTCTAACAGGACAGTAAAACCATAAATTTTTTAGTGATTTTAAATTTTTTAACGTAAATTTGAAGTCCTCACCCAAAATTTTTAATCATGAAATATATGAATTATGAAACTAAGATTATAATGGTATTTGACTTCATAGTTAAAACCATTATGTTGATGTTATTAATAGGTGTATTAAGCTACGGTATTCAACAATATGTATTAAAAAATTCAAAATCACAAAGAAATTTACATTATAATGAATTAAATACTAACGATTTAAAAAATTGGTGAATGAAATTACCTACAGAAAAAAGAAAAGCTACACGTAAAAATCCAAAGTTCCTTATTTTATTTGGTAAACCAAAATGTGGTAAAACTACTATTTTAGGTGGTTTAGATGACAATCTTATAATTGATCTGGAGCAGGGTAGTAGTTTTGTAGATGCTTTGGCTATAGAAGTAAATAATCTTAATGAACTTAAAGAATTGAAAGAAGAATTGACTAAGGGAGAGATTAAGTACAAAAGAATTACTATAGACACAGCTACAAAGCTGGAAGAACTTATTTTGCCATTAGCTGCAGATAAATATAGAGAAACTCCTATGGGTAAAAATTATAAAGGTTCTGACATCAGAAAACTACCTAATGGTAGTGGATACTTGTATATCAGAGAAGCTTTTAAAGAAGTTATCGAAGTTTTTGGAAAATTTACAGATACTCTAATTTTATCAGGTCATACTAAAGATAAGTTGATTAACAAAGCTGGTAAAGAATTAAGTGAGAATCAACTTGATTTATCAGGTAAGCTGTCTAGTATTATATCAGCACAGGCAGATGCATTAGGTTTTGTATATAGAAAAGAGAATCAAACAATTATTAATTTTAATGGTGGTGGTGATTCTATAGTTGAAGCAAGGCCGCAACATCTTAGAGGCAAGGAAATTGTAATAGCTGAAAGTGATGAAGAGGGCAATATGACTTACTTTTGGGATAAAATATTTTTAAACGAATAAATTTTATTAATTTTTAAAATAGCAAATTATGACAGAACAAGTAATTATTAGCAAACCAAGAATTTTAAAAGAATTCAAAGAAAATGGTTTAGGTAAAAAAGAAGTTAGGGAAAAATTATATCCTAATATTCCAATGAAAGATTGGTTAGAACTGTGGGATACTCCTGTAGAAGAAGGTGGTTTAGGTCTTAAAGGCCAGCGTCCTAAAAAGAAAGTTAAATTCAAAATTGTAGATGAGGATGTTGAACCAGAAGTACAAGAAGAGCAGAATCAAGATCAAGAACAGTCTGAAAATGAACCTGCTGCTGAAGAAGATTATATGCAAACTACAAGTGAACCACAATCCCCTGGAAATTTTGAAAACAGGTAATAAACTATCAACCAACTATAACCAATTACAATCAATAAAACGTTTTATTAATTATTTAAATAATTTATCACATGGGATTAACAAGTAACAAAGCTGACGAAAAAACTACTAAGGAACTGAATCTGCACACAGGAGTTTATTCATTTAAAGTAATTAAATTCAACCCTTCTGGAGAAGAGTTAAAAGAAATGCTTGGAATGGATGAAGTACGTGAACAAGAGTACATACAAGATGATAAATTCAATGAAGGTCATAAGCAATATTTAGCTTATTTTTGGTTGGAAAATGAGGCTTGTACAGCTTATATGGATGGAGAGGAAGTAGATGTAAAAGAAGGAGAATTTAAAATTCCTGTTATATTTGGAATTGGTGATGCACCATTAACAAACAGAGATGGTACTAAACACGCTTTTGTAAATAAGTATGGAAAAACTACTTATGCAGAATCAGAAGATAAACTACCTAGTTGGTTTGAAGCTGAAGGTGTGAGAAAAGCTCACTATGGAGAACAGGAACTTTATAATTTCTTAAAATCATATGCTAATTTGTATGATAGCGGAGACAAAAAAGATGAAAACTGTTTAGATGATCCAAATGCTCTTTTCAAAGATGATTCATTCTTCAAAAATTACATCAAAGAATTACAGGAAAAGAATCATGGTGTAAAGTGTCTTGTTGAACTAAAAAAAGGTGCTGAAAATGAAGATGGTAATTTTAATGTGAAAGAAGTCATCTATAAACAGTATTTTCAAAAGAAGTCTCAAAAAATGCCGCAAGCTATAGGTAATTTTAAAAACTATTTAAGTGCTTCAAATGTAAGAACAGATAAAGAGGATAAAATAGCTAGAAGAACTCCAAAAGGAGAATTCTATACTATAGAACCTACTGTCTTAAGCATTTCTGAAGCAAAAGAAAAGGTTTCTGGTAGTCAAGATGAGGCTGATAATGATGAAGCTTACAAACAAAGTAGCAGTGCTTTTTAAATTTTAATAATCTAGGGAGAGTTTAATTACTCTCCCTTTTTAAATTTCTTTATTTATGGGATTAAGTTCAAATTTACCTATATCTGTTAATGAGTTATATGAAAAAATACATCCTTATGACATATTCAAACATTATTGCACAAATTGGTTACATGTAAATTATGAAATAAATAAAAATTTTTTAGCTGATCCTGATTTGAGACCAGGAGATCATGATCCTAGTGCTAGAATAACTATTTCAGAAAGGGGTACCATGTATTATATAGATTATGCAGAGAATGAACCTCTTAAAGCAGCGGATTTTGTAGCTAAAAAATTTAATTTGCATTTAGCTGATGCTGTAAATAAAATATATAATGAGTTGAATTCTGATAATAAAAGTAATATAAAACTTACCCCTAATAAAGAGATTAAAAAAGTTGTAAATTCTAACAAACATTCTGCAAAAGTTATAAAAATAAAAAGCAGGGATTGGACAGAAAAAGACTTGAATTATTGGAAACAATTTGGATGGTCTAAAGAATTATTAGTCAAAGCTAATATATGTCCAATAAGTAAGTTTTGGGTTAATGGTAGGAAATATATTGTAACTACACCAGCATACTCATTTAATTATTATTTTCACGAAGATATTTTCAGAAGAAAAATTTATTTTCCATTTAAAACCTATAACAGGTTTGTATCTAATATAGATAATACTGTTGTACAAGGGTGGCACATGCTTCCAAAAGAAGGCGGTGATTTACTTGTAATTACAAAAGCTTTTAAAGATGTTGGTACATTCTATAATGCAGGAGTATATTCTTGTGCTACAAATAATGAAACCTCATTCTTTCCTGAGCCTGTTGTAAATAAATTAAAATCAAGATGGAAAAATATATTTTTATGGTGGGATAATGATAAAGAGGGTATTAAATCTGGTGATAAATATGCTGATAAATACAATTTAACTTTTGTACATACCCCAGAAAATAGTTCTAAAGATCCTTCTGATTTCTTCAAAGATTTTGGAAGAGAGTCGTTTATAAAACTTTTAAAAACAAAAATTTATGAAAAATTATGATAAATCTTAGAGAATCTTTAAGAAATACTTTAAATATACAGGATATATCTGAAGAAAAATATAGAAATCTACCATATTTAAGCTACAGTTTACTATCAAAATTAGATGATGATCCAAGACAAGCAAAAGCTATCTTAGACGGTAAAAAACCAGAACCTACAGATGCTATGAAAGATGGTACATTGCTAGATATTTTATGTTTTTCTAATGAGGAAGAACTTCATGAAACTTATGAGATAGCTGATATCATTAAACCTTCTGACAAGCTGGTAGATATTTCTAATGTATTATTACAACAATTTCCAGATACATTTTTACAAGATATAAGTAATGAAAATTTGGTAACTGTTGGCAGGCATTTTAAATATAACAATAAACAATTGGATCATACTTTAGCAAATACCATTAGAAACGGTTTAACAGGATATCACAATGCTATTATAAAAGCTGATGATAAAACAGTAATTTCTACTGAAAAATATAATGATTTTTTAACTATTAAAAATGTGTTACAAAGCCATGAATTTACCTCAGTATATTTTGAAAAAGGTGTTCATGATGGTTATGAAGTACATTTTCAAGTACCTATGACATCACTTGTAGATATGAAAGATACTGAAGGGGTTATAAAAGGCTTGTTTGATATTGTTTTAATAGATCATAATGAGAAAACTATACAAATAGTTGATCTTAAAAAAGATAGTATTGGTAAGTTTAGATCTAGCTTTTATTCTTTCAATTATTATTTACAAGGTGCTATGTACTATTTTATTGCACGTTCAAACAATCTTACAGATTATAAAGTGTTAAACCCATTGTATATAGTAGCTAATATAAAAGATCCTTATAGACCTGGGGTATATAAAATGTCTGATAATGATATTTCAGCAGGTTTATATAGTGGGCATTTTTCATCAAATCCCAACGCAAGAGTTAAAGGAATGTATGAGTTGATTGAAGATTATTACTGGCATGTAAAGAATGATAAATGGGATTATCCTGTAGAAGTCTACAGAAGTAACGGAATTATTGACTTAGATAAATTAGAGCCAGATAATGATACACAAAACAAATCAAAACCTAATAAATCATGAAAATGTTAAAATTAAAATTGAACCTATTAACGCCAGAAAAATTGGCGTAAAAATTAATAAACCTTTTAGTTTAGGTCTAGATAAAGAAAACAATATTGTAGAGGTATTAATAGATAACTATGTTATAAAAATAGGTGATTCTTTTAAGGTATCTATTGGAGACAGATCTACCTTATATACTATTAAAAAAATAACACAAAATGTAAGTGATATCAATGGCTATGATCTGATTATGTTTGAAGAGTTTTTAAACAAATCTTCTTATTATATATTACCAGTGTTAGATAGAGGTAGATCTTATTTTAATATAGATAAGAGATTATTGAATTGTTATGTTGAAGACAATTATAAATATCTTAGATTGAAATACAGATTTTCTACCACACCTACTTTTATTCAAATGGATAAAAAATTTAAGCAACATAGCTTATTTAGAAGTACTAGCCAACCATCTATTTACACAATAGTTTATAAATTCAGAATACCTATCAGGTTTGAAAAAGACGTTGCATTGTTATTGGAAGGTAAATATTCAAAAATTTCAAAGGAATTGAAGCAAATGGTGGTTAATTTTGCAATGCCGCCTGAAACCAAAGGATTTTTTGAAATGGTGCTTTCTAAAGATGCTCAGTTAAAAAGTATTATGGAAAAGCAATTAGCCGTATCTATTCCAAATGATGTTGAGTTGGATAGTAAACCTGATAAACAACTAGAGTTATGGCCTGACAAATAAAAAAAAGTTTCACATGTTGCAGAAACTCTTAGGAGAAGAGTGGTATCAGATTATGAAGCCTGTCATTGATGATGGGCTTCTTTCTGATATTGCAAAGAAAGTTAATTATGACAGAAATAAATATGATGTAATACCACCAAAAGGGTCTTTACTCATGTTTAGAGCATTCAGAGAAACTCCTTACTCAAAAGTTAAACTGGTAATACTTGGTCAAGATCCATATACTGGTTATGAAAATGGTATACCTATTTTTGATGGTTTAGCATTTAGTAATGGAGCTAGTTATCACCCATCTCCATCTCTTGTAAATATATTAAAAGAGATTGAGAATTCTCATTCAGAAGGTTTGGATTTAAACAGAACTTCTAAATATGATTTAACTTCTTGGGCAAATCAAGGTGTTTTGCTAATAAACACAGCACATTCTGTAAGAAAACACAGTCCTGGAAGCCATTTAAAATATTGGAAGAGATTTACAAAACATGTACTTGAAAAATTAAATGAAAAAGATGATTTAGTTTGGCTGTTATGGGGAAATCATGCTATTAGGCATGGTGAATTAGTAACTAATAGAAGTCATGCTAAAATATGTACATCACATCCTTCACCACTAGCCTTTAAAAAAACTGTTAAAAACTACCCCGCATTTAGCGGTAGTAACTGTTTTATAGAAGCTAATAATGAGTTAAAAGCAAGAAATAAAAGTAAAATAATATGGTAATAAAAGATAATTTCACGCCACATATATATGTTACAGAAGATTCTTTAAGAGATTTCTTAGAAATATGGGGTACACCTTCTAATCTTTCAACAATTTTACAAATTTTAGAAGATAATCATACTTGTAAAATATATTTATCTACAGAACATTTGATGCATATAAGTACAATATCTACAGACTATAGGTTATTCTTGCAGATATCAAACAGAATTCCAGTAATAAGTAGAACATTGTTTGAAGTATATGTAGAGAATACAAGATTACCAATAATGTATCCCTATATACAAAAATATTCAGAACTACAAAGAGCAGTAATAATTAATAAAATTTTATGAAGATGAAAAAACCAAACACATTTGAAGAATTACTAAAATCTAGTAAAGAAGTAAAAGATTCTATTAAACGTCCTCACATAGTGAAAAAGAACAAAAGAAACTTAGAATCTAAAATATTAGAAGTTTCTTCTAAAATAGATCAATGTGAAATTGATAAAGAAGAATGTCTTCAAACACAGGAAGTAGATTGGGAAAAATATGCCGAAATTGATGGAGATATCTTAGTATTTGAATATAAGAAAAAACTTTTTCAGAAAGCACTAGAAGAAAGATTTCCAGAATAATTAC
Source organism: uncultured Thermotogaceae bacterium (assembly GCA_964603015.1). GTDB lineage: Bacteria > Thermotogota > Thermotogae > Petrotogales > Petrotogaceae > Geotoga. Next base: position 6,567 of record CAZRTN010000029.1, on the reverse strand, counting down.
TTATAAGTAAAACACTAATACAAATAAACAATTGTTTAATTATTAATTTTAAATTTTATGGAACGTACAGTAAAAATTAAATTACCAGGTCAAGCAGGATTAGAAAAATTTGAAGTATCTGCAAGAACTTTTGGAGAACTTAAAAAAGAGTTAAAAGGAAAAATTGATTTTGAAGGAAAAAGAACTGTAATTAAAGAAACTAAACATAGTTTGGATATGAATGGTTCAGTTCTTCCTGATTTTGACTTTATATTGTTTCTACAACCATTGGATGTTAAATCTGGTGTAGACTACTCTAAAATGAGTTTTCATAAACTTAGATCAGAATGCAGCAAAATGTCTAAAAAATACCCTGTGTTTAAAAACCAGTATAGCAAAAGTCCTGGTAATTATGGAACTGCTGAACAAATGAGAAAAGCTTTATCTGAATTTAAAAGTACTTTATCTGAATTTAAAAGTAGTAAATCTGATATCCCTGTCACAAAAACTAACTCAGAAAATTCTGAGTTAAAAATAATGATTGTGGATGCAATTAATCTACTTGAAAATATCAAAGATAAAATGTCTAACATGGCTCCTGAAGAAGAAGAAACTTTTAGTAAGGAGTATCAACAAATGATGGAGGAATTATCCGCATTAAATGATGGTAAGTATGCTAGAGTATCTAGCTAGTTATACTAATAATTAATAAATTAAGGAGTAGTAAAATGCTACTCCTTTTTTTTGTTTTAAAAACAATTTGATATGACTGATCAAGAAACTGCAACTAAAGAAATAAATGAAGAATTACTCGTAGAAAAAATATTTTATTATCAACCATTTCACCCTAGCATAATTACAACACGTATATATTCAGAAGGCAGCTATGGCGTATTAAGTATAGGTATAAGTATATTTGCACGCAGTCATTATATATGCGAATCAACATTATCCAAAAAAAGATCTAATCCCAAAAGTATGTTTGTATATTTAAATAGATCAGGTATTTATTCCAGACGATTCGGCATTTTACACGTTAAAAAATACAGAAAGTTAGCATTAGACAGATTTAAATATATTGTTAGAAAACATGCTGAAGAGGTTAGACGCACAAAAATACTTTACACATTTTTTAAAAATGCTGCTATAGAATCATTTGGAGAGGAAAATGTTGATTATGATAAATTAGACAGAATTATAATAAAATTCCCGCAAATAACTGTGCGAAATGATATTTTTTCTCATAATATTAAAGATATTTATTTTATAATTAATATGTCTGATGGGGCCCTAAAAGGGTTTAGACAAACATTTTCCTATACAGACGTATATAAAGATTATTCATTTTCCCATTTATCAGAAGTTTATGGTTTAGGTACTTATTGCATAGGTATAGGATATTTTTCAGAACTTTTAGGTAAAATTCTTTATTCATCAACATATAATAAAGAATGTCTTAAAGATCTTATAGAAGAATTTGTTTTATTCATACCACAATATTTATCATGGCAGAATGATGGTGATACATATAGTAGTAAATTATATAATGTTGATGAAATACAAAATCTTCATTTTGACCTAATATCAATAGGAACAAATACTATTTATTCCTTAATAGACTACTACAAAGACAATATTATATCTAATATTAAAATTATTACAAGAAAAAAAGGTTCTTTTGTTTGGTACGAGGTAGATTTTAATAGTGTAGAAGAAATATTGACAAAGCTTTTAGATAAAAATAAGTATAAATTTGTACAAAAAACTAGAGATAACACATATTTCGACAAGACTTGTACAGCTTCTATACAGACTATTAAAGAAGAGATTCTTCGTAAAATAAACGTAATAACACGTAATATAGAGGAGGGGGCTTATGTAGATATACCTTCTTTTAAAGGACAAGAATTAGAATTGCATTTTGAGGATAATCTAACTGAAACTGGTAAAGATTGGCCAGAACATTCAGATGTTATTCATCCTGATATAACAAATGATGTAAAAGATGAATTGGAAAAAATATTTAATAAGTATTTAACTATAAAATAAAAATTATGTATAGTATTAAAAAAGAAGAAAAAATCAAACCTAGCATTTTCAATGTAAAAAAAGAGCCTACTCTTACAATATCACAAAGATTGCAAAATCAGATATTATATTATCATTCTTTAATAGGAAAAACTGAATGGAGCGGTGTATTATTTTATAAAGAATTAAAAGGCTCTATAAATGATTTAGATAGTTTAGAACTATATGCTACAGAGCTATATTTACAAGATATAGGATCTTCTGCATATACAGAATACACTAATGATGAAAGTGTGGTTGACATGTTTGACAGAGTCAAAGACGGTATGGAATTAAGAAGAGGTCATATACATACGCATCATAGTATGGGCGCATATTTTAGTGGTACAGATGATGAGGAATTGTATGAAAATGCTGAGCATTATGATTACTATTTGTCTTTAATTGTAGATTTCAAAGGTGATTATTGTGCTAAAATATCTATTCCTGCGGAGGATAGTTGTAGAGAGATTACAGTTAAAAACACGAGCATTAAAATTAAAGTTCCTACTAAAAAAGAAGTCTTGTCTTTAGATGTAGACGTAAGTTTAGAGTCTGATGAAATTGACGACATTAGATATAAAGAAGTGTCTAAAATAGTTGCTGAAAGAAATAAAAAGAAGTTTAATAAGACTAAGTATAATAAACATTCCATACATAATAATAATAGTATGTATAGTAATGTGTATGATGGAATTGAACCTCATGTGCAAAGATCTTTTTTTGAAGAGGAATTAATAGAAGATGTAATTGTAGAAAATATATCTAACGAATCATTATTAGGCAAATTGATAATGTTGGATGAAGAATATGAAGGTACTGTTAAAAATGCTTTAAAAGAGACAGATAGAGCATATAAAAAAAGTTCTGAATACAAACAAGAACTTAAAGAGCATTGTGAAATAATGGCAGAATCTTACGACATCTTTTTAGAAAAATTTAAATTAGACGATGATCCTGCAAGTGTTGAAGAACAGATTTTTAATATGAAAAATTATGTCCGGAAGTTTAAAAATAACTATAAAGCACTTGTTACAGAAGTATTAAATGCACTTGATTCAATTAAATCATTTCAATTAGTAGATTAATTATGGAAAACAAAGGAGTAAATACAAGATTTAAAGCACTAGAATGGGCTGAAGAAGCCTCAAATAAAACTGTAATGATTATAGGAGCTGGCGGCATTGGAAGCTGGCTCAGCTTATTTATAGCTAGAATAGGTTCAGAGATTTTTATTTTTGATGGTGATAATGTAGATGATACTAATATGTCTGGACAACATTATTCTATAGAAGACGTTGGCAGAAATAAAGCTGAACTAGTAGTGCAGCAAGGTAAAAAGTTTTCTAAAAACGATGATATTTACAATTTTGGTAATTATGATAAGGATAGCCCTTCAAATGAGATTGTATTTTCTTGTCTGGATAACATGCATACAAGAAAATTGGCTTTTGAAAAATGGAAAGATCTTCCTGATAGAAAATTGTTTATAGATGGTAGAATGCTTGCAGAGTCTATTCAAATATTTGCTGTACAAAAAGGACAGGAAAAAGCTTATGAAAAAACCTTATTTGCTGATGAAAGTGTTCCTGATTTACAATGTTCTGCTAAAGCAACAACCCACTGTGGAGCTTTAATAGCTTCTAAAATGACGGGCATTTTTACAAATTTTGTATTTAATGAAGTTTTGGGAGAAGATTTTAGAGAAGTACCGTTTAGATTGTATTATGATATTGATCTTATGCATCAAGATACTGATTATAATACTAAATCCAGATCTAAAATAAAAACTAAAAAATATGAAGAAACTGTTTAATTATAAAAATAAAATTTATGATATAAACCAATTGTATTTTAATGGTTTGAAGGGCTATAATGATCTTTTATATATATATAATCTCCATCGTGGTCTTGTTATTAGGGGGAAGTCTTATGTTCTTATAGATAATCTTATTATTTCTTATAAATTTCAAAGTTATCTAGAAGTTGTAGTTGTAAAGGATGATTTGAATAATCGTGTAATTGTCTCTACTGCTATAAAAGACAAGTATTATAAAGCTTTATTTAAAGCAGTAAAAAAAAGATATACATATATAGTTTTTGTAGAACCTCACGAGTTAAATAATTTAATATCTTTAGTACCTATAATAAGAGGTAAAAGTATTAAGGAAATGCGTAACAATATAAAAGACAAGTTCAAAGATGCTTTAAACTATTTTAGTAAAAAATATAAAGAATATAAAGAATCGGAAAAATCTCCTGAACCTAGTTTAGGTTAGATAGATCTGAATACCTTAGACAAGATGTACACTTGATTCTAAGTAGCCATATAAGATCTATTAGATAGGTGCTTATATTAATCCCAAGGCTAAAGTCGTGGGTATTTTTTAACTTAAATTATAAAAACCAATGAAAAAATATAAATTAATTAAAGATTTTCCAGGAAATAATGAAAAAATAGGAGATTTTGCATGTTTTCATTCAGGAACATTTCCAGAATATTTTGGAAAATCTGGAAAAAGATATTTAGCTAAGGAGGTAGAAAATTACCCAGAATTTTGGGAAGAGGTTAAATATCCACTTTCTTATGATGAATTAATACCTGGTGAATTTTACGCTACTTTCTTTAAAGGTCAAGGATTATATGTATTTAAACATAAATGTAATTTGTGGAGAACTCCTAAATATGAAGTAATTACTAGTAATAACGGAAATTTTACTCCTTCTAACAGGTTTACCTCTTTCAGAGAGGCTACTAAAAAGGAAATTGAATTTTTTAGTAGAAAAGATTATGAAATTTTAGCTTATAAAGAACATGATAAAAACCCTATTCCAAATAAAACTTACAGTCTTATAATTAGTAAAGTAAAAAGATTATCAGATAATGAAACTTTTCAAATAGGAGATAAGACTAATATTGGTACAATTTCTAAATTTGAAAAGGTAGGTATATTAAATACTATGATAAAAGTATATTTTAAAGATAAAGGTAATTGTAATGTAAGTCTTAATGCTTTAAAAAAAGTAAATACCTCTAAAGAAGAGTTTCCTAATGGGTTTGTTAGTTGGTATGAAACTTTCTATGAAGTAGTTTCTTTTATAAAAAACTCGTCTCTTGAGGGAAGAGGAGTATTATATGAATTAGCTAAAAATCTAACAGATAAATTTGAAAGGTTAAATAAAGACAGATATTGGAATGGTGATTTCTATGATGCTATTAATATATTTTTAGAGGAGGAGTTAAAATGAAAAATCCTGAAGAATATTTAGAAAGTTTTAATATCTTAAAGTACACCAAACATCATGATTATACTTATTTATATAATAAGATAAACGAAGCTATCAAACAAGCTCAAATAGATGCTTATAACCAGGCTTTAGAAGATACTATTGATAATGTTAACTTTGTTGAAACCACAGGAAAACCCGAGATTTATAATGAATCCCCTTCTATGTCTAATGATATGGGAGATGTATTTTCAATAGATAAACAATCAATTTTAAAACTAAAGAAATAATTTGTATGGCATGTTGGAATACAACAATTGAAAAGATTAACAAGAAAATTTATATAACTCCTGGGAATAGGGAGGGGGGATATTATGGCAAATTTTGGGTTGCTAAGATATTAGGGAAAGATGATAAATTCCATTTTAAAAGAGAATTTGTAAATACTCCTTATGAAGCAGTAATAGATGAAGGTATATTTGAAATTTATAGGAATACCCCTTATTCTAAATATCCCGAACATTATTTTTTAAAGGTTTGTAATGGAGTATGGGAAAAATTATCTAGAAAACAAATAATTAAGTTAATTATTTAATAAATAATAAAATGACATTAAAAGAATTAGTAGAAATCAAAGCTGAAACAGATAGGTTTGAAAAAAGACTTAATGATGCTATAAGAAGACTTGAAATAGATCAATATGCTTATCAAGGTTGTAAAGAAACAGGAGCTGTTAGAAGGGCTGCCTTAGATTTAAAGAATGAATTAACTAAAATAACAAATCCATGATTGAATTTAAATCTAAATCAGAATTATATCTTTCTTTTTATTTAGAAGAGCTTAAAGAAAATGGTTTTATAGAAGAATGGTTTTATGAATTTGATACTTTTCCTTTAACAAGCAAGGTAAGCTTGCCATACATAAAACAATTAGTGACTAAAACCAAAGAGTCTTACGAATCTATAATGCAATCTTCTTCTATAACAGCAGATTTTAGTATTAGGTGGAATAAAAAGGCTAAAAATATTTTTTATTTGGATACTGATGAGCCTGTTAAAAATGTTACAAATATTCCATTTAGGCTGGCATTTTTAACCAATATAAGTGAAATATCTTTTATAGAAGCTAAGCAAGCTAATACTTTTAGGGCTAATACTAGTGATATAAGTTTTCCTTATAAACAAAAATTTCTATACTCATCTAAAGGTATTTATATACAAAAAGTAGTGCCTTTTAATCTTAAACCTAAACCAACTTCTTTGTTTTATAATACATTTGTACCTAAAAGAGTTT
>CAZRTN010000028.1:6788-13949 GCA_964603015.1 uncultured Thermotogaceae bacterium | reverse complement strand
GATTTCTCCATGCGATGCTACGCATCTTAGTCGAAATGACAGCTATGGCTATTTTGCTTTTTGTCGAATTAGCATTTTGGCATAAGTTTTTACTAAAATGCAAATTTGCTAAACTGCCAACATGCTATTATGAAATTATTTCTACGTTTATTGAGAATATTCTTTCCAAAGAAAATCGAATTCTTCTTCATAAGCTTTATATAATCTTCCGCTATCACTAATTATAACTGCGTTTTCATCGTTGTATTCTAAAGCTGATTTTGTAAAGTTGTATGACCCAGTTAATATGTGTTTATCATCTATTAAAAATAATTTGTGATGAAAAGTTTTGTAATTTTTATCCAAAATAAAAGGGAATTCATTCTGATAACCTCCATAAACAGACCATCTTGATCCTGACTGGAATGTCTCTGTTATTACTTTTACTTCAACACCTCTTTTATAAGCATCTGCAAGAGCTTGAGCTATTTTTGAATCAGTAAAAGTAAAAATCATTACTTTTATTTCTTCTTCAGCTTTTTCTATATAATTTAAAATTATTTCTTGATAATTTTCATCTGGTGTAAAATATGAGTTTATCTCTCCATTGATCATTTTAATATCTTGAAATGCTTTTTCATCTTTCCCCTTTTTACCAAAACTCTCATTCTCAAATTGTTCTTTAAATTCAAGCATATAATTTTCAGTCAATTCATTATTATATACAAAGAGTAGGTTATTATTGTTATAATTTATTCCATTATCTGAAAAATTAGTACTACCAGTTATCAATAAATAGCCATCTATTATTATAAACTTATTGTGCATCAATCTATAATTCCCATCATATTTTAATTCTATTTTTTCGTTTCTATCTAATTTTTCTGTATAATAATTTTTATTATCAGCTTCTGTCACAATTTTTATTTCTAATCCTTCATTTGCTTTTTGCTTGAGCGCTTCATAGAATTCTTGTAATTCAATATCATATAAAGACATGTAAATATATTTTTCTGCTTTTTTTAATTCCTTTAAAAGATATTCGTAATTTCTTTTATTTCTATCTTTTTCAAACTCATTTATGAAAAGCACTGTTGAATCATATGTATGGTTTGTTATGTTTATTTTATAATTCCATCCATCAACTTCAAAAATATATTCTGATGCTGAGCCATCTGCTCTAAAATAGATTTCATCATTTGTTATATAGGAACTAGGTAATTTACCAGAAAAAGTATCATAATTTTTTATGGAAAAAGAATCGCCTAAGTTCATATTTAAATTAACATTAACAGAAATAGCAATCGTTAAAAATACCAACAATAGAGTTATTAAAACTCTTATTTTCAAAATGAACACCTCCAATTTTAAAAAATTATAACATATATATTTGATTTTCTAGTTAGTGAAGCGTATAATTTTTATATACAGATTTTAACGAGGAGGTAGAAAAATGAACCATTCCCAATATTTGGAAATATTAAATACAGCATTATCTCAAGGTGGAGATTATGCTGAGATTTTTTTTGAAGAATCAGAAGCAAACGCTATAATGTACGATAATGGCAAGATAGAAGATAGCACTTTTAACTCTAGAAAAGGTGCTAGTATAAGAGTTACAGAAGGAGAAGAAACAGTTTTTGCCCACACCAACAAACCAGAATTTGAATCTTTAAAAACTCTTGCAGATAATTTATCAAAATCTGCAGAAAAAAGAAGTTTTAAAGAAAAAATTGAAGTTAAAGAATTAAAAGAAAATCCAGAATTAAACAATATGGCTGTTAAGAGAGATTTTGATGAAGTTGACACAGAAGAAAAAATTGAAAGAATTAATTTTGCTGTAGATTACATAAAAACTTTAGATAAAAGAGTTTCACAAATAACCATTAGATACATGGATTCTTTTAGAAAAGTAAAAATTGTTAATTCTGACGGAGAAATTTCTAACGACGTTCGAAGATATCCTGTATTTTTTGTAATTACTTATATTACTGATGAAAATGGACAAATATATAGAGGTTTATCAGGTAATGGTGCAAATATGGGTTATGAATTTTTTGACGATTGTATGATTAAAGAATTGTGTGACGATTCAGTTAGACAAGCTGTTAGTCAATTGGAAGGTGAAGATGCTCCAGCAGGTGAATTGACAGTTGTTTTATCTTCTGAAGCTGGAGGAACTATGATCCATGAAGCTTGTGGACACGGAATGGAAGCTGACTTAGTTCTTTCTGGTTCAGTCTATAGAGATAAAGTAGGCAAAAAAATTGCTTCTGAAAAGGTTACTGTTAGAGATGATGGCACTTTAAAAAATAAAAGAGGAACTCTTAATTATGACGACGAAGGAATAAAAACAGAAGACACTGTTTTGATAGAAAATGGAATTTTAAAAGGCTACATGCAGTCAAGATTAACTGCTAAAAAATTCAATACACAATCAACAGGCAACGGAAGAAGACAAACTTATATGCATCTTCCTGTTGTAAGAATGAGAAACACTTTTATAGCTCCAGGAAAAGATAAACCAGAAGAAATAATAAAGTCTGTAGAAGATGGAATTTTTGTTAAAAAAATGGGTGGCGGTCAAGTAGACGTTATTTCAGGAGATTTCCAATTTGTTGTAACAGAAGGATATATAATTAAAAACGGAGAAATCAAGAATTCAATTAAAGGCGCTTCATTAGTAGGAAATGGCCTTGAAGTGTTAGAAACTATAGATATGGTCGGAGATGATCTCGGATATGCCGTTGGAACATGTGGAAAAGATGGTCAAGGAGCACCTGTCTCAGACGCACAACCTACAATAAGAATTCCAAAAATAATAGTTGGTGGAGTAGTAAAAGGAGGAACTAAATAATGAAAGATAGAATTAAAAATGTATTAAATTATATAAAAGATGAAGGGTTTAAAGGACAAATAAATGTGTTTCAAAACTCTTCAAAAAAAGCTTCTTTTTCAAACGGAAAATTAGACGAACTTACTGAAGGAGAAAAGGGTAATGCTGGTATAAAAGTTATATCTAAGGATGGAAGAGTCTCAAACAGTATGACTAATATTTTAGAAGAAGACGAACTTATGAAAGCAGCAAAAAAAGCTATCAGTATGGCTAAATATTCTGAAAAAGATGAAAATAATGACATTTCAAACGACAAAGAATTTACATATATCGACTGGGCTTATGATGAAGATACTAAAGGATTAGAACTAGATGATTTAATTGAAATTACAGAAAAAATGGAAAAAGATGCTAGAGAATATGATGAAAGAATTAAATTTGTTAGAGGAGCAGAACACACAACAAACCTTACTAAAATTATATTCGCAAATACAAATGATGTTTATAAATACGCTGATTACACAACTTCTTCAGCTTCAATTATGTTAGCAGCTGTAGAAGGGGATAAATCTTCAATGGGATCTGATTTCGAAATTTCTCAAAGTTACAGATTAATAGATACTGATAAAATAGTTAAAAACGCTGCAGAAAAAGCTTTGGCTGGTTTAGAAGCGAAAATATTAAAATCTGGAAGATATGATATAGTTTTATCTCCTTATACATCAGCACAATTGATTGGAATAGTATTTAGTTCTTTATCAGGAGAAAATGTATTTAAAGGAAAATCATTTTTCAAAGGTAAAAAAGGAGAAAAAGTAGCTTCTTCAAAATTCAATTTAATTCATGATCCTATGAATGGTTCAGCCCCTATTATAAGTAGTTTTGACAACGAAGGTAACAATACTTCAAGATTCCATTTCATAGAAAATGGTGTATTGAAAAATTACGCCCATAATATATATTCAGCTAATGCATTGGGAGAAGAACCAACAGGTAATGCTTTTGCATCATCTGGTTCACCAATCCCTAATATTTCACCTATTAACATGCATGCATTAACTACTACTACAAAGAAAAAAATTATTAATCAAGAAAAGGCATTATACATAGAAAGCATAATGGGATTACATACAGCTGATCCAGTTTCAGGAAGATTTTCTGTTCAAATAAGTGGAAGAATTATTGAAAATGGAGATTTTTCGGGAAGTTTTAGAGGTATGACTCTTGCAGGAACTATACCTGAATTATTAGAAAACATAGATGATGTTTCTTCTGATTTTAAATATACTGGCTCTATTTCAGGTTCAACTATGTTAATTAAAAATATGAGTATTGGTGGAAAATAATAGACATTAAAAAAAAAGAGAGCTTATAGCTCTCTTTTTTATGCTTTTAACGCTTCTCTAGCAATATTAACGTATTCTTTAAATGTATCATAGTCATTTACTGCTACTTCTGACAACATTTTTCTATTTATGTTTATATTAGCTATTTTCAAACCATGAATTAATTCATTGTATTTTATTCCTTCATTTCTTGCTGCTGCATTAATTCTTGTGATCCAAAGTCTTCTGAAATCACCTTTTTTCTTTTTTCTACCTTGGTATGCATATGCTCCTGATCTATAGAATTGTTCTTTAGCTAATGAGTATCTTCTGCTCATTGCACCTCTATAGCCTTTTGCAGCTTTTAAAAATTTCTTTTTCTTTTTTCTTGAAGTAACCGCTCTCTTAACTCTCATTGTTCATGTCTCCTTCCCTTTATCTTTATTATTTTAATCCTAATAATTTTTTTGCAGCATCTTGAAAACTTGGATCTATGATTTGTTGTTTCTTTAAATCATTCATTTTTGAATTTGTTTTTTTACCTGTGTTATGTCCTGTATGGCTTCTATGTCTTACGACCTTTCCAGTTCCAGTAACTTTAAATCTTTTTTTAGCGGCACTTTTTGTCTTCATTTTGTGTTTAGCCATTGTACTTCCTCCTTAAAATTTAGCTTTCATTATCTTCATTATTTTCTTTATTTTTTTCATATTGTTTGATTTTTTTCGGATCAGGTTCTAGGAAGATGTCCATGTCTCTACCTTGCATTTTGGCTTTTCTACCAACATTTGCAATATCTTTAGTGTCTTCGACAATTCTATCTATTAATTCTTTACCTCTATCTTTAAACATTATGTCTCTTCCAAGGAACATTATAACAGCTCTTACTTTATTACCTTCTAGTAAGAAATCTCTTATTTTATTCACTTTTGTATCGAAATCGTGATCGTCTATTCTTAGTCTGAATTTCATCTCTTTTAGAACTTGTTTTTTTTGATTTTTCTTTGCTTCTTTTTCTCTCTTTTCTTTTTCATAAACATATTTACCATAGTCCATAACCTTAGCAACAGGTGGCCTTGCGTTTGGAGCAACAAGAACTAAATCCAATCCCGATTCTCTTGCTTTTCTCAGTGCTTCTTGTTTTGATACTTGCCCTAATTTTTCGCCTTCAGCGTCAATAAGCAATACCTTTGAAGCTCTGATACCTTCATTCTTAACTACTTTGTTCTTATCGCTTATGAGTATCACCATCCTTTTTGTTTTTTAAATAAAAATAAACGGGTAGCTTTATACAAGCCACCCGTTTGTGTTTATATATAAACACACAGCAATTAAATATTATTTCATTAACCCCTGTCGACTTTCTTGTCCGAGGTGGGAAGCTTATTGGGTGACTTCCGCTTTTTGTATTATGGTGGGCCATGCAGGATTCGAACCTGCGGCCTACTGATTAAGAGTCAGCCGCTCTGCCAGCTGAGCTAATAGCCCACTTTAAAATATCCGAATTAAATTATACAATAGTGTTAATCATTTGTCAAGCCAAAATCACTTTGTTTTGGCTTTGTTATCACTCTTTTTAGAATCGTTAACATAATAACCAGAACCTTTGAAAGCTATACCAACATTACCTATAATCTTTTCCGCTTCAGAACCACATTCTTCACAAGTAATCTCAGGTGTTTCTTTCATAGAATGCATCACTGTAAATTCTTCACCACAATCTTTACACTTATATCTATAAATAGGCATGTAATCATCTCCTTTGTTACTTATTCTCTAATTTATTTATCTATCGAACCCTTTGCCAAATACCAAAGGTATAAATCTAATTTCCCCATATCTTCGCCAAACTTTAAGGATAGCGGTTTAAGTTTATTTTCTACCCCAAGATATTTCTTTTCAGACCAACCAGATTTTGGAATTTCATTAATCATATTATTTTTAAGCATTATTCTCATAATATGTTTATCTAATATCGCCAAATCTCTAACTCCAATATTCCTTAAAAAGTGGCTTGCTTCTTTCCAACTAATACCTTTTACATTTTTGGCTATATACTTTCTAACTTCAAAAGGATCTTTTTTAATAAGTTCAGGTAATTCATCTATAATCCATCTATTAGATACTATATATTTTGTTCTAGTATTAGGAAATCTATGCCCTACTTCTTTCATTTTTTTGTTTAATTTACCCTCTTCTAATTCAGCAAATGCCTTTTCGCCAATAAAATTTTGTGCTTTTATGCCACCTTTTGAAGACCAATTAGCAGTCATAACACAAAATGAGAGTTCTGAAAAAAGTTCGTATTTGTTTCCTTCTTTACCTAATTTTATGAACTCATTAAATCTAGATTCTACTTCGTCTTTTATTTCAGGTTTTACACTATTCAGTTTTTCTATTAGAACGTCCATTCTTTACAACCTCTTTCTCTACATCATTAGTTCTTTTTAAAGTATAAAATCCCAATCCTAAATATATTACAAAAGCAACAATTAAAACATAGAACTCCATCTCGCTTATATTTTTTAATCCATTCATTAATCTATTTCCACCAATGTCTAAACCAACATATTTCTCCAATAAAAAAATAGAATAGAAAGAAAGCAATGCAGATCCAAAAATGACAGAAATGCCTGTGATGATTTTATTGTAATTTTTAGATATTAGTAATGCCAAAACAGCACCTAAAACAACAAAAATTATCCATGGTATATATTCTTGATCAAAAGGTAAATTTTCTAAATAGTCATAATTTGAACTTATTAAAAAGTTTCCTAAATTATATCCTAAAATACCTCCTAAAATGAATCCACCAACAGATAATGCCATTTTCACTATACTATAGAATATCAATCCAAAAATAAAACTGATTATAAAAAATATAAAGAATTTAAAGTCTGCATATTCATATATAAAGTTATTTACTTCTTCTATTTTCAATAAATATGGAATTAACAAAGAATAGGATCCATAAAATCCTATCAGAAAAATTGAAAATTTAGAAGAAAATTTTGTTAAAAAAT
>CAZRTN010000028.1:0-6688 GCA_964603015.1 uncultured Thermotogaceae bacterium | reverse complement strand
CCATAAAATCCTATCAGAAAAATTGAAAATTTAGAAGAAAATTTTGTTAAAAAATTCAGAAAAAATGCTAATGGTAACAATATCCATATTGAAGAAACTAAAGTATCGTAATAATTAAAAATGAAACTGGTAAATTCTTGAATAGTTTGATCCATGTTATTCATCCTCCTCGTCTTCTGACACGGTTAATAATCCTGCAGAGACAATTGTCATAGCGCTTAAACTTATTAAAACAATGGGCATACTTAAAGCAGCTAAATAAGGTCCAAAAATATTCCCACTAATTCTTAATGAAGAAAATACAGACATCCCTGTATCCTCAAAACCACGAGATAATATAGATGCATATTCACTACTCATTGTTAATGAAAGCCCTAATAATAAACCACTAAATATAGCAATCGTCAAATAAATAGGTGGATTTGAAATAAAAAGATAAGAAACGAAAATAACCAACCCAATAGAGACAGGGAGCCATTTTTTTATTCCATATATTTTATGTTTCATAAAATTTCCTAACATAACAAATAAAGAAAATGCAGAAGACAATATTTTCCCCAAAACAGGCATATTAAAATTATTTTCCACATAAACTGGAATTATAACCTGATTCGATACGATTGCTACTAGAGTAATAATACCAAAAATAGTAGCTAAAAAAATTGCTGGAGAAAATTTCTTTTTTTCTTTTTTAGAATAATCAATCTTAACATCATCTATACTTTTAAAAGTCATAAACCCATATATTGTCAAAAATATTGCCAAAGCAAACAAAAATACATATGGAAAATAAATAAACCCAGTCCCCAATATCAATGGTCCTAATATCGCTCCTAAACTCCCCATTATTTCTACATATCCATAAAATTTTGATTTTTTCTTGAGATCAATATCAGCTTTTGAAACACCTGTAAGAGCTATATTAAAAAACAGTGGATCAAAAAGGCCTTGTAAAGCTCTGAAAAAAATTGCTAATATTGGATTAGTTAAAAACAAAGCTACAAAGAAAAAACTTATTCCCCATCCAGTTAAGCCAGTTAAAAAAGCTTTTCTTTCACCATATTTTCTAAGTATTGGTCCCCAAAAAGATCCAAGTGCCATTGAAACAAATGGAGTTATAGCTATAAAAGTACTTGTATAAAAAGTGTTATTACCAAAAATTTCTAAAATTTGTGGAAAAGAAGAAGCTATTCCAACTTGAGTAAACACAGAAAAAAATGGTAATATTAAAAGAATTTTTAAACTCTTCAAATTTCTAACTCCTCTCTTCTATATACTTCGTCATTTTCAATATCTATAAATTCAACTTTATAATCTTCCAAATGTATTTTTAAAACTGTTTTTCTAGAAGACTCTTTTGGTAATGAAATAGATCCCGGATTAATTATATACAACCCATCTTTTTTATTAAACTCTGGAATGTGTGTGTGTCCGTATAGCAATACGTTGCATTTTAATTCTTTTGCCATAGGAACAGCTTCATCGATCGGTGGTGTCCATCCATGTGTCATAAAAAAGTTTATTTCATTATATGATTCTGTCTTATAATAAATAGGTTCTGGAATATTAAGTACATGATGATCAATCTGAGAATCACAATTCCCAGTAATAAAAGAATAATTCTTATCTTCTAATAAAGATATGACTTTTTTGGGATTATAACCTTCAGGAAGATCATTCCTAGCTCCATGATATAAAACATCCCCTAATATAATATACCTATCAACATCTTTTAATGCATTCAATGCTTTTTCTAAAAGAATAGAAGAACCATGAATATCACTAATCACACCTAATTTCAAGTTAATCACCTCATATTTTTTTCTATAACAATATTATCACAAAATGACATTAAAAATTATTTCAGATTTATTTTTATAAATAATTATCATGTTATAATTTAGTATATATTATTTTTCACTAGGAGGGTTAATTATGGGATATTTAAAAATAAATGTTGACGAAGAATTTGTTAATAGCTTGATTGACAGAATTGTCGAAGAAAACACAAATGTACAAGGATTAAAAAACTTAAATGTGGAATTAAAAGAAGATGGAATTCATTTTCAAGTGGATGTAAATGTTTTAAAAAAAGATGCAAAGTTTGATACCCTTATAAAAATGACTCAAAAACCTGAAACCCTTTCAAAAGGTATTATGGATTTTTCTATAACAGGCGATGAGGGTGTAAGAAAAATTTTAGAAGGTGTATTCAAAATACTATCAAAATTTACAGAAGTCTTTGATTCTGCAGATAACAAATTAACAATAGATTTAAACAAAGTAGATATCAATCCTTTAATTAATAATACATTAAGTTCACTAGCTGTTAAAGAGCTAACTGTACAAGATAAAGAATTCAAACTAGAAATGAATTATAGAGATTAATATGTATATAGAATTCGACACAAATTTTATTAAAGAGTTATCGCAAAGTATTATTGACAAATCTAACGGTCAGTTATTAGGGTTTTTAATGGGAAACACTGTTAATTTCAAAACCGAAAATAATGATTTTATAATAAAAGTACTTTTCTTGAAATATAGAATAAGTATTGAAAACATCCCTGAAAAACTCTCTGGAGAATTTGTTTTTAGGCATAATTTACCTTTGGAAAAGATAGATAAATCACAACTACCAGAGTTTATTAGAATAGAAGATAAAAATATTCTTGTTAAGTTACCTTCTAATATTATTACAGATAATTTAAAAATTTCCGATTTCAAAATGAATGATGATAAAATATATATAGAATTCAATTAAATGGAGGAATTTAAATGATAAAAATAAATGGTGAACTTATACAAAAATTAAAAAAACTTTCTAATATCGATTTGACTAATGAAGAAGAAACAGTGATAAAAGAGGATTTGAACAAACTATTAGATTATATGTCTGAATTAGATAATATAAACGTTGAAGGGGTTTCTGAATTAACAAACCCTATAAATGAAGAAATAAAAATGCCACTGCACAAAGATAAAAACATACAATTCAAAAATAGAGATAAAATAGTTGAAAATTTCCCAGAGAAAAACAAAGACTATCTTAGAGTACCTGGTATAAACGGATAATGAATAACAAAGGAATAATTTTCGAAGACACAGCTGTAAAATATCTATCAAAAAATGATTATAAAATTTTAGAAAGAAACTTCAAAACAAAATTTGGAGAAATAGATATTATAGCTTTGGATAAAGATGTTTTAGTTTTCATAGAAGTAAAGGGTGGAAGTGATGAACTATATGATCCAGCAGAAAGAGCAGACATAAATAAATTAAAAAAGATTATGAGAACTGCTGAATTTTATATAAACAGATTCAAAGGAAATTTTGAAGAAGTAAGAATTGATGTAATATCGGTAAATAAAAAATTAGAAATTAAACATTATCCCTCACAAAGAATATGATTTCTTTGTGAGTTTTTATTATAGCAGATATTTTTTATCTGTTTTTATGTTAAAATAAAAATAAAGCAGTTCTTTGACTGCTTTATTTTTGGTGTCTCCACGAGGAGTCGAACCTCGATCTGAGGATTAGGAATCCTCTGTTCTATCCGTTGAACTATGAAGACTTCTATATCAGAAGAATTATATCAAAAATGAAATATACTGTCAATAACAGCAAGGAGGTTACATTATGAATATAGTAGAACCAAAAATTTTATTTGAAAATGAAAATCATAAATTTATACTATTGGGAATAGAAGATTCTCAAAAAGAGGGTATAACAACCAATCAATATTTAATAGTACACAATGAAGAAGGAGTTTTGTTGGATCCAGGCGGAGTACATGTTTTTCCAATGGTTTTGTCAAATGTTGTAGAATTCATTTCCCCGCAAAAAATTAAGGCAATTTTTTATTCTCATCAAGATCCAGATGTTTCTTCAAGCATATCATTATGGGCAAATTCAACAAATGCAAAATTCTATGTTTCAGGATTATGGGAAAGATTTTTGCCACATTTTGGAGTTTTTGATAATAGCAAATTAGTCCCTGTAAAAGATAACGGTGGTAAAATTACTTTTTCTGATGGATATAGTTTAGATATCGTACCAACTCATTTTTTACACTCTATAGGAAATTTCACTGTTTATGATTCTATATCAAAAATATTATTTAGTGGAGATATAGGAGCAGCAGCGGTAGAAAATGAAGGTAATATATATGTTGAAAATTTCAATTCCCACATAAAAAACATAAAAGGATTTCACGAAAGATACATGACTTCATCAAAGGCTTGTAAAGTCTGGAGTAATTTTATAGGAAAATATGACATTGATCTAATGGCTCCCCAACATGGACTTTTATATAAAAAAGAAGAATTTAAACAATTTTTAAATTGGTTTGAAAACCTGAAATGTGGAATAGATATCATTGAAAAAATTTATGGGGTGTAAGTTATGGGAGATAAAGAAAAAAACATTATAAAAAAATTATCCAATAGTTTATATCATGAAAATATACTCACTTCTTTTATAGTAAACCTTGATACTATAATTGGCTCTCGATTTAAAAAAGCCAACAACAATGTCCAAGAAATAGGGCATAGTATAATAAACTCTGTAAATGAATTGAATAAAGCTTCAAACAGCATAGATGAATTTGTGAAAGATGGTAAAGAAGAGATAAATGATATAAATGAAAAAAACACAAATATGATAAAAGAAATAAATAACCTTGGTGACTCACTAACAGATATCCAAAGTCAAGTAGATAATTCTATAAGCTCTATAACTAATATGGTTGATAAATTCAAAGAAGTTAATGATTTAACAAATAATATAAAAAGAATCTCTAAACAAACTAATATATTATCTATAAATGCTTCTATTGAAGCAAGTAGAGCTGGAGAAGAAGGTCAAGGGTTTGCTGTTGTTGCAAACGAAGTTAAAAAACTAGCGACAGAAACCAAAGAAACTTCTGATAAAATTTCGGATAAAGTTGGAGAACTAAGTAAAGAAATAAACTCTGTATTAGATAAAATAAATTACCTATCTGATACTTTTAGTGTTTTCACTAACATAACAGAAAAATCTATGGAAAGAACTCAAGATAATTTAAAGCTTTTTAAAAGATTAATAAGTGAAATGGATGAAAATAATGAAACTCTCATTTCAAACAAAGACAATCTTAATATAACTATTGAAGACTTAAAAGCACTTTTAAAAGATATAGAAAATATTGACGAGATTGTTTCTATAATTATTAATATGCAAAAAAATATTAAAAATATCAATTTGTAGGTGTTAAAAATGGACACATATGATGTAGCAGTTATAGGTGCTGGAGCAGCTGGAACTATCGCTGCGATAGAAGCTGCCAAAAAAAATAAAACTATTTTAATAGATAGAAATCATAAAGTTGGTAAAAAAATCTATGCCACTGGCAATGGTAAGTGTAACTATACAAATAATAAAATAACTTTAAACAATTACCATGGTGATAATATACAATTTGCTGAATATTCTTTAAATAATTTTGATAACATTAAAACAATTGAATACTTTAAAAACGCTGGAGTATTATCAAAAGATATCGATGGTAGAGTTTATCCAGTAACAGAAGAATCAGCTTCTGTTGTAGAATCTTTAGAATTTCTATTAAACGAGAATAATGTAGATCTTTTACTGGGATACAAAATATATAGTATAGAAATAAATGATGATATATTCATTATTAGCTCCAATCATAAAAAAATAAAATCAAAAAAACTGATAATTTCAACAGGTGGAAAATCTTCACCTAACCATGGATCTGATGGAAGCATGTTTGAAATACTTGAAAATTTGGGGCATTCATCAACAATTTTAAAGCCTGCTTTAGTCCAAATAGAAACCAATAACAAATTCTCTAAAGAAGTTAAAGGAGTTAGAATAAAAGGTAAGATAACTTTAAAACATAGAAATAAAGATATCGTTTCTGATATAGGCGAAATAATGTTTACTGATTATGGATTATCTGGAATTCCAGTTATGCAAATTAGTCATTTTGTGCATAAATTCTTGGACAAATCAGAAAAGATATTTGCCTCCGTAGACTTTTTCCCTGAAATAATAAAAGATGATTTAGAAAACATTCTTTACAAAAGAAAAAAAGATTTAAAAGATAGAAAAATAAAAGACTTCTTAAAAGGTTTGATACATTCAAAATTAATAAATATGGTTCTTATAAAATCTGGGATAAAAAATCATAACTCTCCATCTTTTAAACTCACAGATAAAGATATTAAATCATTATCTAAAAATTTGAAAGACTTGTCTTTCTTTATTACAAAAACTAAATCTTGGAAAAATTCTCAGGTAACTTTTGGTGGAATAAAAACTGAAGAGATAAATGGAAAAACAATGGAGTCAAAGATTATAAAAAATTTATTCTTCGCTGGTGAGATAATAGATATTTCTGGTGATTGTGGTGGATATAATCTTCAATGGGCTTGGAGTTCTGGTTATATTGCAGGTAGAAGTACTTGCGGGAATTTATAACATAATTTTTAATTTTTTTGACTTAAATACAATTCCGAAATATTAAAAATCAAAGTAGGTCATGAAGTAGAAATTGTTTCACAATTTCTGTTGAAGGTTTATTGTTGGAAGTTGGAAGTAAAAAACATTGTTAAAAATCTAAAACAGTACAAAAACCAACAACCTCCATCCTCCAACTAACAACAAAATAAATTGCAAAGCA
>CAZRTN010000027.1:11534-14146 GCA_964603015.1 uncultured Thermotogaceae bacterium | reverse complement strand
TTTTTTCTAAGAGTGCTACTGATTCAAGGTGTCTTGTGTGTGGGAACATGTCCATGAATGTTAGTTCTTTTACTTTGTAGACTTTTTTCATGTCTCTTAGGTTTTCTGCGAGTGTTGTTGGGTTACAGGATACGTATATTATTTTGTCGAATTTTTTGTTGTTTAGGTATTTTACTACGTTTTTGTGTAGTCCTGCTCTTGGTGGGTCTACTACTACGTAGTCTGGTTCTGGGAGTTTTTCTACTATTTCTTTTACGTCGCCTGCGTGAAATTCTACGTTGTTTATTCCGTTTTTTTCTGCGTTTTCTTTTGCTGCTTGTACCGCTTCTTCTACTAATTCTACTGCGTAGATGTTTTTTGCTTTTTTGGATAACAAAGAAGCTATTGTTCCAGTACCGGAATAAAGATCGAATACTTTTTCAGCGTTTTCTGCGTATTCAAGTGCTGTGTTGTATAGAACTTCTGCACCTTTTGTATTTGTTTGGAAGAATGACATTGGACCTATTTTGAATTCGAGATCATCTATTTTGTCCATGTAGTAATCATTTCCATATAGAACTCTCATTTCGTCTACCTGCAGAACGTTTGCTTTTCTGTCTGTTTTTGAATGTATTATTGATACTATTTTTCCGTCTAATTTTAATTTTTGTAGGCCTTCTGCCCATGTTTCTACTGCTTTATCGTTTTCATCTGTAAGATCCGTTGATAGATGAACCATAAGTTGTCCTGTGTTTTTCCCCGATCTTAGTGACAGATGTCTTAAATATCCTGTGTGACTTCTGTAGTTTCTGTGTGAGAATCCGAGTTCTTTGAAATATTCTCTTGTGTATATCAATATGTCGTTGAAATCTTTATCTGCTATTTTACAATCTCTTGTATAGTATACGTTGAATTTCATTTTTCGGCCTTTCATACCAAGGTTCAAAGGTCCGCCTTTGTATTCATCACCAAATGTGTATTCCATTTTGTTTCTGTAATGGTAAAGTTCTGGAGAAGGTTTTATTCCTTTGAAATTTTCTATTTCTATCTCTTTATCTTTGAATATTTGTAGTGAGTGTTCTTCTTTTTCTTTTAATTGGTATTCATAAGCTATATCTAGTTTGTTACATCCACCGCATTTATCATATACTGAACAAAGTTCCATTATTTATCTCCCTTCAATTTCTTTTTTAAGATTAATATTCTGTTTTTTTCTTCATCAAATTCATTTCCAGCTATATATATTAAATCATTATGAAAGTCTATAGCTCTTATTTCAAAATTCATTTCTGTATCAATTTCATATTCTTTATTCATTTCATTTTTATCTATATCAATTGTGTAAATTATTCCTTTTGTTTTTTCATTTTCTCTTTTAAATCCATAGACATAGTAATTGTTTTTATATTCTTCTATACCTAATAGTTTTTCATAGCCATCTGATTCTATAGAAAACTGCTTTATTACGTTTCCTTCACTATTTATAATCATAAATCTATTTTCAAAATAGTCGTTTTTTTGTGCTTGATAAGAAATTAAAAATCTATTTCCTGAAATATTTTGAATGCCTACTGGAAGGTCGTCGTCTGATGTACCAAAAGTGTTTGACCATATTTCGTTTCCGTAAAAATCCGTTTTGACTACGTAAATATCAAATCCACCATAGCCAAAAGATCTAGTGGACCCAAGAGCTAATATGTTTTCTTGATTGTCTACAGAAAAATCACTTGCTATTTCTATTGATTTTCCTCCAAAAGCTGATGTCCATAGTCTTGAACCGTTATTTGTGTATTTGGATATGAACATATCTGTTAGTTTGTTATTTTGATATAAGTTACCCGTTATTATAAAGTTTTCTCCATCATAGTCTTTAATGTTTATACCAGAATCTCTACCTATGTCTCCGTAATTCATGGAATAATTATGATTTAGTGTGGCATCCATGGATAAAATAGATACATCTCCGTTGAGTCCTTCAGATGAAGTATCTCCAACAGATAATATTACTGTATTATTAGAAGCGTCTTTTGTTATTAAAGATTTTTTTATGAAATCTGTTTTATCTCCACCAAATACTTTTTCTTGTAGATCTTCAAGATTTTTATCTAATTTTATAACTAAGTTGTTCCAAACACCGTTATCCTTATAACCACTTAAATAAACTGTGGTTTCGGTTGCATTTTTATCTATATTTACATCATAAACATAAATATCTTCATTTTTTTCAATAATTTTTGTTTGCTCAACTATTTTTTCTTCTGTGATTAGATCAGAAACTCCGTTTTTTAAACTATTATACATTTCTTCTATGTAATCAACATATTCATAGTAAAATTCAAAATCAATGTCTTCTAATAAATTAACAGTTGATTCTGTTGAAAAATCTGTTAATTCTTCTGTTTTAGTAGATACATCTGTGATAGTAGCATCTTCTGTAATTGTTGCTATATCGGTGATTGTTGTATTTTCTGTCATAGTTGGTGTTTCTGTGATTGTTGATTTTTCTGTTATTATATCTATTTGTGTTTCTGTTGAATCTATTGTAAATTCCATTTCATTTTCTATAGTTGTTGAAGAAAAAGTAAATTCATCTTCCAATAGATCTTCAGGTGTTGAAGTTATTGTTGGAAAAT
>CAZRTN010000027.1:8733-11434 GCA_964603015.1 uncultured Thermotogaceae bacterium | reverse complement strand
TCTTGATCTTCTTTTTCTATTTCTTCTTTTTCAATTTTTTGATAATATGTATTTGTTTTTATAAATCCACTATCTATTTTTTCTGTAAAATCGTTGTAGAAAAATAAATGCCTTTTTAGATAATCAGATACTCCAATTAGAAATGAATCTTCTTTTATTATTGGTGATGAAAATATCTCCATTTCATTTAAAGTTCCATATGACCAAAATGTGTCTCCATTTATATTTTGAGCTTTTATACTTTCTCCGATCAAAATAAAATTTTCTCTGTCAGATATTATGTAATCAGTTTTAAAGTCTAAATTTATTGATTTTATTCTTTCTAATTGTTCGTTATATATAGATAGTATATCTTTCCCAGAGAGGATATAAAGATATCCATTAGAAGTCTGGATTTTTCTGTTTAATTTTTCAAAGTTCACATTGAATTCTAACTCATTTTCTCTTTTTAAATCGTTGTTTATAGAGAATATTTTTTCATTTTTTAGTAGTAAATAACCTTCTTCGAAAAGGAATATATCTATGACTTTTTCTTCATCTGCTTCGTTTAGAAGTTCTAATGTTTCAGAATATTTTTCTATCTTATCTTCATATATAACAAAAAGCTTTTTATTAATGGTTTTTATCTTTGAAATATTTTCATCTTGTATGAATTCTTTTATTTCACCATTATCTAGATAATACAATCCGTTTTCAGACAATAATATGTTATTTTGTATGTCTATAAAGTTTTTTTCTGTTTCTAATTGTTTTAATTCTTGATTTGTTATTAAATAAATTTCTCCATTAATATCTAAGATAAGTGCTGAGTCTTTATAAAAAGTGATCTTTTTAAAATTAGAATTTAAAGAGAAAGATTTGGTAACTTTCTTAGCTTTATTTAAAATATCTATTGTTTTTGATTTTAATCCCAAGTAAAAATCATTGAAAAATTCTATTTGTTCATAATCTCCATAAATTATCTCAAATATATCTCCATCTTCAAGAGGTCTAGTTTTAAAATGAAAAATATTGCTTTTGTAGCTTTGATTTTCTTTTATAGCTTCAATCTGCCAATAATATTCAGTATCTGGCTTCAAGATATTGCCAGCATAAAAATTAGAAAATAAATTTGAAATTATCAAATCCTTTTCACTTATATCTTTTTCTGTGGATAAATATAAGTTATAATTATAATCATTTTCTTCAGATATATTCCATCTAAAAATGTTTCTAATATCAACATTTTCTGCATTATTCACAGGAGATCTTGCTGTTATATCCAATGAAAATGCAGCAATTGATGTTATTAAAATCATAACTACTAAAAAATAATACTTTTTCATTTTTGCACCTCTTAAAAATCGTTTAAATTCAATACAAATTTTATAATATCTTTTACATTCTTGTCTTTAAAACTGTCTTTGTTTATATAATCAGGTTTGAAATTTAATCTCATAGAAGAGATAAAGACTTTTATAGCTTCTTCAAAATTGTTCATTTTGAATTCTAATAAAGAATCATAATCCATAGTAATGATATCATAATCTACCAATACTTTAGATAATTTATAATTCATATCTTTTACTTCTTCTAAATTTTGTTCAATAAATACTTCTAAAGGAGTTTTCTCCCCAAAAACTCTATCTATATAGAATTTTTGTAGTAGTTTGGAAAATGCAAGGCCCTCACCATCTTTCCAAATCAAGTTACTTATCATACTTGTAACTCTTTCAGAAAGAGCATAATTAAATCCAGATAATAATAGAGCATTTGTTAATATACCTATTCCTTCAGGTTTGCTTTTGGCTTCCTTCATGTTGTCTTCTTTTAGCCAAGCTAATGAAATTCCTCCTACATCTCTTTTGTTTAATTCTTCAGATAGAATGACTCCATCTATAACGCCTTCTTCAGTAACGCTTTCTAAAATAGAATCTGTTATCCTACTATCTGTCATCTTTTCTAACTTATCTATATACACATCTATTTTGTTTAATTTTTCTAACAATGACTGGAAGTATAATGTTTCTTCGTTTTGAGAAATTATATATTTAGCATCTTTTATCTTGTTTTGTGAAAGAGTAAAGAAAAAATAAAATAAATTCGCAGAATTTTCAAAGTCTTCTTTTTTAATCATTTCATAATATTTTTCAACTTTATAATCATCTTCTACTATAACTGATAATTTTAAAAGAGTTATTAAGATTAAATCTTTATTGTCTTCGTTTGATATTTTTAAAGCTTCTTCTTCTTTTTCCAGTGCATCTTGAAAAAGACCAAGATTTTTCAAAATCAAAGAATATTCATGAAGGATGAAGTCTTCTCTGTTTTTTTCAAGAGCTTTTTCAATGGCTATTTTTGCTTCTCTGTGTCTGCCAAGTTTTTGTAGAGTATAAGATAAATTATAATATATTTCAAAATCTACATCTTCAAGTTCAGTCGCCTGATTTAATACAACATATGCGTCTTTATATCTTTGAAGTTGATTATATATTACTCCTATTCTTAAATATGATTGAACAAATTTTTTATCAATCTTTAGTGACTGATTTAGAAAATCCAAAGCCTCTTCGTATCTTCCGTTTTCCATATAGACATCCGCTATTTTTAAATAAGACAAAATAAAATCTTTTTTCACTTCTATAGCTTTCATAAAGTTATCTAAAGCTTCGTCATATATTTTTCTTTCATACATTAGATTTCCTAATTCAAAAAAACCATA
>CAZRTN010000027.1:4096-8633 GCA_964603015.1 uncultured Thermotogaceae bacterium | reverse complement strand
TCATCATATGAAAAAACTCTGTAAACTGAAAAAGATTGCATATATTCAATACCTAAAGGTAAAAGTAAAAAGAAAAATAAAAATATAAAGTATTTTATTTTTTTTGTTTTTTCATAAAATGCAAGACTAAATAAATCAGAAGCAATAAAAAATGACAATAAATGAATTATTTTATCTTCATAATAATAGCTTGAATAGTTAAAAGGTGGTTTTATTATTGTAGATATAACAAGTAATATAATATAAATATAGAATAGTATTTTCCAAAAAAATCTTTGTTTCAAATAACACACCTCATTTCAATTATAGAAACAGTAATCCGGAAACGGATTACTGTTTTATAAGGTTTTCATTCTAGATTTTTCTAAATGTTTCATTATTTTGTTCATCTTTTTCGATATGTATATATCTATCGTTATAATCTTTTGCAATCTTTTCTATTATAGGTTTTAAATCACTATCTTCTAAATCTTCTTTTAAAAATTCCTTTAAATCTTCTGAAAGAGTAAAATAAGGAGATTCTTTAGGTTTAAAAGAAATTTCTTCTTCAACTCTGTTAGGTAATTCTTCTTCTCCGTAAATTTTAGATAATAATTCTACAACTTTCCTAACAAACTCTTTTTTTACCTCACTCAACTTAAATGTTTTGTTTATAGAAGCGTGTAGTTCCGGTTTTAAATCGTTATAGTGTTTGTTAAAAGATTTCACTGAATATCCCTCCTATTTAGTTTTCAAGAGGATAATCTGAATTTTCAAAAAACTCTTTTTTGAAATCTAAAAAAGAATCGTTCTCAATAGCTTTTCTCATTTGTTTTACAAAATTTATGTTGAAGTGTAAGTTGTGAATACTCAAAAGAGTTTTACCTGTATTCTCATTTCTTTTAAAAAGATGATTCAGATACCCTCTTGTGTGATTACGACAAGTATAACATTTACAATCTTCTTCTATTGGTTCTTTACTAAATTTATTTTTTGCTGATTTTAAGTTCAATTTACCTTTCCAAGTTAAGGCAGTGCCGTGCCTACCGATTCTTGTAGGAAATACACAATCAAACATATCCATTCCATTTTCAACAGAAAGCATCATCATAGTTGGTGATCCTATACCCATGATATATCTCGGTTTGTCTTCTGGCATTTTGTTCCCAAAATTTTTCAAAACTTTTTCACTGTCTTGATATTTTTCTCCAACAGCCAGTCCACCAATGGCATATCCATCAAAAGGGATAGAAGTTATTTGTTTTAAACTTTTTTCTCTTAAGTCTTCAAAAAGACCTCCTTGAAATATCCCAAACAAAGCTTGATTTTTTCTATCGTGGGCATCGTAAGACCTTTTAGCCCATCTATATGTTCTTTCTATAGATTCTTTAAAATAATCATAATCCGAACTCGCATCAACACATTCGTCAAAAGCCATCGCTATATCAGAACCAATTATCTGTTGAATCTCCATTGATTTTTCTGGAGTCATCATAATTTTGGAGCCATCTAAAGGTGATCTAAATTTAACTCCTTCTTCACTGATTTTTCTATCTTTTAAAGAAAAAACTTGAAAGCCTCCGCTATCTGTTAAAAGTGGTTTTTCCCAATTCATAAAATTGTGAATACCGCCAAATTCTTTCATTATTTCAAGACCTGGTCTTAAAAACAAGTGAAAAGCATTTCCCAAAATAATCTCTGAGCCAAGTTCTCTAATCATTTCATTAGTCAATGTTTTAACTGTTGCATTTGTTCCAACAGGCATAAAAACAGGTGTTTCTATTATTCCTCTGGGGGTGTGAATTCTTCCTCTTCTTGCTCCTGTGTATTTATCTTTATGTATAAGTTCATATTTTATTGGAGATTCAGACATGTTCTTTAAAATTCCTCCTCTTATTCTATATCTATAATTATAATAAATATATCTTTAATTAAGCTTAATTTTGTTTAAAATATACTTATTTTCACCTTAATTAATTATAACATATTTACACTTTCAAAAAAATCTTAGTTTTTATCGCTTGTGACTTTTAATACTATTAAAATAATATTTACAATATTGAATTATACTAAATTGACTTAAATACGACTTATATGGTAGAATTTAATTAAATATACCACAAATTTTATCGTATTTAAAGGAGGAAAAAAGATGGCTAATCTTTTAGAAATCAAAAACTTAAAAGCAAAGGTCATTGATGAAAATAAAATGATCCTTAAAGGAGTTAATTTAAAAATCAATGAAGGTGAAATACATGCTATTATGGGACCTAATGGTTCTGGAAAATCAACATTAGCAAATGTCATTATGGGTAATCCGAAATTTGAAATAACAGAAGGCGACATTCTGTTTAGAGGTGAATCCATATTAGATTTAGATACAGATGAAAGAGCCAAACTGGGTTTATTCATGTCTTTTCAATCTCCTGAAGAAATTGAAGGAGTTAAAATGAGACAGTTTCTTTTAAACTCATACAGAAACATAAATTCTGAAGATGATTCTTCAGCGTTGAAAGTGAACAGAAAAATAATGGATTTATCTGATGTTGTTTCTTTGGATAAAGTATTTTTAGATAGATATGTTAACACTGGTTTTTCTGGTGGAGAAAAGAAGAAAAGTGAAATTCTACAAATGGGTTTAATTTCTCCAAAATTAACAATTTTAGATGAAATCGACTCAGGTCTTGATGTTGATGCGTTAAGAATCGTTTCTGATTCTATTAATAAATTTAAAGACGAAAACATGGGTATGTTAATGATTACTCATTACCAAAGAATTTTAAATTATGTCAAACCTGATTTTGTACATGTTTATTATGATGGAAAAATAATTTCTACAGGAGACGCTGAACTTGCTGAAGAAATAGAAGAAAAAGGATACACAATGATAAAAGAAGAGGAAGAGGTATAAGATATTTCAAGGAGTGATTTAAATGGCAAATAAAGATTTCAATATGCAAGATTTATTGATAGATCAAAGTAGATTTGATTTTAGAAACCCTGAAAGATATTCTTATAAATCTCTTCCAGGGTTAAATGAAAAAATTATACATGAAATTTCCGAACAAAAAAATGAACCAAAATGGATGACACAATTAAGGCTGAAATCATTAAAAATATTCCAAAGTTGGAAAGACCCACAATTCGGAGTGGATTTGGATGATTTAGATTTATCTAAAATAGTTGCTTATATAAAACCAAATGCAAAAAGATCAAATAATTGGGACGAAGTTCCAGACGATATAAAAGATACTTTTGAAAAACTTGGTATACCTGAAGCTGAAAGAAAAGCTTTAGCAGGTGTAGGAGCTCAATACGATTCAGAAGTAGTGTATCAACATGTTCAAAAAGATTTAGAAGATCTTGGAGTTATTTTTATGGATATGGAAACAGCTGTAAAAAAACATCCTGATTTGGTAAAAAAACATTTCATGAAAGCTGTTGCAGCAACTAACCATAAATATGCAGCTCTACATGGTGCTATTTGGAGTGGAGGAACCTTTTTATATGTTCCAAGAGGTGTCAAAGTACCTTTACCATTACAAGCATATTTTAGAATGAATAATCCAGGTATGGGACAATTAGAACACACTATTATCATAGCTGATGAGGGTTCAGAACTCGCTTTTATCGAAGGTTGTTCAGCACCATTTTACAATACAACAAATATACATGCTGGTATGGTGGAAATTTATGTTAAAGAAAGTGCCAGAGTAAAATATGCGACAATACAAAACTGGAGTAAAAACACATATAATTTAAATACAAAAAGAGCTATTGTAGACAGAGACGGTATGATGGAATGGGTTTCTGGATCTCTTGGTTCTTATAAGACAATGATTTATCCTTCTTCCATTTTAAAAGGGAAAGGTGCAAAAACAGAAACAAAAGCTATCACATACGCTGGTCCTAATCAGCATATGGACGCTGGTTCAAAAGTTCTTATGTTCGCACCTTATACTTCTGCAAGTATAGATGCAAGGTCTATTAGTGTTGGTGGAGGCTGGGCTTTTTATAGAGGTTGGCTCAAAATAGGTGAAAATGCCAAAGGTGCAAAAGCTAATGTTGAATGTCAGGCGCTTATGCTGGATAACGAATCAAAAAGTGATACAGTTCCTTTGATAGAAGTCCACAACCAAGATTCAGACGTAGGCCATGAAGCTAAGATAGGTAGAATAAAACAAGAACAAATATATTATTTGATGACTAGAGGCTTATCAGAAGCTGAAGCAAAAGCAATGGTTGTAAGAGGATTTGTTGAACCATTTGCAAAAGAATTGCCTATTGAATATGCATTAGAACTAAATAGGTTGATCAATTTAGAAGTCGAATCATCAATAGGTTAAGGAGTGAGTTTAATGGATGCTATTTTTGAAAAAGCTATAGATTTAAAACACAAAAATTTTAAAACTGTTGAATGGGTAGTTCCTCAAATTAATTCAGAATCTGATTATGCAGAAAAAGAATTGGCTTTATCAACAGAATTTATAAAAAATGAAAAATTAATTGAATATAAAAATATAAGATATAAATCCTATAAAGAATGGGGTTTCCCAAA
>CAZRTN010000027.1:1832-3996 GCA_964603015.1 uncultured Thermotogaceae bacterium | reverse complement strand
AAGAAACTAATGTCATTTGGTATTTTCGAACCATTTTTAGACGAAATAGAAAAATATCATGAAGAAACAGCAGGAGTGATTAGAAATGCGATTGAGTCAAAAATATAATATTGATTTTCCTACCTTAGATAGAAAAATAGGTAATAATAATATAATATATTTTGATTCTGCAGCCACATCTTTGGTTCCAAAAAGAGTGGCTGATGCTGTTTATAATTTTGATACTAATAACAAAGCTAATGTTCACAGATCATCCCATTTACTTGGCAATGAATCAACAGAAATTATGGAATCTACAAGGGAAAGCGTTAAAAGTTTCATCAACGCTAAGTCTACAGATGAAGTTATTTTTACGTCAGGAACAACTATGTCGATTAATACTTTGGCGAATTCTTTTATTTCTTCTGATTTGATTGAAGATGATGATGAAATATTATTAACTTCTATAGAACATCATGCGAATTTAGTACCATGGCAACAGGTAACGAAAAATAGAAATGTTAATTTGAAATTTTATCAACCAAAAAATGGTATTATTTTAATAGACGAATTTTTAGATTTAATAAATGAAAAAACAAAATTAGTTACTATAACAGGACAATCAAATGTAACTGGACAAGAAATAGACATTAAAGACTTAATTAAAAGAATAAGAGAAAAAAATCCAAATACTTTAATCCATATTGACGCTGCTCAATTAATAACTCATAAAAAATTAAATGTTCAAGAAATAGATGTTGATTTTATAAGTTTTTCAGCTCATAAAATGTTTGGCCCAACAGGAATAGGTGTTTTATGGGGTAAAAAACAATTATTAGAAAAATTACCTCCTTTTATAACTGGTGGAGAAATGATTGATCAAGTCACTTTAGAAGAGACTACATTCAACATTCTTCCATTTAAATTTGAAGCAGGTACTCCAAATATCTCTTCTTTTATAGGTTTTAAAGAGGCTATTAATATAATAGAAGAAATTGGACAAGAAGAAATATCTAATCATATGAAAAAACTTACAGATTATGCTTTAGAAAAAATGAAAGATGTTGATGATTTAGAAATTTATGGCCCAAAAGATGAATCTCACAATTCTCTTATCAGTTTTAATTTAGGGAAAATACATCCTCATGACATTGCTCATATGCTTAATGATTTAGGTGGAATAGGAATAAGAAGTGGGCATCATTGTGCTCAGCCTCTTATGAAACAATTGGGGATAAATTCATCTTGTAGGGTAAGTTTTAGTATTTATAATGACAAATCAGAAATAGATAGATTTGTAGAAACATTAAAAAAAATAAAGGGATGGTTATCTTGAGTTTAGAAGATATTTATTCAGAAATTATTTTAGATTATGCAAAAAACACAAAAAATAAAAGAACTATTGAAGATGCTCATGAAAAAAAAGGTAAAAATCTTTCATGTGGTGATGAATTGAAAATTTATATGAAACCAGAAAATGGAATAATAAAAGATGTTTCTTTTGAAGGACATGGCTGTATTATTTCTCAAGCTTCTGCTGCAATAATGTGTGATTCTATTAAAGGGAAAAAGGTAGAAGATGCTGAAAATTTTATTGAAGAAGTTTTAAAGATGGCTCGAGGCGAAGATTTTGATAAAGAAAAAATAGGTGAGTTAGACCTTTTTGAAAATATTAAAGATTTTCCAATGAGAATAAAATGTTTTACTTTGTCTTGGCATACTGCTAAAGAAGATATCGACGAAATTAAGGAGGGTTAATATATGAGAAATGCGAATGATTACAACAACATAGCTTTAATAGGAGCTACTCAAAACAAGGAAAAATATGGTAATAAAATTATGAAAAATTTGAAGCAAAAAGGATTCAATCTTTACCCTGTTACTCCAAAATATGATGAAGTTGAAGGATTCGATGCATTTTCAGATATTTCTAAATTACCAAATGACACAGATGTTTTAGTATTTGTTGTTCCTCCAAAAATAGGACTTGAAGTTACTAAAAAAGCAAAAGACCTTGGTTTTAAAGAGCTCTGGTATCAACCAGGTGCTGAGTCTAATGAACTGAAAGAATATTTAGAAGAAAACAATTTAGATTATTCTTTCGAAAAGTGTATAATGGTGGAAACTGACTACAAAAAATAAATATTTAATATTTTAAAACACAGATGAAAATCTGTGTTTTTTT
>CAZRTN010000027.1:0-1732 GCA_964603015.1 uncultured Thermotogaceae bacterium | reverse complement strand
TTAGGTGGAAGAGTTACTATGTTGGGGTTTCCATTAGGTCTCTCTGGAGATATTTATTTACCTATGGCTTCTTTCGATGACGCTTCAGATGAATTATCTGAAGTAAGATTTTTAGAAGTAGACCCTTACTTGCTGTTGAGTTTGAAATTAGGTAATACATATATTTATGGTGGTGGTGCACCTATTTTTATTTTTGATATAGAACAAACAGGTTTTAGTTTTTATAATGGTTGGGCAAAACTAAAAGCTGGTCTACAATTTGGAAGTTTTTTGATTTTTTTTGTGGAAGGAACTAGTTCAATTAATTTTGATTTTGAATTGTCGGGGATTTATTCTGTTCATGCTGGTATCGGAATAGGATTTTAGGGGGGATGTGTATGAAAAATAAAACTCTTTACATCTCATTAATTGTTTTATTAGGTATTTTTTTAATTTCTTGTGCTGATTTGAAAGTAACTTCTTCAAACGTAACTGAAGACTCAGAGGCTACTGATTTGAATGACACTCAAAAATCTTCATGGGGAAATGATTTCGATATTACAGGAGCTATAGATAAAAGTGGATTTTTAACACCTATTGCTATTGATGACTATATAAGATTAAAGGTAAGTATTCCTGGAGAAGAAGTCGATCTTTTGGAATCTGATGTATATCTTTTTGAAGATGAAAATAAAAAAGGATATGTAATAGATAAACTATCTGATGTTAAATCAAAAACTGATATCTCTATTATATTAGATACAACTGGTAGTATGTATAATGCCATAGCTGGGGTTAAAAATAGTATAGTATCTTTTTCTGATTCTCTAGAAACATCTGGTCTTGATGTTCAAGTTTCAGTTATACCTTATGACGATTATGGGCCAGCTCAAATTTCAGCTGGAAATTATACATACGATCCTTCATGGATGAATTTGGATACTCCTACAAATATAAAAGATTATGTAGAAAATGATCTATATGCTTCTGGTGGAGCAGGATTTCCAGAAAACCCTTATGAAGCTTTGGTTTTTGCTTGGAACAATATGTCCTGGAGAGCTGGTTCGGAAAGAATCTTTGTCTTGATAACAGATGCTACTTCTCATTATAAAAATGACGGACAACCTGATGGAGGAAGAAGCGATTCTGAATGGCTTGAGAAATCTGACGTTCTTTCAAAGATTAAAAACAAAGGTATCATACATTCAGTATTAGTTCCAGGTGATTATTTAAGTTCTGATCCAACAACAGATTATGAAGATCCAGAAGATGTAAGAAGTTTATCTACTGAAACTTCTGGATTAATACTTTACACAGATAGTTCTGGAAATGTTGATTTGGAAAGTATCGGGATAGTTGAAGCGATCACAAACTCTTATATTGTGACGTTCAAAAGTACATCAGCTGAAGAAACTCATAAATTGGAACTTTACGTTGAAAAAGATAGCCAACAAGGAAAATTGATTTTAAACGATATAGAATATTAAAACAAAGGGTTAGCCAAATGGCTAACCCTATTTTTATTATCCGTCTACTATATCTCTTAATTGTGAGCTTCTGCTTGGATGTCTTAATTTTCTGAGAGCTTTTGTTTCTATTTGTCTTATTCTTTCTCTAGTAACGTTGAAAAACTGTCCTACTTCTTCAAGTGTTTTCTGCTTTCCATCTAAAAACCCATATCTCATTTTCAAAACCAATGCTTCTTTTGGGTGTAAAGTATCTAAT
The DNA here is from genome assembly GCA_964603015.1 of uncultured Thermotogaceae bacterium. Classification (GTDB taxonomy): domain Bacteria; phylum Thermotogota; class Thermotogae; order Petrotogales; family Petrotogaceae; genus Geotoga. The sequence continues at coordinate 28 of CAZRTN010000027.1, read as the reverse complement.
ACTTCTTCTAATTTTTCTTTTAAAATCA
>CAZRTN010000026.1:9669-14149 GCA_964603015.1 uncultured Thermotogaceae bacterium | reverse complement strand
CAAAATATTTAAAGGCTTTTGATTGTAATATTACAGGCTATAAAAACAGTTATAATGGAGAAAAAATTGATAATTTTGATTATTTAACTACTGATTTCAAAGAAGCTATAGAAAAATCTGAGATTATTTACATAGCGCTTCCTTTAACAAACAGCACTAGAAACACTGTTAATTTAGATAATATTAATTTATTTGAAGATAAATACTTAATAAATGTTGGTCGTGGACCAATAATTAATGAAAAAGCGTTATATAACGGTATAAAAAATGGTATATTAAAAGGTGCTGCTATTGATGTTTGGTATGATTATCCAACCAAGGATAATAAATATAAATTACCTTCTGTTTATCCTATCCATCTTTATGAAAATGTCATCCTCTCTCCACATGTAGCGGGTTTTAATGAAAAAGCTGTGCAATATAGTATTGATTGGTGTATAGATAATGTTGTTAATTATATAGAAACTGGAGATCCTAAAAATAAAGTTAATATGAAATTGAAGTATTGAATTAGAAATCATTCTATGATTTCTGTTAGAAGATGGATGTTGGAAGAAAAAAGCAAGTATTTGTCACCTCGACTAAGATGCAAAGCATCGCATGGAGAGGACTCATCAGTAAATTTCACTAAGTGAAATTAAGCATCTAAAACCTTTCAATTTGCTTTGCAAATTTACTGATGAGATCCTTACGACTCACTTCGTTCGCTCAGGATGACACATGCAAAGATTTCCAACAATGTTTTAACAACCAAAATAATAATTCAAAAAAAAGAAAAAAGGAAAGCTTTCGCTTTCCTTTTTTTTATAATATTGCAAATATCAATGCTGCTATAAGTATTATTAGTTTCAAAATTTCTTTTATATAAAAATAAATAGTTTCTTCTTCATTTAAGTTAATTTCAAAAGTGGTAACTTCTTCTTGAAAAGGTTCTATTACCTTTACAATTCTTCCATATTTATCTATATGTCCTGTAAAACCAGTGTTAGAAACCTGAACAAAATCTCTCCTGTTTTCCACAGCTCTAAAAATCCCCTGAGTAAAATGTTGGGTTAATCCTGTTCTGGTTCCAAACCACCCATCATTTGTTATGGATATAAGTGCCTGAGCTCCTTGTTTTACTTGACTATTCGATATATCAGAAAAATAAGTTTCAAAACAGATTTGAACTCCAAGTTGATCTCCATTTATCTCAAAAATTCCTGGATCATTACCTCTTTCATAGAATCTCAATAATTTAAAAGAAGAAAAATTATCAAAGATAAATTCATAAGGCAAAAATTCAGCAAAAGGTGTTAATCCAATTTTATTATAGCTATTTACAAGATTAGAATCTCCGTCAAAATGCCAGGCTGTATTATAATATTTATCTTCTTCGATTTTTGGGAAACCCAATATTACATCTTTACCAATATCTTTCACATTTATTTTAAAAGCATCATATACATCAGAATTTGTGATATCTTCCATAAAAGTTGATTCGGAAAAAATAACTAAATCACCTTTTGTATTTGATGCCTGTCTTAATCTATCAGAAAAATCAACATAATTTTTCCATGGGTTACTTTTATATTTTATTTCTTGACTTATATCTGTTTGTACTGCTGTTATCTCTAAAGGATTTTTAAAAGTATTTTCTATAGGTATAAACCTTTCAATCGCAAAATTAAAAATAAAAACTACAGATAATACTATTGGTAATTTATAAAACCAATATCTTGATTTATCAAAAGCCAAAAATCCATTAACAAAAACAACTAAAAAACTCAATCCTAAATAACCAAAAACCGAAGCTATTTGCAATAATCCTGTATGATCCCAAAGGGCGTATCCCAGAGCTCCACCTGAAAAAGCTAAATCTCCAAAATCTTTTAAAATTTCTGCTGAAATAAAAGCGAGTGAATAGAAAAGAACTTTATTCCAGAAATTTGTCTCTCTAAATTTTCTATGAAAAATTTCAGATAACAACCATATCAACAAATAAGGAACACTAAGCAGCAATATTTCTCCCATAAAACCAAGAAAACCAATAATGCTGGAATATGACCCTAGTATATCTGGTATATTTTTTGACAAAACCGGTATTTGCCACCAAAGAGTTGTAAAAAGCATACTGTACGCAAAAATAATTGTGTGTAAGAATCTAGATAAAGTATTTTTTGAATTATCTAAATTCTTTAAGAAAAATATAAGTGACCCCCATATCAAAAAAGAAAACAAATTACCTGGCATAGCCAATCCTGTCAAAACACCAGATAATAGAGTTAATAAATAAATCAAAGTTCTGTCCCCCTTAATCTTCTACTCTCATTGATTCTGCTGCTTGAATTTTAGTAGTTTTATACAATGGTAAAACTATAGAAAAAATCGAAACAGCATAAAGACCAATTGCTATATAGATTAATTTTAACCAAGGTATTACGAATTCTGCAGCTTTCCCTATAAAAACAGTGTATATATTATAAGAACCTATTATTCCAGATAAATAACCTGCAAAAATCGCAAGAAATATAATTATAGAGTATTCTATAAAGAAACTTTTGAAAATCATATTATTTTTAAATCCAATAGCTTTAAGCATTCCGATTGTTTTTGTTCTTAAATCTATAGACTTAATAAAAGTAATAGCCAAGCCAACTACTCCAACTATCAAACCAAAGTAAAGAAAAGAATTGATAATGGAAAAAATACCTTCTGTAGCATTAAGACCAAAATTAACAAGATCATCTGCTAAAATAAAGAAATATTTATTCTTTTTAAATACCCCTTCTAATTCTGCCCTATCATAGTTTTCATCTAAAGTAAATATCTGACCGTTAAAAGAACCTTTTGAGAATTCACTAAACTCATCAAATTTATTAGAAACTATAGGCCCCATGGTTATAGTATTTATAACTTCGGGGATGATCGCAGCAACAGTAAATTTCACTTCCATTTCAATATTATCAGAAAAATCTGGGCGTTCTGCCATATTAAAAGTACCTTCTAATTTTCCGATAGAAATCTCTTGTCCCACTTTCACTTTATCTTTTAATCTATTATTAATAGATTCTGGGAAAGCTATATATTCTGGATTATCTTTTATTTTCTGCCATATTTCTTTATCCGAAAGACCTTCCATTGAATCTATTTTTTCTTTTATCTTTATATTATTAACGTTGAAAAATTCATCAGTACCTATCATCAAAGGAAAATACTCATTATCTCCCCCAACTAAAGTAGAAGGTACATAATAGAAATTTGCAGCTTCTTCAACATATTTTATTTCCTTTACTTGTTCTTTATCTGTTTTTGATGAAATCAGAGGCACAGGAATATTTATTATAACCCCATCAAAACCTGCAAAAAGCTCTTCTCTTGAGCTTTTAATTTGATTTCTTTGTATATCTGGAATAATTGTAGAAATAACTATTAAAAATAAAACAATAGAATACAATATAATTATTAAAGATACATCATTTTTCTTTTTGGAAGGATAAGATGTTGATATATTAACTACAGCTTTATTCATTTTGAAAAGATTAAGTAGCTTTTTTAATCCTAAAATTATGAAATCAAAATCGTATAAAAAGATAACAACACTTGAAATAATCATAACAAAACTCTTTGCACCAATGAATATATAGTCATCAGATGGTATCCATATACTCAATGCAAAAACAGTAAAATAAATCAAGTTGATCAACAATCTTTTATCCATCATTTTTTTGAAAATCAAAGGTATCAACAAACCAAATGCTGAAATCAAGAAATATATCAAAGCATTATTAAAACCTGATAACCAAGATACTAAGAAAGAAATTACTACATAACCTATAAAATATATTAACGATCTTGGCTTTGATTCTTCTTTTATTCCTTTGATTGCGTTTACAATGTTCATTTTTGATACCTTATATGAGTAAAAATATATGAAAACTGTTGGTATCAAAAAACCTGCTACTCCAGCTATTATAAAAGAGTCCACCCTTACAAAAAATTCATTTATTTGAGGAAAATAAGAAAACAACTCAAAGTTTGATAAAGAATCACTAAAATCACTAATCTGTTCAAAAGTAAATCTAGATAAAAGATAACCAGAAACCAATCCAAGAGGAACGGAAAACAGGTTATAAAATATCCCTTCGAAGAAAATCATTTTTCTTATTTTGTCCTTTTTAAACCCAATAGCTCTAAGTACTCCCATTTCTTTCTTCCTTTGATTCATAAGCATTGAATAAATACTTACCATCAAAATTCCACCTGCTAAAAAAGAAAAAGAAGAAAGGGCTAAAAATATAGCTGAAATTTCACCTGAAGAAAGCATTTCTTTTTGTCTTTCTTTTGGAAAAACCAATTGTATGCCTTCTGCTAAATCTTTTTCTACAGATTTAAAATCAGACATAGTCTGATCATAATTTTTATCTTCATTAAAATTAATTAAATATTGATTCGGCTTAGAACCACTTGATTTCAAAAGGTTAGCAGCTTTCTTTTCATT
>CAZRTN010000026.1:6462-9569 GCA_964603015.1 uncultured Thermotogaceae bacterium | reverse complement strand
ACATTTGTAATATCAGAAAAATTCAACTTCTGTATTTGTCCTTCTTTTAGTACTGGATACATCTTGTAATAAACAGGTAGAATTGATTGATCATCTACCTTATTTTTGACTTTGCCGAGTGCGTTATCAATCTTTTCTTGCTCTAATCCGTCCACATCTAAAACAACATCTATCTTATAATAAAATTTTTCGATATTTGTATTAACAAAATTATTATAAGTATCATTTATCCCTAGAGCACCTATTATAAAAGCAGTACCTATCATAGTTCCAAGTAGAATCAGAACAGTTTGCATTTTTTTCTTGAAAATATTTCTAAATGAAATTTTTGTAATAAGTTTGTCTCTTAACAAAAATATAAAAATAAATAAAATTATTAAAACAAAAATATATACAAACATTATTTTTGCCTCAACTTTCCATTTTCCATAAGATATATCGAATTAGAATATTTTGTCACTTTTGGATCATGTGTGACTATTATGAATGATTTATTTTTTTTCTCATTAAGTTCTTTTATCAAATCAAGGATTTCATTTCCTGTTTTTTCATCTAAAGCACCTGTAGGCTCATCCGCCCAAACTATTTTAGGTTCGTTTATAAGAGCTCTTGCTATAGATACCCTTTGAGCTTCTCCACCACTTAAAGTGGATGGATCCACATACATTTTATCTTCAAGGCCTACTTTTATCAAAAGATCTTTAGCTTTTTCTTCTGCTATTTTTTCATCTTGTTTTGTTATAAGCATAGCAAGTTTGACATTTTCAATAACGTTTAAAACTGGGATTAAATTAAAAAATTGAAATATAAATCCCATATTATTTGCTCTAAACTCAGTAACTTCATTATCTGATTTGTTGGTGATCTCATAATCATCTACAAATATTTTTCCGTGAGTAGGTTTATCTATTCCAGATAGACAGTTTAAAAAAGTTGATTTCCCAGATCCTGAAGGCCCTAGTATTGATATTATTTCACCTTGATTCATCTCTACATTCACATTGTCTAAAGCTCGAACTTCTTTTTTTCTTTCATTGTATATTTTGGATAAATTTTCTACTTTTATCATATCGCACCTCTTATCATAGATTATCTATATATTTTATAACTCCATTAACACAAGCACCGATCATACTTGCTGGTACATAATTGAATTCTGTTATTCTAACGTCTATATTGTTGCTATTCACATAAGTGTATTTTTGAATTCTTTCTTTTAATTCTCTAAATGTCACTGTTGGATAATTGATAATTTTTCCGCCTATTATAACTTTTTCTAGATTTAATAAATTTATAGTATAAGAAATATTTAAAGCTATTGTATCTATTGTCTTTTCATAATTACGTTCAAAATCAATAAAATGTTCAAACTTAATATTTTCTCCCAAAACATAGTTGTGACCTATTTCGCCTGCAGAAAAAGAAAATCCCCTATAAATCTCATCGTTAAGGAGTAATCCCGAACCTATTCCTTCTTTTATCAAAATAAAGATGGCATTTTTTTTGTCTTTCATATCTTCAGATCTTATTTTTTCCGCCAATATTGACAAGTTTGAATCATTATCTAAAATAATATCATTGTTTTTTATTAGAGAATTATAGCTAAAATCTTTCCATTTTAAATTTGGGGTATCTTTTATTCTTTTATTTTTAATATCCACTATACCTGGAATTGAATAGGATATATAATAAAAATCTTTGCCCAAAGCTTTTATATAATTATTAACTATTTTGTTTAGCTCATCAAAAGAATCTGGAGTAGGAATAGTTTTTAAAAGTTCTACTGTTCCATCAAAATATCCTTCTCCAAACATTGTTGTGTTAACGTCTATATCGACAACAAATATTCTCAGTTTAAGTTTGTTAACTATTAGCATTTCACTTTTTCTTCCGTAACGTGATTCATTGATTTTATTGGCCTTAAGAATAAAATCATTATCCATTAGATAATTTATAACACGTGTTATTGAAGAATTACTTAAATTTGTATGCTGAGATATGTCTTTTCTTGTAGTTTTATTATTTAAAAAAATATATTTTAATGATTTTTTTATGTTTTCTATTTTTGTATTACGAACATTATTCATCCTATACATAACCCCTTATTAATAATTTTTAACCTAAGACAATTTTATCATAAATTACTTTTCTAATTTTTTAAGTCTATCTGGGTTCATGTGATTCAAACAACATCCTGATTCAAAAAGCTTTACTTCTGATCCTAATTTTTCTTCATATTCTTTTATTTCATTATATTTTGAACATTTATTATCATCTGTTAAATATTCACATTGTTTCTTGTCATAATTCCATTTCCCATAATAACAAGGATTTTGTTTGCAGCAATATCCACATTGAACACATTCTGGACATATTTCTTCTTCATTCATTTTTTTCATCAATTCATCCAAATCTTGTATATTATCTAAATCTTCAAAAAACATATTTCACCTCGATAAAATTAACTCTAATTTAATTCCTCTCATAAGATTATAATATTTTTTGTATTAAGAATAAATTAATATCTATGTATCAATTAATTAAGATATAAATATATTTTATTTGGTAAAATCAAAGTGTAATACAAAAAAATTAAATAAGTAACCCTTTCCTATATAACTTCGGAAATATGGTCCGAGAGTCTCTACCAAACAACCGTAAATTGTTTGACTATAGGAAGGGGGTGCGGGTTATTAAAGCAGTCTAGAATGACTGCCATAATCTGATTTTTTACAATGGCTATGTAATTAATTATATATTAACCCCACCTCTCTTCCTATGAGAGAGGTGGGGTTACTTATATTCTTGGAGGTTTTTTATATGGCTAAAGTACTTGTTGTTGCTGGTAGTAAATCTGATGAAACTTTTGTAAAGCAGGCTCTTGATCTTTTTGAAGAATGGAATATTGATTACAACTTTGAGGTCATGAGTGCTCACAGGGACTTAGAAAAACTTACAGATTATATTAAAAATTTAGATGATGATTACAAAGTTATCATAGCTGTCGCTGGTTTAGCAGCTGCTTTACCAGGAGTCGTAGCTTCTCTTAGTTCACTTCCTGTTGTGGGAGTTCCTAACGATGTAGGACCTTTAAACGGTGTAGATGC
>CAZRTN010000026.1:1283-6362 GCA_964603015.1 uncultured Thermotogaceae bacterium | reverse complement strand
TGGTCAATAAAAAATTATCTGTTTATTTTTTCAAAATGTTAGAAGAAAAAGGTATAAAAACTCATTTTGTAAAAGATGTAGATGAAAATTCTTATATAGCTGAAAAAGTTAAAATAATACCATTAGAAGTAATTGTTAGAAACTATACAGCAGGTAGTTTTTGTAGAAGATACGGTGTTGAAAAAGGAATGAAATTAGAATTTCCATTAGTAGAATTTTCTTTAAAAGATGATGATCTGGGAGATCCTATGATTTCAAAAGATGCTGCACTTGCAATCAAACTAACAGATGAAAAAACTATAAATCACCTAAAAGAACAATCTTTAAAAGTGAATCAAATACTAACAGAATATTTTTCTTCTAAAGATATAATTCTTGTTGATTACAAACTTGAATTCGGAATTAAAGATGGAGAAATATTCTTAGCAGATGAAATCTCTCCAGATACTTGTAGGTTTTGGGACGCTAAAACAAAAGAATCTTTAGATAAAGACGTTTACAGAGAATCAAAAGGTGATTTAGTTAACACTTACAATTCACTTCTTGGGAGGCTTGGTTTATGAAAAAATTCAGTTTTGAAGTGAAAATATCACTCAAAAAAGGCATACTGGATACCCAAGGAATGGCAACTCAAAAAGTTTTAAAAAGAATGGGATATGCGATAGACTCAATAAATTTTGGGAAAGACATAAAGTTTGAGATTGAAGCTAATGAAAAAGAAGAAGCATTGAAAATGGCTGAAAAGATCTCACACGAAGTGCTAACTAATCCCGTTTTAGAAACATATGAACTAAACATGATAAACACAGAAGGTGAAGCTTAATGGCTAAAATTAAGGCTGGAATAATTGTTTTTCCAGGTTCTAATTGTGATAGAGATGCTGGTTTTGCTCTTGAAAAAATTGGTTTTGATTATGAATATATCTGGCATGATTTTGACAAAATGTTGAATTATGACTTCATTTTCTTGCCTGGAGGATTTTCTTATGGAGATTACCTTAGAGCTGGTGCCCTTGCTAAATTTTCTCCTGTGATGAAATACTTAGAAAAATATATAGAAGAAGAAAAAGGATTGGTTTTAGGAGTTTGTAATGGTTTTCAAGTTTTAACTGAAGCTGGTATTTTAAAAGGAGCTCTTACACAAAATGAACAAATGAAATTTATATGTGATGATATCGATATAAAAGTTAAAAACAATTCTTCACCTTTCACAAAATATATAGAAAAAGAACAACTAAACATTCCAATAGCTCATATGGATGGAAACTTTAGAGTAAGTGAAGAAGATTATAAAGAATTATCAAAAAACGATCAAATTATTTTTGAATATTCAGATAACCCAAATGGTTCATACAAAAATGTAGCAGGAATAATGAATGATAAGAAAAATGTACTTGGAATGATGCCCCATCCAGAAAGAAATGTTGTAAAGCTTCTTGGAAATGGAGATGGAGCACTGATTTTACTTTCTATTAGGAGGTTTTTAGAAAATGAATAATACATTTGATGCTACAGAACTAGCAATAGCTATGGGTCTATCTGAAGAAGAATTTAACTTAATAAAAGATAAATTAGATAGAACACCAAATGAATTTGAAACATATCTTTTTTCTGCACAATGGTCAGAACATTGTGGTTATAAACATTCAAAAAGTCTTTTAAAAAATTTACCCATAAATATTGAAGATGAAAACGCTGGATACATTAAAATAGACGACAACGCGATTGTTTTTAAAGTCGAGAGTCATAATCACCCAAGCGCTGTAGAACCTTACCAAGGAGCTGCTACAGGTATTGGTGGGATTGTTAGAGACGTGTTGGCGATGGGAGCGAGACCAATCGCTCTTTTAGACTCATTGAGGTTTGGTGACCTTGATGATCCTAAATCAAAAAATATTTTTGAAGGTGTTGTCCATGGAATAAGTGGATATGGAAATTCAATTGGAGTTCCAACAGTTGCAGGAGAAACTTATTTCAATAAGACCTATGCGACAAACCCTCTTGTAAATGTTATGTGTGTTGGTATGGCAAAAGAAGAAGAACTAACTTATTCAAAAGCAAGAGAACATAACAAATATTTTGTTTATTTTGGTGCAAAAACAGGAAGAGACGGTATACACGGAGCTTCATTTGCATCAAAAGAGTTATCTGGAAAAGACGATAGACCTTCTGTTCAAGTTGGTGACCCTTTCTCTGAAAAAAATCTTATAGAAGCCACACTCGAAGTTTTAAAAATTCCGGGAGTATTAGCAAGTCAAGATATGGGAGCTGCTGGACTTTTAAGTTCTTCATCTGAAATGGCTTATAAAGGAAATCTTGGTTGTGAATTGTATTTAGACAAAGTACCTGTTAGAGAAGAAAACATGAAACCATGGGAAATGATGCTTTCTGAATCACAAGAAAGAATGCTTTTTGTAATCGAACCAGGTTCAGAAAAAGAAATTAAAAAAATAGCAGATAAATATTTTTTAGAAATGTCTGTTATTGGAAAAACTACTTACGAAAAAAATATGAAAGCTTATTACAACAGAGAACAGTTATGTGATCTTTCACTTGATGTTTTAGTAAATGCTCCAAGTTTAACTATGAAAGCAGAAACACCAGGATATTTTTTTGTACACAGAGCAAGAAAAAATCCAAATATAACAAAACATCCAAAAGTTATTTTTTCTGAACTTCTAAAACATCCAAATATAGCTTCAAAAGAGTGGGTATATAAACAATATGATTATAAAGTTGGAAACAACACAGTGATAACTCCCGGACACGCAGATGCATCAGTTTTATGGATCAAAAATAGCGAAAAGGGTATAGCTATGACGATAGATGGAAATGGACCTATATCTTTTTTAAACCCTTATGAAGGAAGTAGAAATATAGTTTTTGAAGCAGCGAGAAATCTTGTTTCTGTTGGAGCCATTCCAAAAGGTGTTACAGATAATATGAATTTTGGTAACCCAGAACAATTAGAAGTTGCTTGGCAATTCGAGCAATCTATAAAAGGTATTTCTTCAGCTTGCCGAGAATTAGAAACCCCCGTAACAGGTGGAAATGTTAGTTTTTATAATGAATCTGGAGACAGTGCAATTTATCCTTCTCCTGTTATAGGTATGGTTGGTGAAATAGAAAATATAAACAATATTATGACAATGGACTTCAAATTCCCTTCAGACATAGTTTATTTAGTTGGGAAAACTACAATAAATAGAGATTATCTCGGTGGAAGTCTTTATCAACAAGTTATTGCTGATTTCATAGGTGGAGAAGTTGATAAAGTTAGAACTCTTTTCGAACTTGGACTTCATAAAACTATTTTAAAACTTATAGAAGAAAAGATTGCAAATGCTGTTCATGATGTTTCAAAAGGTGGTATGGCTATTGCACTAGCTGAAATGGCTATAAAAGGACAAAAAGGCTTTAAAGGATTTATTGGAGAAACAAGTGAAGAATTCTTTGGAGAAAATCAATCAAGGTTTATAGTTACTGTCCCAAGTGAAAATAACGATTTATTCTTACAAACAATGGGAAACATGAAAATGGAATACAAAAAAATCGGCAGAGTTCTTCCAGAAGACTATGGTTTTGATTGTGGATTCGGAAAAATTGATTTGGAAGCTATGAAGAAAAACTATCATAACAGTCTTCCAAAAACAATGGAGGATTAATTATGCTTATGGAGGAATGCGGAATTTTTGGTACCTACTTAAAAAATGATGAAATAGCTCCAGCTTATGTTGTTGAAGGTCTCATGGCTTTACAACATAGAGGTCAAGAAGCCGCTGGTGTTTCATACACCCTTGGTAAAAGAATAGATAGCTTTAAAGAACTGGGTACAGTTGGATCCATTTTCAATAAAAAAATCCTTTCAGACATGAAAGGCAATATATCAATAGGTCATGTAAGATATTCAACAAAAGGTACTCCAGATATCACAGGAGCACAACCTTTTACTGCAAACTATGCAAATTCTTCTTTTTCAATTGCACATAATGGGCATATTGAAAATTCTGAAGAATTAAAAAAACATTTAGAAAGCCAAGGAATTATCTTCCTAACTGATTCTGATACAGAGATTATTCTACATTTATTAGTTAGTAAATTGAGAAAATCTCCAGATAAATGGACATTGAAAGAAATAGCAGAAATAATATTTGAAAATATTGGTTCTTCTTATTCTCTTTTAATAATGTTCAAAGATAGAATGATAGCTATTAGAGATAAAAAAGGCTATAGACCTCTTTCTTTTTACGAAGATGAACATGGATACTATGTATCCTCAGAAGATTGTGGTTTGAGATTTTTATCTCCCAATATGAAAAAAATAAGAGATGTGAAACCAGGAGAAGCCCTAGAAATATCAAAAAATGGAATTGATAACATTGTATATAAAACAAATGAATTAAAATACTGTTTTTTTGAACAAGTTTATTTTTCACGACCCGATTCTAATATTTTCGGAAGAAATGCTCATCAAATGAGAGAAAGAATGGGTGAACAATGTGCGATAGAAAACCCAGTAGATGCTGATATAGTTGTTCCTGTTATGGAATCAGGTTTATCTGCAGCTATGGGATACTCAAAGATGTCTGGTATACCTGTTGAAATGGGACTTATTAGAAACAGATACATTGGAAGAACTTTCATACACCCTGAACAAACAGAAAGAAAAATAGGAGTAAAAAGAAAACTCACACCAATATACGAAGTAATTAAAAACAAAAGGATTATTCTCGTAGATGATTCTGTTGTTAGAGGAACCACCATGACTCAAATTGTAGAACTTCTAAGACAATATAAAGCAAGAGAAATTCATGTCAGAATAGCATCACCTGCAGTTGTTAACACTTGTAGTTGGGGTGTTGATATACCTGATAAAAATGAATTAATAGCTTATACAAAAAGTATCGAAGAAATAGAAAAATATATTAATGCTGACTCTTTAGGGTATTTATCACTAAAGGGAGTTAAAAACATATTGAACTCAGATCAAGAAAACTATTGCTTGCATTGTTTTTTAAAATAAAAATTTTGGAGGCCACAAAATGAATTATTCTGAAAGTGGAGTAAACATAAAAGAAGC
>CAZRTN010000026.1:0-1183 GCA_964603015.1 uncultured Thermotogaceae bacterium | reverse complement strand
CAGTTATAGAACCAACAAAACTTTATGTAAAACAGACTTTAGCAATTAAAAACCTTATTAACTCAGCAGCACATATAACAGGCGGTGGGATAGAAGGAAATCTATCAAGAGTTATCCCAGATGAGTTGGGTGTTGATATAAAATTCAATTGGGAATTACCCAAAATATTCACAAAAATTGCTAATTCGGGAATAAAACTAAAAGACATGTTTGAAACTTTCAACATGGGAATAGGAATGATTTATGTTTTACCTGAAGAGAATTTTGAAAATGTTGAAAAAATACTAGACGATTTTGGAGAAAAAATAATTTTAAAATCTAAAATCAAAAAATCTAAACAAAAGGTAAAAATAGAATATTGAAAAAAATTATAATAATGGCCTCTGGAAATGGAACAAATTTTGAAAATATCGCTAAAAAATTAAAAAATAATGTAGAAATAAGATTATTTACAGAAAACAAAAATGCTCAGGTCATTCAAAGAGCAAAAAATTTACAGGTAAAAACTCATATTATAGATTTTAAATCTTATTCTAGGGATGAATTTAATTATAATTTATATAATTACCTAAAAAACGAGACCCCCGATCTTGTAGTTTTGGCAGGTTATATGAAAATCCTACCTCCCCAAGTTGTAGGATCTTTTAAAATTGTAAATATTCATCCCTCTCTTTTACCAGCGTTCCCAGGAATAAATTCAATAAAAAAAGCATTTAATTATGGTGTGAAAATAACTGGTGTCACTATTCATTGGGTTGATGAAGGGTTAGATACTGGACAAATAATAGAACAAAAAAGTTTTAGAATCAATAAAAATGATTCTTTAGAAAAAATAGAAATAAAAACTCATGAAATAGAACATGAGATTTACCCCAATGTATTAAAAGAGTTGTTGGATATTTAATCAACAACTCTTTTATTTATTAATGTTAACATTTTGTATAAATACGATAATTTGTTATAATAGTAACGGAGGTGTTACTATGGTTGGTAAAGGAAAAATAGTAACAGATAAATTTATAGATTTCATTAATAATGAAATGGGAGTAGATTTAAATGACAATATAATTACTTATAAAGTAAAAGATGAAAAGACTGAAGCATCTAACCCAAATATAGAATCTTTATCTTCTGACGAACCAAAGTTGTTAGAATTCAATCTAAACTTCATGAACATAAGAGT
>CAZRTN010000025.1:11537-14367 GCA_964603015.1 uncultured Thermotogaceae bacterium | reverse complement strand
ATAAACAATTTACCAAAATCAAATGTAATAGAATTAAGATACGGAGATATTAAGTTAATTGGAAGACCTTCTGGAACTGAACCGAAAATTAAATTTTATGTATTAGTAAGAGGTAGAAATGAAGAAGAAGCATTTAAATACATAAATGATGCTGAAAGTTCTATTTCAGAACTAATCAATAAACATTGAAACTAAAGAAGGTGGAAAATGCAATTTGAATGCCTTTTGATAACAGACAAGGGCGATTATTTTTCAACAGAAAAATATGAATTTATCAACAATGATACAATTATATTTAAAGATATAACCCCAGAAGAAGAGGATTCGATATCCTCTAATACTGGTTTTATGGCCTATTTTATGGCAACAGAACTGAATGGGGATATATCTGGAATAAGAAGATTTCTGAAAACAGACCTCAGAAAGAAAAAATCATTAAAAACTCTTTATGTTGATTATGTTTCTGATGAGGTTAGGGAGATTTATGGTGATTATGTTGAGGTGATTTCCAGGCATATAGGATTGAGGAATGTAATAAGCTCTTTTAACCATTTAATTAAGACCAAAGATGTTTTGGCTAATTATGATTATTGGATAGAAGATATATCAAAAGATTTACCTGGGAAAAATAGAGACGCAATTTCATCAAGAATTACAAAGTTTGTAAATCTTTATTTAATAAGAGTTTATGAAAGGTTATATGGCAAGAATATAGATCTTTTAATAGAACATGAATCATCTATAACTTATAAAATATTAGAAAAATCTATTATGCAAAAAACATTATAATTACTTTAGATTTTAATGGAGGAATGGACATGAGAATGGTTGCAGCTACAGTAGCTTATGATGGAACGCATTTTTTTGGTTATCAAGGGCAAAGAAATGTGAGGACAGTTCAAGGTGAATTTGAAAAATCTCTTAAAAAAATATTTAAACAAACAGTATATTCTCATGGAGCGGGAAGAACAGACACGGGAGTTCATGGATATGGACAAACTATAGCTTTTAAGGTTCCAAACGATAACATGAGTATTCAAAATATTAAAGATGCACTTAATTCTGTTTTACCTTCTGACATTTATATAAGAGAAGTTGAAGAGGTTGCTAAAAATTTCAACCCAAGATTTATGGCGAAAAAAAGAATTTATCATTATTATATATATACAAAAAAGGATCCAGATATTTTTTTAAGAAATAGAGTATGGTGGTTTCCTTATGAACTGGATATTCAAAAAATGAGAAATGCAGCAAGACATTTTGAAGGAGAGCACGACTTCAGCTCTTTTAAATCGGGGAATGATGATAGAAACCCAATTAGACAAATAGACAGAGTGAGAATAATAAGATTAAATAAAAATATGATTTTAGTAAGAGTAGAAGGAGTTTCTTTTTTAAGAAGAATGGTTAGAAATATAGTTGGTACATTAACTAAAGTTGGTACGGGAACATGGGAATCAGATGTAGTAAAAGAAATAATTGAGGCGAAAGATAGATCAAAAGCCCCTGCTTCTGCACCACCTGATGGATTATATTTTTATAAAATTTTATATTGAATAAAAAGAAGGCAAAAAAATGAAGAAAAAAATCTTTATAACAATTTTATTTGTTTTTTTATCATTAATTTCATTATCAGTAGAAAAAATTGGATTAATATACAATGGTCCAATAGAAAGTTATTATGATATTTTTAGTGCAGTTTATAAATTTGCTGATATAACTATTCCTCCTTCTGGTGAAAATGAAACTCTTGAAA
Source organism: uncultured Thermotogaceae bacterium (assembly GCA_964603015.1). Classification (GTDB taxonomy): domain Bacteria; phylum Thermotogota; class Thermotogae; order Petrotogales; family Petrotogaceae; genus Geotoga. The sequence continues at coordinate 12,611 of CAZRTN010000025.1, read as the reverse complement.
TCAATTTTAAAAGAGGGAATTATGAATTAAAATATGGTAATAAACAGATTCAATCAACCGTTGAAGATCTAGAATCTAATTTGAAAGAACTGTTAAATACTACTTCCAGAAGTATTTTTATAATATCGGATAATTCAAATATTATCACAAAAGATTCATCAAGAACGTCAGCGTTTTTTATTTGGGATAGTGAAATTGATATTAACTTGGAAAAAGAAGGTATTATATATAATTATTCATTTAATCCGCCTTTTGGTAAAAGGATAGTACATGTTCCTGTTAGATTTATAGATGTGAAAATTGATGGAGAACAAGAATTTATTTTTTTAAATGATAAAAAAATAGATTTACCTTCAGAAATCTTAGTTCCTCCAACGAATTTCGAAATTTATGATGGAGTTGAAACTTTTAATTATGACTTAACGGGTTTTGCTAGCAATACCTTTAATATAAACCTACAAAAACAAAATATTTTTGAAAAAGTTCAAACTGAGATTTATAACGCTTATAATATTAGAAGTGGAGTATTTTTATATGGAGAACCATTTTCAATTTGGGTTCCAAACGAAGGAGATCCTGTAGTTACAAGATCAAGATTTTATTCTAATTATGGAGATATAGAAAAAATTAACGATAGATACTCTTTCAAAGGTGTAGTTGCTTATGTAGTTGAATACAACAAAACTGTTTATTTAATAAGCTCTGCAGGAGAATTAATATCTATGGGGGCTAAAGAACTTTATAAAGATTTTGGCAGAGCGCCTATGAACGTTAGAGTTGGAGACGTATCTATTCAGTTAGATACATTTAAGATGGAGCAATACACAATAAATTTTGAAGGCGGAATATTTAAAAGTGGTAATGTTTATTCTCTTTTTTATGATATGCCTTCTTATTTGCCAGATAAAGATTATGAAAATAATAATTATTTAATTGAAATAAAAGAAAATATTGTAAATATATATATCAAATGAGTTATTCAGAGAACTTTAAACTTATTAATATATAATTAGGAGTGTTGAAAATAAGACTTGATAAATATCTAGCGGTTAATAAATTAGTTGAATCAAGAGA
>CAZRTN010000025.1:2459-11437 GCA_964603015.1 uncultured Thermotogaceae bacterium | reverse complement strand
CTTAAAGAAAATACAAATGCAAGAGATTATATAAATGACGAAAAGGTAGACTTTATATGTTGTGATGTTTCTTTTATATCAATTACAAAATTAATCGATACTTTTTTTAATAATTTAAAAAAAGATGGGACTATAGTCGCTTTAATAAAACCGCAATTTGAAGTTGGTAGCGATAATCTAATAAACGGAATAGTAAGAAATGAGAAAATTATTGATATTTCTTTGAAAAAAGTCTTTAAAGAATTTGAGGAGCGTGGATTTAAAATTTTAAATTTCATCGAATCTCCAATAAAAGGGACAAAAGGGAACAAAGAATTTCTTGCACATATTGTGAAAAAATAATTTGAGGTGTTTTATGAAATTTAGACTATCATTAGTTTTAATAATAATTTCAGTTGTTCTTGGTTATTCTTCAACTACAGAAATTAAAATAAAAAATATTAAAAATATTTATGACAAAGTTATAAATGAAGTACCTCTTTTGAGATTCATTAATTCAAAAGAGGGGATTGGTTATAGTTATTTTCTTAAGTTTTTAGACAATCAAATAACTTCTGATTCTACAAGTTTAAATAAATTACTTAATAACTCATTGGAAATATATTCTAACGAAGAATATATTTTTAATGATTTTCTTAATCCAAATTATCTTCAGATTTTAAAAAAACTTATAGATGAATCTGAATATTTTACTACAACTTCAAAAGACGCTACGACAATAAATGATGTTATGAAAAACGTTTTTAATTATGAATATGAAGACGAGAAATATATAACAGGAAATGGAGAAATAAGGGTTTTTGAGAAAGAAAATGGATTAAGTTTTATTAAAAATAAAGAAGTAAATATTTCAGAACAATCTACATATTTAATTTATGGAAAGATAAAAAACTTTTTTAATGAGAATAAAGAATGGAATTATAATTTTGACGTAAAAAATAGAACTTTAAATGGATATTTTGAATCTGAAACTAATGAATATAATGAAAATGTATTTAATATAGTCGATTTAGAAGAACAGAAAATATTTGGTGATATATTAAAAATAAATATGGTCACAAAAAATAAGTTTAAAAACTATATACAAGAATTCATGATTCCACATGATGAATTTTCAAACAAGAATTTTGAAAATATATTATCTGGAATAAGCGATGATGAATTTATTATGGTCGATTCTAGAAATATACTGGATGATGAAGAATATTCTTTTTTTGTATTTTCACAACTAGATTTAGATCAAATTCAATATTTTTTAGATAGAAAGAATTTATTACAAGGTCAATTGGGATCATTTTCATATTTTAGATTAAGTCATAAAGAAGTTGGTATTCCAATTTATGTGTATTACGATAATAAAGAAACTATTTTCTCTACTTTGATTCCAGAAGATATGAGAATCTATTTAGGTGAGGTTAATAGATTTAAATACCTTCGAACTTATCAAAGTTTTGAAAAAAAAGAAAATATATCAAAAATTATGATAATTGATTTAGAAAGATATTTTAGTAATAAATTTTATTCAACATCAGGATCATTTATAACTGCAGAATTTTTTTCTGTAAATAAAAGAGATTATGTAAATATTCATATTAAATGAATAATTAAGGAGAGAATATAAATGTTGTTTGGATTATTTGATAAAAATAAAAAATTATTAAAAAAATATAGAAAAATGGTAGAAACTATCAATGCTTTTGAACCTGAAATAGAAAAACTATCAGATCAACAATTAAAAGAAAAGACTCCAGAATTTCAAAAGAGACTCGAAAATGGGGAGTCTCTAGATGATATATTGTATGAAGCATTTGCCGTAGTTAGAGAAGTTTCAAAAAGAGTAGTAGAGATGAGACATTTTGATGTTCAACTCATGGGTGGAATATCAATGCATGAGGGAATAATAGCAGAAATGAAAACTGGTGAAGGTAAAACTTTAGTGGCAACTTTACCATTATATTTGAATGCTTTAACAGGTAAAAATTGTCAATTAGCTACTCATAATGATTATCTAGCTCAAAGAGATGCTGAATGGATGGGTCCGATATATGAATTTTTGGGATTGAAAGTAGGTTTTATACAAGCTGGTATGAGCAAGGAAGATAGGAAAGCTGCTTATGAAGCAGATATTACTTATGGAACAGCTAATGAATTTGGATTTGATTACCTAAGAGATAATTTAGTACATGATATAGATGATAAATCACAACGAGATCATTATTTTACAATTGTTGATGAAGCAGACTCTATTTTAATTGATGAAGCTAGAACACCACTTATTATTTCAGGTCCTTCTGATACACCAAGTGAATTATATAGAAGATTTTCTCATTTATCCAAAAAGTTTGAAGAAGAAACCGATTATACAGTAGATGAAAAACAAAAAACTATTTCTCTTACAGAAGAAGGGATAGAAAAGGCTGAAAATTTACTTCAATTGGAAAATCTATATAATCCAGATAATATAAAATATTTATTTCATTTGTTGAATGCTTTGAAAGCTAGAATTTTCTTCAAAAAAGATAAAGATTATATTATAAGAGATGGAGAAGTAGTAATTGTAGATGAATTTACAGGAAGACTTCTGCAAGGAAGAAGATATTCTGAAGGGCTTCATCAAGCAATTGAAGCAAAAGAGGGAGTTCAAATCAAACAAGAAAGTTTGACATATGCTACAATTACTTTCCAAAACTATTTTAGAATGTACGATAAATTATCTGGTATGACAGGTACTGCAAAAACAGAAGAAGAAGAATTTAAACAAATATACAATAGTGAAGTTGTAGTAATTCCTACTAATAAGCCTGTAGTTAGAATTGATAACAACGACAGTATTTATCAAACATTGAAAGGAAAATATACTGCTATTGTCGATGAAATAGAAGATAGAAATAAAACAGGTCAACCAATGCTTGTCGGTACCACTTCAATAGATAAAAGTGAATTATTATCAAGTATGCTCAGAAAAAGAGGCGTTACACATGAGGTTCTTAATGCAAAGCAACACGAGAGAGAAGCTGAAATAATCGCCAATGCTGGTCAAAAAGACGCTGTAACTATTGCTACCAATATGGCTGGTAGAGGTACTGATATAAAAATAAATGATGAAGTAAAAGATTTAGGTGGTTTATATGTAATTGGTACAGAAAGACATGAAAGTAGAAGAGTTGATAATCAGCTAATAGGTAGGTCAGGACGTCAAGGAGATCCAGGTGAATCAAGATTTTTCTTATCTTTTGAAGACGATGTATTAAGATTATTTGGCGGAGAAAAGATGAAAAATATAATGGGCTCTCTTAAAATAGAAGAAGGACAACCAATTGAACATAAATTATTATCAAATGTAATAAGAGATGCTCAGAAAAAAGTAGAAGGTATTCATTTCTCAATGAGAAAAAGATTATATGAAATGGATTCTGTAATGGATAACCAAAGAAATTCTATTTATACACATAGAAATTGGATACTAAATCAAGAAGACTATACAGATCATTTACAAGAGATATTTGAAGATGTTGTAGATAGAATTGCAGAGTCATCATGGGATGAAAAAGCAGGGGTTATCGATAAAGAATATGTAAAAGGGAAACTTGAAAGTTTGTTGATAATTGCAGATATAAAATCTGATAGTGTTTCAGAATTAAAAGAAGAAATCATGACTTTATTGTGGAATAAATTTGAAAATAAAAAAGAAGAATTTGGAGATCATTTTAATAAGATGTCAAAATTTATCATGTTAAGAATTATAGATGATAAATGGAGATCACATCTTGATGCCATAGAGCATCTAAAAGAATCTGTTGGTTTAAGAGCTTACGGACAGAAAAATCCGAATATGGAATTTAAAAAAGAATCTTACTACATGTTTTCACAATTAGTGGATGACATATACGATACAATTGTAGATTATTTAATGAGGATTACAAGAGTAGATCCAAACAAAGAAGAAACTCAAACAAAAAAACAAACTGTTAACTTGAATTTTGTTCACGGAGATGCGTCTGTAGTAGATTCTCAAAAAGAAAAACAACAATCAAAAAAGAGTTTCGCAGCTAAAAAAGGATTTCAAAGAAATAAAAGATTTAAAGTGAAGAAATAATTAGGAGGAATTTTATGATTTCTTATGAAGATAAGCAAAAATTAGAAGAATTGAGGAAAAAATTCGAAGACTTACAAAATCTTTTTGATATAGATAAATCAAAAAATAGAGTCGCTGAATTACAAAAGGAAATGGTCAAACCAGATTTTTGGAATGATCAAGAAAAAGCTCAAAGTGTGTCAAAAGAGAGTCAGCATTTAAAAGATGAAATTGCTGAGTTTAAAAAACTGGAAAGCGTTTTTGAAGATATAGATGTTGCGATTGAATTTTCAGATGATGATCCTTCTATGGAAGAACAAGTTCAAACTTTATTAAAACAAGCAGAAAAAATGACAAAGAGCTTTGAGCTAAAAATGTTGTTGAGTGGAAAATATGATAATTCAAATGCTTTTTTAACGATTCATCCTGGTGCTGGTGGTACAGAATCTCAAGATTGGGGTTCCATTCTTTTAAGAATGTATACTAGATGGTGTGAAAATAATAAGATGAAATTTGAAACCATTGATTATCAAGATGGAGATGAGGCTGGAATAAAAAGTGCTACTATAAAAATAACTGGACCTTTTGCCTATGGGAAGTTAAAATATGAAACTGGTGTCCATAGATTGGTAAGAATTTCTCCTTTTGATTCTAACGGTAGAAGACATACATCATTTACTTCTGTAAATGTTACTCCTGAAATAGATGATGATATTGAAATAGAAATCAAAGATGATGAATTGAAAATAGATACTTATAGAGCTGGTGGAGCTGGTGGCCAGCATGTAAACAAAACTGATTCAGCAGTTAGAATAACCCATTTACCAAGTGGAATAGTTGTAACTGCTCAAAATGAAAGGTCACAACATCAAAATAAAGCAACTGCCATGAAAATTTTAAAAGCAAGATTATATGACATGGAAATGAGAAAGAAAATGGAAGAAAAAATGTCAATTCAAGGCGAAGTAAAAGACATATCTTGGGGAAATCAGATTCGATCATATGTATTATATCCATATCAAATGATAAAAGACCATAGAACAGATCATGAAACTTCAGATTCTCAAGGTGTTTTAGATGGAGAAATCGATGACTTTATCGAAGCTGAATTATTATATTTTGCTGATTTAGAAAAATAAATCTCGTCAAATATATAAAAAGTATTTATGCTTATTCTTTATAAGGTATATAGTAAAACTTGTAGTGTAAAATTTATAAAAGATATTCAATTTGACAAGATTGTTAAGGTGGTGTATAATTATTGAGACAGTATAAAGATTATCACAGAAGTATTATGGTCAATGAAATAAATGAAAACTTAATTACAAAAAAAGATGGCATTTATGTAGATTGTACTGCCGGAGAAGGTGGGCATTCTAAAGCTATTTATAACTATACTGAAGGTGATTCAAAAGTTATAGCTGTAGATATAGATTATGAAGTGTTAGAAATTGCTGAGGAAAGATTAGAAGATATTGCAGATAAAATTGAATTTTTTAAAGCGCCTTATCAAGATATTGATTTAGTTTTAAAAGGTTTAGGAATAGATAAAGTTGATGGATTTTTGATGGATTTAGGTGTTTCCACTTTTCAATTAAAAGGTGAAGGAAGAGGTTTTACTTTTATGAATGATGAGCCTCTTGATATGAGAATGGATACTGAATCAAATCTTAATGCAGCAAAAGTTGTAAATGAATATGAAGAAAAAGAACTGGCTAGAATAATATTTGAATATGGACAAGAATTCAAATTTTCAAGAAGAATAGCTAAAAGTATAGTAGATAAAAGACCTATTAATACTACTTTTGAATTAATAGAAGCTATTAAAAAAGCTTTACCATATAATGAAATTAAAAGAAGAAAAAGACATTTAGCTACAAAAACTTTTCAAGCTTTGAGAATAGAAGTTAACAAAGAATTTGACAATATTCGAACTGCTTTAGATAAGTTTACTGAGTTTTTAAGACCAGGTGGAAGAGTAGCTATTTTAACTTTTCACTCTTTAGAAGATAAAATAGTAAAACATTATTATAAGAATCATGAAAATTATAAGTTAGTTACAAAAAAACCTTTGTATCCTTCTGAAGAAGAAGTTGAAGAAAATCCTAGATCAAGAAGTGTTAAATTGAGGATAGCTGAATACATAGGTTAAACGGTGTTTTTTTGCTAAACTTGGGGGGCGGTAGGATGCCAAAACCATATGAAAAACAACAAAACATTGAAAGAGTTGATTCAAAAACTACCGATTATGCTTTAATAAGTGTTGTTGTTTTGATTATTTTCTCAGCAGCTGTATGGGTTACATTCGTTGTTAATTTTGGGCAAGAGATCGAAAGTTACAAAGAAAATATAGAAAATGCCAGGATTAATTTAAATAGTATGGAACAAAAAATACAAAATTTAGACAACAGAATTGAAAAATATGCTGAGATATTAAATGATTTAGAGATTGAAAAAAATTGGTGATAATATGAAATTTAAATATTCATTAACTCAAATAATTTTTATGTTAGGTTATTTGGTGTTGATATTATTTGGTGTTTTTCTCAATACACCAGACTTGATTGATGTAAAAAATAATATTGATAATAAAGAAAAAATAGCGACCCTTGTTGACAACAAGGGTCATTTTCTTGTTTATAACAAAAATAAATATGAAGTATGGATTGATTTGGAATTTATGAAACGAAGAGATGAATACATGGATTTAAAACATATGTTGAATGCGAAATATTCAGATGACGAGATTGAAGAGAAAAAATTTCTTTTTTGGGGTATTTTCGATACTGAAGAAGAAGCAAAAGAAAGTTTAGGTCATATGAGAAAATATGCAAGTATTCATGTTAATAAAGAAAGAGTTTACAATAATTTATTTTCTTATGATTCTCTAGTTGGTAATTATCAAAGTACTCAATATGGTATTGAAAAATATCTCTTTGATAATGGAGACTTGTTTAATGAAGATACTATTAAATTGACTTTGGATAATAAATTACAAAGTTATTTATATCAAGAGCTAAATAAAACAGTAAAAGAAAGAAACGCCAGTGGTGGAGTAGCTATAGTAATGGAAACAGATACTGGGAAGGTTAGAGCAAGTGTTTCTATTTATCCATGGAATTTGGGGTATATGGGTTATATCGAACCAGGATCCACTTTAAAACCAATGATTTATGCACTGGCTTTAGACGAAAAAATAATTTCTCCTGATAAAACATTTGAATCTACTTATAATTACAAACCTGAAAAAAATTTAGATTTTATAGTAACCGAATCAGAAGGATATGGCTTAGGAGAATTAGATATAAAAGATGCTTTAATACTGTCTTCAAACATATCAATAGCAAAGGTTATGAAAAGAATAATGGAAGAATTCGATAATGAATGGTTGTACAAAAAACTTATCAGTATGGGGTTTGGAACAAAAACTGAAGTAGAATTCAAACAAGAAATTGATGGTATATTGAGATACCCGGATAATTGGTATTCTATAACTCCCTATCAGCTTTCTTTAGGGCAAGGTATTGGAGTTACTCCTATTCAACTAGTCAGTTCATTCAACTCTTTAGTTAATAAAGGAATATATAAAGAACCAACTTTTTTAGAAAGTAAAGAAACAGATTCTATTAGAATTTTTTCTCAAGAAACATCAGAGAAATTGGTTGAATGGATGAATTACGTTACAATAGCTGGAACTGCTAAGTTAGCTTTTACTCAAGGAATGTTAATAGGAGGAAAAACAGGTACAGCGCAAAAAGCTGTAATTGGGGAAGGATATAATGAAGAATTATATTACTCATTATTTGAAGGATATTATCCCGCAACTAATCCCAGATACACATTCTTGGTGATTATTGATAATCCACAAGGAGAATATTATGGTGGTGAAGTTGCTGCTCCTGTTGTTAGAGAAGCTTTTTATCGATATGAAACTGATTCATCTATTTTAACAGATAAAAAAATTCTTTTTAAAAATATAATGCCAAACCTAACGGAAATGAATGTACATGATGCTGTTAACTATTTAATAAATGTTGGAGTAAAAAAAGATGATATAATAATCACAGGGAATGGTGATGTTGTAAAAGATCAACATCCTAAGTCTGGAGTTTCTATTAATGATTACGATTATTTTCAAGTGAAAACAAAAACGGAGTGATTTAATGAATAGAATTTTAGTTATCGGGAATTCTGAAATCAAAAAAAGAATTGAAATTGAAAAGAGAATAGATGAAGATGTTGAATTGCATATTATAACTCCTGAAAACTATAAAGAAGAATCTTTTTTAAATATTTTTCAAGTGGGTAGTATGTTTTCAAATGAAAAAATGGTAGTTATAAAAAATTTTGATAAATTTAAAGATAAAGATAGAGAGATTATCGCAGAAAATATATCTTCGGAGAATTCTCCAGTTAAGGTTCTAATAATTACAACTGAAAATGAAAAAGAATTAAAAAACTTAAAAGTTTTCAAAAAAAATAATAAAATTTTAGCAAAACTTCCAGCTCCTTGGGAGATAGAAAAATGGAGAAGTTTTGTAAAAGAGGTCTTGAAAGAGTTTGATAAAAAAATGGAAAATGATTCAATAGATTACCTTTTAGAAGTTTTAGGTCAAAATGATCTTTTTATTTATGAAGAAATACAAAAATTATCAATTTATACTAATGAAGAATATATAAACAAAAAAGATATAAAAGAAATAGTCACACATTTTTCAAAACCTGAACAAGAAGATATAGCTTATATGATTAGTTGTCAAAATGAAGATAAAGCATTAGAATTAATGAAGAATTTATTAGAAGATCCTCAATTTATACCTATTAAATTTATGTTTTTTCTGACCAATTATTTTTACGATCTTTATAAGGCTATGACAACTATAAGCGGAACAAAGAAATATTC
>CAZRTN010000025.1:0-2359 GCA_964603015.1 uncultured Thermotogaceae bacterium | reverse complement strand
GATCCAGGTTTATCTTTAGATAATCTAACAAAAGGTTTAAATATATCTTTTAATTTCTCTTCGGGAATACCAGGTCCAGAATCTTCTATTTTTATTGTAAACATTTTTTTCTTTTCACTATATGAAATATAAATATCCACATATCCATAATCTGTATATTTTACAGAATTTCCAATGATATTAACTAATACCTGTCTTAATTTCGTTGCATCTGTTTCAATATTTTCAGGTATCTCTGTTTCATATTTTATGTTAAGCTCAACGTCAGGTGATGTCATAGGTTCTACTATTGAAATAGAATCAAATAAAAGTTTTTTAAATTTAATTTTATCTATATTCATTTTTGTATCTTTGTTTAGTTTTTTAAATGTTGATATATCCTCGATTAAAGAATTCAAATGTTTTGCTGAGGCATATATTTTCCTCATCATTTTTCGCATTTCTTCTATAGACATATCAGGGTCTGATAATACTGTTTCAGAAAATCCTATTATAGAAGTTAAAGGAGTTCTCAGCTCATGAGTTATAAATGAGAGATAAACAGAATTCATTTCGTTAGCTTCTTTTTCTTTTTCTCTTAAATTCATTAAAGTCATAAAAGTACTTGCGAAATTACTAAAAGTTTTTAATATTCTTTTTGAAGTTTCACTAAAAGAGCTGACTTTAAAATTATCTATATAAATATGTCCTGCTAATTTATTTTTAATTTTTAATGGAACGATAAGAGTTACTATACTTCCTTTTTTGTCATGCAGCATTTGGCTTACTTTATAAAAATCTGAAAAGTTTTTATTAAAGTTTGCAATATCATAAGCTTCGTGTATTTCTTCATCTAAATGTTTATAAATATAAGAATCATCAAAAGGAATTTCCATTTTGTTTAAGATATCATCATCATAGCAATACCCAGCAACTGGTCTATAAAGGGTTCCTTCTATTTTCCAGATAGAACCACATTCAGATTCTGGAATACTTTTTATAGCTATATTTAATAGTTTGTCCATAAAAGATTTTTCTTCTTCTTCCCCGGAAAGTGCTTGAAATAATTGAGACATTTCTTCAAAACTCTCAATATAAGTTTTTATATCAATTTCAGTAGACATGAATACCCCCCTAATATTTATCAATTATATACATATTATAACATTTTTTAATAATAAATTACAAGGTGATTAAAATTTTCTTTTGTTTTTGAACAGAATATTTTTATGTTCTTTTCTCTTTTTTTCATTTTTTTCTACAAAGACGTTTTCCCCTGTGTTAGGATCTTTTTCAGTATAATACATGGTTGTTGATTTCGTAGATGGTGTTGGAGTAAAAATTTGAATATCTTCTGGTTGAAAAGGGAAATATTTTTTAATGTCTTTTGATAATTTTTTATCTATTTTCATATCAGCTCCAGGATGAGCGGATATCAAATAAGAAGAAAACTTTGTGTTTAAATTTTTCTCTTTTTTTATTTTATTTAACTTATTGATAAATTTCTCTGTATGCTCAAAAAATGGTTTGTTCATCAGTTTTAATACATTATTGTCTGAATGTTCTGGAGCTATTTTGAATCTTCCTGGGTTATGAAATTTCAACAATCTATATAAAAACTCATCACCATATTTTTTGTCTTTTTCAATTAAGTCAAATCTTATCCCGGAAGATATAAAAACCTTTTTAATACCTTTTATATTATTCACTTCTTCTAGTAAATCTAGATAATTTTTATGAGAATGATTTAATAAATTGCAATAATTTTTACCAATACAACTTTTTTCTAAACATGCTCCAAATTTAATTTTCTTTTCACAATCATCTCCATACATGTTGGCAGTAGGACCCCCAAGATCCGATATATATCCTTTGAAATCTTTTTTATTAGTTAATTTTTTTACTTCGTTAACTATAGATTCTTTAGATCTACTTTGTATATATCTTCCTTGGTGAAGGGCTATTGCACAAAAAGAACATTCACCATAACAACCCCTGTGTGTTGTTATGGAAGTTCTAACTGTATCTATTGATTTTACATAGCCTTTTGATAACTCTTCGGGAGCAACTTCTTTTGTATAATTCAAAGAATAGACTTTATCCATTTCTTCTTGAGAAAGTGGAAATTGAGGTAGTGTTTGAACAACATGTCTATTTTGATGCTTTTGTATTAAAGTTGTTGATTGATAAGGATCGATGTTATTATAAAATAAATTAAAAGCTTCGGTGTATTTCTTTTTGTTTTTAGAAGATTCTTCATAAGAGGGTAATTCGATATAATCATTACTATTTAACTCTTCATTTTTTTTAAGTTGATAAACGACTCCTCTTAATTTTTTACATTCTTCAATTGAACCATTGTTTTTAAAAATATTAGCAA
>CAZRTN010000024.1:12585-14450 GCA_964603015.1 uncultured Thermotogaceae bacterium | reverse complement strand
CAGGATTAACAAATATAATTCCATTCTCTATAATGGTATTACCTGCTAAATCTTCTGCTGTAATATTATAAGTAATATTTCCGTTATTAGTTAATGTAATACTAGTTGTGTTAAGTGCAACATTTTGACCGTTAATTGAAATATTACAATAACCTCCATCTATATGTTCACAAGTAGAATTTGGATTAAAAGTATAAGAATTAATTTCTGTAGGAATATTATTGTTAATTACTGGTGGTGTTGTGTCTACTATTAATGTGTAATTACTTGTTGTAATATTAGTTTCGTTATTTTCTGCTTTGAATGAAATATTATATTTTTCTTCTAACAAATTTAAAGAAAAATTATAAAATGTTGTATTTTCATTAATTGAATTATAATTATAAGTATTATTATAAATTAATGAATTATTTTGATACAAAAAATAAGTTAAATTAATATTATTATTTGTATCAGTAGAATTAATTTCTATATCAAAATTTAAATTTGTTGTATTAAAAAAACTGTTGTTAATAAAAGTTTCATTGTTTACAGTAGTATTTGTAAATTCAAGTTTTGGAATTTTAAATTCTTCCAATTTGGAATAAGTTATATAATCCCAATAAATATAATCTGAGTTACTGTCAGTTTTATCTCTATCCTTTAAAACAATTGTATTATAATCTAAAATAGTATCTCTATCAGTTGATGAATATAATATAGTATTAGTGTCAGCGTTAATAATATATAAATCAACTTCATTATTAGCAAAATCTAAAACAAATCGATATTCATACCATACATCAGCAATAGCATTAATCCCCGTGTTTGTACTTGATGTTTGATCAGTTGTAACATAAAAACTACCTATAGCGTTCCAAATTCTTGTAGAACCTAATGTTCCTAAAAAACCCCCACTTGAATAATCTGTACCAACATCATGTTTTACAAAAATAGAAAGAATATCCCCATCTTCAAACTCACTTACATTAAAGTTTTGATATGCAATATCTTCAAAGTTGGCATCATTATTACCATCATTATTAGTTCTTAAGGAATAACTTCCATTATATGCATTCCCAGTCACTACGCTATAAGAACCATCAATTGATGTTTCTACCCAAGTAGGATTATTAGTAATATCACCATCTTCAAAATTTTCTATTACCATACCAAATGATTCAGTCCCTAAACCTATTGAACAAATAATTATGAACAACATTAATTTTATTATTTTATTCATTTTGCAAGAACTACCCCCACAATTAAAGCAAACACTGTAAAGGATGGAATCCCTAAGAATAAAAACTTAGTTAAAGCAGAAGTATTATCTGACCCTGCGACTTGGTCGATAAAAGGCATAGCAACTGGCATTAGTTGAACAAAAGCAATCAAGCCAAGAAATAAAAAAACTATCATAATAATAAAACCTGCTACTCCCGCTTTTTTATGAATTATCATAATTTAAACCTCTTCAAAAACTTATTTATTTTAAGCCCTTGCTTCTCACCTCGCGTATCCATCCTATATTTTGATTTTTCAACAAACTCTAGAGCATCTTTAGTTCTTCTTTGTCTAAATTTATTATTATTAAATTTAGGGATGTCGGACATTTTTGTGAAACCTCTTTTGACTATTTCGTAAGATGCTGATGTTGTTTTATCTACAACATTAGAACCTTTTTTCATTGCAAGATTACGAGGGATAGGTTTCTCGTTAATCTTAATTCTTTTTCCTTTTTCTTTTGCATAAACATCAAAAGCAGGAGTTTTTTTGGATTGAGAAGAACTACTTGGACCAGGAAGTCTTATAGAACTTCCACCTAAAACATTACTTATAGAACCTCCACCACTAGAGCCACCTGATGAACCTCCACCACTAGAGCC
>CAZRTN010000024.1:4001-12485 GCA_964603015.1 uncultured Thermotogaceae bacterium | reverse complement strand
TACTTATAGAACCTCCACCACTAGAGCCACCTGATGAACCTCCACCACTAGAGCCTCCTGATGAACCTCCACCACTAGAGCCTCCTGATGAACCTCCACCACTAGAGCCACCTGATGAACCTCCACCACTAGAGCCACCTGATGAACCTCCACCACTAGAGCCACCTGATGAACCTCCACCACTAGAGCCACCTGAACTTCCACCTACTGGACTAACAGTTCCTGAACTTCCACCTCTACTACTTCCGCCCATTGAAAAACCTCTTGGTTTTTGTCCTCCTCCACTCATTCCGCTTAAAGCAGAAGAAACTAATCCTATTCCTGGAGGTGGACTATATTCTACTCTGTTAGGACCAAAACTATCATATAATTGCTTTTGCTCTTTTTTTAAGTCAGAAATAGTTCTAGTTCTCTGTGGTTTAGGTCTTTTTCCTGTTCTCTTAATCTCCTCCAATCTTGCCATCCTTTGTTCTTTAATTATGGTAGGTTTCATTGAGGTCTTTGCCTCGCCAATATTTCGCATTCTTTGGTTATTAGCTCTATCTACAACAAGGTCACCTCTTCTTATTGCAACCTTTTTTCCATCCCATCTAGTGAAACCGACAATACCTTCATCTGTGAACTTAGATCCTGCAGGGATTACTGCTTCAAGTTCTGTTGTTCCTGCTTCGGTGATTAAGTCGCCTTTTTGTATTTTGCCATCTTTTGGAACTTTTGTAGTTTTCCCATCTCTAACCACAGTTAAAGGGACAGGCGTTTCAAAGTCTTCTTCTGCAGGGAATTGTTGTCTTTTTGCTTCGCCTTGACCTATCTTGCTTCTTTTGGTTATTTGTGCTTTTCCTCTACCAACCAACTCTTCTTGTTGTTTTCTTACTCCTGAGAACCCTGGAGTGTCAAGAGCTTTTTGAGATGGTTCTACAACTCCAGTAGTTTTTAATTCTGTAACTGTAGGAGTTTGGAATTTTGCCTTTGCACTTTCATAGATTTTCTTAGGATTGAGAGTGAATTTTTTTCTTTTTGCATACCCTGAAGTTCTTAAAAAATATGGAGATGCTTCACCTTTTGGAGTTACATATATTCCTGGGTCTTCAAGCCCTACACTTCCTTTTCTTCCTCCACCTGCTGTATCTCCCTCGATTTTGCTTGGAGATGCAGTTGAGACTGAGTCTGTTTTTTGAAATTGTTCAACTGCTTCTTGAGCACTTTTAGCTTTAGGTAAGGTTTCTCCGCCTTCTGTAACCTGCTTAGAAAATACATCTTCAGGGTCAACTTCAGGTTTGCCTCTGAGTTTGACTGCAGTTCTTGCAGCAGCTGCTGCGTCAAGGGTTTTATCTATTACTTTGGCTTCAGCTACAGGAGCAGCAGCAGTCGCAAGAACATTTGCCCATGTTTCAGGGTCTCCCCTTCTTGCTTTTTGTGCTGCTGAAACTGCCGATTTTTGAACATCTCTTTTGAATGATCCTGGTTGAGTTGCAGCGTAAGCCACAGTTACTCCTGTAGTAATAGCAAATTCTTTAGATGTTTTGGCAGGGTCACGAGTTAATTTATATAATGGCTCAAAAATAAACTTGTTTGGAGCGTTAACAACATTAAGTACGAGAGAACCTTTCCTATATAAAGCTGCTTTTGCCGGTTCAGTAGCCGTCCTTCTTAGTTGCTTTTTATCAATATTCTCTGCTTTTTCTGAAAGATAATCTGCCCCTTCTTCTACTTTGCCAAACAGCCAATTACGGGGCTTGTTTAATGTGTCAACTGTCTTATCCCAATATTCTTCTCCTTTTTTGATTATTGGGTTTCCCTGAGCATCATAACCTTCTACTCTTTCCTTATCTGTGATTGTTCTTTGTTGTTGAAGTGCCGAATTACCAGGAAGATTGCTGGTATTACTATTGGCCAGAACAAAGCCGCCGTTATTTTCGTCATTAATGTTACGGTTTCGTATGCTTCTGGATATATTAGATTTAGGATTGTTGCTGGCATAACCAGAATTAAAAAAACCACTATCGGAACGATTATAATTATTAATAGATTTCTGATTGATTTTTTCATTTTCTTGTCTTTGTGTTTGTTTTATTCTTTCTATTGTTTCTTTTATTTTTTTTTCTTGTGACTCTGTAGTAGTTGATTGTAACCTACCTGTTTTTTTAGCTCTACTAATTTCTTGTTGATCTTCGTATTGTTTGGGAGATTGAATTTTTTCATCTCCAAATTTTTTTCCTTGATCTTCCTTAGCATCACTAACTACACTTACTTTTGTTTTTCGTTTTGAAAAAGAACTTGAAGAAGAAGAACTTCTAGATTTTTTATATTGTTTGGGAGATTGGATTTTTTCATCTCCAAATTTTTTCCCTTGATCATCTTTAGCATCACTAACTACACTTACTTTTGTTTTTCGTTTTGCAAGAACTTCTTTTGCTTTTTCTCTTGCTGCTTTACCTTTTTCAGGTGTATATTTTAGATAATTAGGATCCTTTTTTAATTTTTCAGCAACTGTAACCATATATATATATAAGTTTTACACATATATAAACAAAAAGGCAATTTTAGTCTTATAATAAAAAAATATCTCTCTTTATTTCCTCATAATCAGAATTTACATACACAAGAATATAGTTAGCTTGATACCATGATAATGTATATATTTTTTTTAAATTTTTAATCCATATATCTACATTATGCAAATCTTGAGGGGAAACTATCTTGTATAACTCGACATCTTTTTTTATATTAAGCACAACAAAATCAGTGGTTCTATTTTTTGAACCAAAAACCCAACTAGAGTCATTTTGAAGAGATTTTTTTAGTTGTTGATAAAAAACCTTATGTTTGTATGAAAGTTTGTTGTTTCTCATTCTGTCGCCTCATGTGTGGCTAAGAATAAAAACTCACTCTTTTTATTATCATAATCTTTCCAAAATTGACAATCTTTACTTATAAAACCAATTTTTTCGTAAAAATTAGGTGTTGGCCAAACTAAACGATTTTTCTCTAATTTAATTCGATTAATTCTAGCTTGAGAAAAAAACTGAACTATACCTTTGTTTGGAATTCGAAAGACTGCTTTAAATCTATCTTCCTTAACTCCTTTTGATATTCTTGACCAGTTTGTAATATTAACAAGAAAAATTATACCAAGAGCTCTAATAATTGAGAATAATTTTGTTGCAGTCTTCCCTAATCTTGTTCCTGCATCCCCCGAAAAAAGCATATATAAACCCTCATCAAGAATAACTGTTGAGCCATGATAAGGATTCGAAAACTTACCTCCGTGTAATTCTTTTTTGTTTGCTTCTTTTATTTGATTATATACCTTTGTTACTTTTCTCAAAAATAATTGCAATTGCTCCATATTAAATATAACTCTATCATTTGAAAAATTAGGATCCATTATTTTTGCACAGGCTAAAGAAAAAGTTGACTTCCCAGTACCTGGAGGTGCAACTATACCAATTACAGAGTCATCATCTGATTTAATAATATAATCTCTTAGTCCCATAAGATTAGAGAAAGAAATAAAAGGAATGTCTTTCTCCCAACTAAATTCAGGTCCCCAAGATTTCTGTATTTGTTTTTGAACTTTCTCAAATTCTTCAAGAGGTAATAAAACATGTTCCTCTTGGAACCTTAAATCCCAGGCATATTTTTGGAGTAATTCTTCTGTTTGTTGTTTAATAGGAAAATTATTAAATCCATTAATAAACTCTATTTGTTGCTTAATTGTCATTTTCTAAGTATGATTTATGTTTTGGAATTTTAAATTCTTCAAATTTTGTTAATCCAACTCTTTCCACAGTTCTTTGGAGAATTAAAAACACTGTTTGTAATTCCATTAATTTATATTCAGAAGGATTTTTCATAAAATAAGCAATATAACTAACTGCTTGCGGATCCTTCAATACATATAATTTTGGAAACAACGGAAACATAAGTTTTGTAATTGCTTTTCTTGCATTCTTCTCTCTGTGATAATCTGGTCTAAGTATATACTCAGACATAAGAGAGTATGCTATACCATACTGCCTTTTTAGGTCTTCTTTAAAATCCCATACTGCCCAAGTGCCATATTCTCCTTCAGTCATTTTTCTATTTCCCCAATTTTGTTGCATTGAGAACTATTGTTTGAGATGCACTCTTTCCAGCTTCAACAATTGCATCTGTCATATGCATGTATAAAAACAAAAAACCACCAATTAAACATAAAACTCCAATTGCAAGTTTCATCCAGTTGTCTTTAAGCCAGTCTCCAATTCCGTTTGCTAATAACTTTTCTGCTTTAATTGCTCTAGCCATAATCTCTTCTAACATTCTCCCACTTGTTACAGTTTGTAGTCCTGTTCTTGGGTCAATAGGTTCAGCGTCACCTAACCTATAAGATATAGTCGGTATATCGTACTCATTGGGTGTTAAACAGTGAGGTTTGTAGATATACTTTCCTTTCTCTTTGCCAAAAGGACTTAATAATTCCTTACCATCAAAATAATAAGGAATGTTTTCAGGGATTCCTGTCTGGTGAATTATCCTGACATAACCCCATCCTTTCCTTTTTTTCATTTTTACTTTGAAAATCCGAAACATATTCTTAAAACCTACACCTTTAATTATGGTGAATGAAAATAATAATGTTATTGTAACTGATACCATCGACAGGATCAATAACACATCAATCATGGTCACTTTTTAAAACCTCCTGCGAATCTTTGCATAAAGCTTGGACTCTTGTCTGTAATATCATTTTGTTCCATTTTGTATTCTGAAATTGTTTTCACTTGTTGCGTTCTCTCGAACCCATACTTCCCTCTTGAGAGAGTTGCAGTAAATCTAGCTTTTTTATAACTTCCTGCAGCATCAAAAAATGATGGCTCTTTTTTCTCAATCATATCATCTATTTCGTCAATAATCGAATCGTCCCCATCAATATCATGCAAATTGCCGTATTTTACTTTTGCCTCTTGTAATTTTTTTTCTTGTTTTTCTTTTAAAAATCGTAAATCATTCCAAACAGAAGTAAACTGATATACTATATATTGTTCGTTTTTGTCAAGATTAGCAAGTTTTATTTCTTTGTCCATCTCCAACATTAATTCTGAAGTGTCTGAGTTAGATAAAAGTAAATGTGCTGTATCTATAGGGTTATCAGGAACATGTTCATATTTAGAACTCTGCTCTTGTTTTTTTTTCTCTATCAACTCTCTTATCTGAGTATAATCGTCTTTGACTGGTTTAGAGTTTACTTTATAATTTGGATTGATTTCTGGGTTACTTTTTGCTTGTTCCATATTTTCCTTCAACACCTAATGTGATAAGGATATAAAGACCAATTAAAAATTCTATTATAGGAATACCACTTGTGAATATTGTATGACCTGAATATATTGGAATAATATTCTCTTGTGATATAATACTTTGATTATCAATTGTGGTGTAATTATAAGAAATTTGTTCTCCTACTTGTATGTCTCCATATCCTGCAAAACCTGCAAGAGCTGCGAGAATGAAAAAAATACCAGATGTACCATAGAAAATTAAATCTGTTCTTGGGCTTCTGTAAGCCAAATAATAAAATACGAATGCTGTTATTAAGATTATAAAATTTAACATTTTTTCTTTTTGCTTCTGCTCTTTTTGGTTTAAATAAATTCAGGGGGAAATTCCCCTGCCTCTTTACATCGCGTTAGCAATGTAAACAATTACTAAGACACTTAGTAATGTTCCTGATACTGCAAGGATTGTTCCATTTGTTCCTGTTATGTTTTTTGTAGAATCAGCAATTATTGGCAACGCCACAGTTGCAATAATTATGATTAAAACTACAATACCGATAACAAAAGACACAGTTCCTTGAGCTTTTTTATCTTCCATGAATTTTGATGCTGTCATGATAGAATAAACCTATTTTCCAAAATTTATAAATAAAAAGGCAATTTTAGTCTTTTGGTTTATATTTTGAAAAAAACATATTATATTTAAAGAAACCTAAATTTTTTTATCACTATGAAAAGAGAAAAACCTAATGATGAAATTTTAGAGAAAGTTATAGAAATTTTTGGTAAAGATAAAAAAAACTATGCTAAAATTTTTTTTAATCTTTCTAAATCAAAATTAGAAAAGTTTAATCAATTAATTTCTCAAATTCATAAAATAAAATATCGTAGAAAAAAAAGAGAAAGATTGTTAGGCAATCAAAGCAAAGCTTTACCTTATAGTTATTTTTTAGAATTATTAAAGTTTTTTGATTCAAATAAAAGGGTTCAATTAGCAATATTAATTCAAGGATTTCAGGGATTGGCAGAATGTGATGTCATTAGACTTAAAATTGATAATTTTAATTTTCAGTCTCATTATATGAGATATACAAGAAAAAAAACAGGAGTATACATTAATATTCCAATACATCATGTTGTAGAGTACGAATTACAAAGATATATTGTTGAAAATCTTGATGAGATTAAAAAACATAATAATTATATTTTTTATTCAAATGCAGTTGTTAGATTAAAAGAGCATATTTCTGAGAGATATTTGAGGCAAGAAGTCTCTTCTGCTCTGCAAAAAAAAGGATATTGGATAACTTATGCACAAAGTTCTGATGGAAGAGATCTACATAAATATACTAATCATTCATTGAGAGGTTGTGCTGCAACTCTAATTTGGAATCAAAATCATAATATAAAAGAAGTTCAACAATTACTTGGTCATTCACCAAAATCAGTTGAAACAACTTTTTTATACATACAGGATGAAGAAACTAATCTATGGAAGTATATGAGAAGGTAAAAAAAGAGCGATTAATCTATTACTTCAATTGTTACTTTTAATTGTTTATCAACAATTATTTTACCTAATTTTGCAGGAACTTGAATTTTAAAATCATAACTTGATTGTCTTAAATTAGTCATTAATATATATTTTTTATTTTCTTCCTCTGTCTCAAATGGTAAATTTCTTGGCATATCTATTTATAAAATTCGTTTATTTATAAATCTTTCCAACGAGAAAAACAAACATTTATAAAGAATTAAGTTTTGGTATATGTAAAATCGAATTAATGGGAACTCCCGAAATTGAATGGGAGCCCAAAATAAGTGCTACAACACTTATCATTAATTCGATTGAACCCAACATGGAACAATCTAATAATAATAAAAACAAGGGTATTTATAAATATACCGAAAATAAAGACAGTAGAGCAGTATATAATACTGAAAAAGAAAATAAAATTAATACTTATGGAAGAAATACTTATATAAGTAAGTTAATAAATCTCTTCAAAAATTCTAAAAGTCATAATTCTGATTACTGGATTGAGGTGGGAAAATGATAATCACAAAAACTTTTTGTGAAAATGTGAGTGTGTGGTTTTGTGATTTTTACTCCACGCGAAAAAAACAACTTCTGCTTATTTATAATATAATAGGGAAAAATCACAAAAATAATAATAATAGCACCTTTTTTTATTTTTTTTGTGAAAATAAATCACATAATAATAATAAAAAGGTGCTATATAGTATCTATATAGTATCTATTTTTGGAGGTTATTGTTAAATGAATCTTCGAAATGATAAAAATCGAATTTTTCTTAGGTTGACATCTAAAGAAAAAGATAAATTCAATGATTTATTTAATTCTTTACAAGAACAATGTAATATTAGTCCTAAGAGACAATCTGAAATTATTATTGAGGGATTTTTTCAGTATGCTGAACACTTGCTTACATCTTACATCCCTCACACACAAACAAAATCACAAAGTCTAACTCAAGAGAGAAAAGATGCAATTTTTAGTATAATTAATAAAATAGAAGAAAAAGGATATATGTTTTATCAAGAACTTTATTCTGATTTAATTTATTCTCATCCTTGTTTTGATGATGTCAAAATAAGGACTAAATCATCATATTTCCAAAATTTATTAACTCAAGATGAAATTTTTTTCATTCATCTACCATATTATACAAATACAAATTCTAGTTATCCACTTGTTGCAATTCACAAAAAGTCTCCATGGTTTTTTCAATTGAAAGATTTATGTTTTTCAATTACAGATATTCTCTACAAAACCACTCATGACCAAATGAATGAAGCAAAACTAAAAAACCAAATTTTTATGAGATTAAAGAGAAAAGCTAAATATAAATCTAAACTTGATATAGCAGAAAAAACTATGCTTAATGCATTTTTATATCAAATAGGACAATTAGAAGATAAACCAATGTATGATCAAGATAATTTTCAATTGAAAGATATTATTGAATTAAGATCTCAAAGAAGATATGATGAAGCTAATGATATTTTAAAAAGCATAAAAACAGAAAATTTAATTAAAAAAGAAAAAATCAAAATAGAATTTGATTCAGGTATGCAATTTTTGGAGGGATTAGAAAGTGTTAATAATTGATAAAGAAACAAAAAAAAATATTGGTTTTTTATCTGAGATTGATGAGGTAAAAGATGTCGGATTAAAATTTCGATTAAGACCATTTGTTGA
>CAZRTN010000024.1:0-3901 GCA_964603015.1 uncultured Thermotogaceae bacterium | reverse complement strand
AGATTGATGAGGTAAAAGATGTCGGATTAAAATTTCGATTAAGACCATTTGTTGAAAAATTTGGATTTTTAGTTTATGAATCATCAGATGGAATTTTTGGAGTTATTCATCCAAAAAAATGCTTATTAAGAGAGGTATTTATAGAATGTTAGAAAATTTAATTAAATTACAAAAGCAATTTCAAAGACCAGAAGTAACTCCATTAGTAAAAGAGTATAATCATTATTGTGAGAATTTTTTAAACAAAGGATATAATTATTTCATGGCTCAAGATATGGCAATTTATAAAGTTAAAAGAGATTTAATATACAAAAAACTAAGGGAGTAAAAATGGAAACATTAAAAGAAATTTGGGAAAAATCTACAATTAGAGAAGAAACAGAAGATCATTGGGGTAGAATGGGCAGAGGTGTTGATATAAATTATCTTAATCCTAAACTTAAAGATAAAAAATATATTTCAGAATTAGAATATAATTCCAAAATTTTAAAATTTAAAAATATATTAATTAATTCTTTGTATACAAATGATGAAATAGAAAAAGAACTTTCAATTGAATTAGTTGAAAATATGACTATTCATAATGATTTATTTTTAAATCTAATTCAAGATTATAATAAGATTTTTGGAGGCATTAAATAATGGAATATAAAGTAACTTGCAATATGACTAAAAAGAAAGCAATTAATATGATTATCAAAAATAGTATGGATTATCAAATTAATTATAATGTTTGTGTTGATATTTTTCAAGCAAATTCTCTTGATGAGGCAATTTCAATGGGAGAAAGTGCCAGTTGGGAATTACCTGATTTTGAGAATGAAGCCAAAGAAATTTATCAAAGATTACAAAAAGAAAAACAAAGATTGTCAAAACTCCCATATCATGAAATATTAGAAATAGGAGAAGAATTAGGACTTTGGCAACAAACTGAAAAACAAAAGAGGTTGATATAATGAATCCTGGACAAAAACATTCAGCTGTAACAAAGAAAAAAATTTCAGAGAACACAAAAAAAGCAATTCAAGATTTATCTCCAAATACAACTGCATTCAAAAAAGGACATCAACCATGGAACACTGGACTTAAAGGAGTAATGGGTGTTAATTCAGGATCATTCAAACCAGTTGCAATTGGAACAATCACAAAAAGAAAATGCAACAATGGTAAAGGATATGAATATCAATTTATTAAAACTGAATCAGGCTGGAAAAGATATTACCCAAATGGAAAACCTGAGAAAAAAATCATTCAAAAAATGAAAAAACAAAAATCATATATCAAACAACCAAGTAAAAATCAAATATCAAGAATTCAAGATATATTTGATGAGGGATATATTGCAGCTAATAGACAAGCTAAAAATATAATTAATTCTCCTACATGGGATGAAGTTGATCAATCATTTGATAAATTTGATTCTGACAATTGTAATATTGTTGAAAAAATGAAATTTTGTTTAAATTGTGAAACTTTTTTTCAAATCAAAAATATTCGTCAAAAATTTTGCTCAAAAAGATGTCAAAACAATTATAATACTAGAAAAACAAGAAAAAAAATTAGAGCTCTAAATCCCGAATTTCGAAAACAACAAATGAAACAACAAAAACAAAAACAATTTCTGAAAGAAATGTTAGGAATAAAAGGGAACATAATTAATGTTCCAATTAACAAAGAGGCAAAAGAATGATGAATAAGTACAGAGATCTAAAAAAACCCAACCATTGGAAAATAGTTCTTTTTTTAGATCAGAAAAGACAAAACAGATATAACACTTCCCAATTATCCAGGGAGTTAAATATGGACCAAAGTCATATAAGAAAATATCTTAACGAACTTGAAGACCTTGGATTTATTCATACACATAAAATAAAAGGAAAAATAGAGGTGATCTTATAATGAAACAACCCAAATTATATAACTATGAAATCGTGAAAAGAACATTAGAAGCTAATCAACACCAATTTCTAAGGATTAACGAGATAGCATTCTTGAGCGGTCTATCAAGGGAACAAACAAGAAGAGTAATTCAAGCTGCGTGGAAAATTGGCTGGGTAGAGAGAACCGAAGTCCCTATACATAATAATAGTTTCGGCGAGGGTAAATTCCCAGTATTAAGAACCCAATACAAAATCAAAAGACTCGAGTCTTGGTCAGGGATAATGCCTTTGTATAGAGGTCAATATTCCAAAAAGGAGTATATAGAAAATGGATAAAAAAACTATCAAAAACGTAACATTTGTAATCTTGTTAATCGTGCAAGCTCTTATGTTCAACAACTCATTCCATGAACTAACAACATTAGTTGAGAATAACTCACCTTATGTTGATGACGGCACGGGAACATATTTAGACCTAGAAATAGGAGTATATGAACAAGAGCAAAGTGCATATTTAGGTGCATATAACACTCTAGAAATCTACACATACAAATTATTCCAAACTATATTATTATTATTTGGTATATTCATGTGTTTGATTTTCTTAGCAATCAACAACCAAGATTATAGTATAATTGAACAATTAGGAGGAAAAACAGAATGAATACAAAAGCAGTTAAAGTATATTTGTCTGTCAAGGCAAACAGAAATGCAATGATTAAGAAGATAGAACAAGGATTCAAGCACCAAGACATCAAAGTAACAAAGGATCCTGAAGTTGAAAAATTCCAAAAAGGATTCCTAGAAAATTGGAACAACCTGGAAAATTTTCCGCCTGCAGCTAAAGACTTAGATGGATTGAATGATGAAGATAAGAAGCAGAAAAAAAAAGAATTGAAAAACCAGTTCTGTGAATGGATAAGCGGACAAGATGCCATATCAGAGGGCTATGCTTACGCTTATAATAAGAAAGAGGATATCAAAGAGTCTGTATCTGGAGCAGGAAAAAGTGTAAAGTCCAAAGTTCAAGCTGCAATCGGGTCAGTTGTCGGCAAAAAGAAGATTGGAAGGAATGATCCTTGCCTTTGTGGTAGTGGAGTTAAATATAAAAAATGTTGTGGGAGGCCTTAATATGTTTAATAATAATAGATCTAATAATAAGAATAATCAAAAAAAAGATTATTCAAAATTTTATATTACTATAATAATATGTTTAATTATTTTGTTTTTTGCAGGAATGAGTTTTCAGGACTCCAGATATATGAGTTTAAAATCTTTGTATGATTTGGAGTCTGGAAAGAATTATGAGTTGCAACAAAGAATTGATGAATTAGAATTACAGCTTGACCAACAGAATGTTAATTTATCATTGCAACTTGCAAAGGAGCAAGGAAAAAGAGAATCATTGATTTTGGCATATGATCATGTTGTTGAGGAATCAAGAAAACAGTCTCAATGGATTGAAGAGTTATCACAGAATTATTTTGAAATGAGACAAGCAATGCAAGATGCTCAATTCCAGGTTCAACTTTGCAGATATGGAGTTTCAAGTTGGGAAGAGTATGTAACAAAACTTTATGGTGAAAATTACTTGGAGAATAATCCATAAAACGTACAATAATTTAGAAAAATGAAAGATAAAAACAATAATTTCAAACAAAAACATTTAACAATACTTTTGAAACAACATAAAGAGTATTGGAATAAAGATAAAAATCAATGGGAAATTCCTTCTATTGTGATGAAAAATATATTGGCTAAGTCTTGGAACTTAGGAAAATCTTTAAGAGAAAAATGAAAATAATTAAAATATATGGTAAAATGCCTAAATGGATGTTGGAATATTATTATATTCCATACACTTATGAAGAAATACAAAGAAGAATAGAATCTTTATTAATCATATTTAATAAATATTTTAAATTAATAAAAATGATTGATGAGATCTTCCACTTAGGTAAAAAATAACGGCCAATTGTTATTGGGGAGAAAACTAAAGGTTTATTTATAAATAAATCTTG
>CAZRTN010000023.1:0-14493 GCA_964603015.1 uncultured Thermotogaceae bacterium | reverse complement strand
TAGAGAGGGGGAACTGGTTTTATACCGGAATAAAAATGAGTCTAATTCTTAATATGTATGCAAATTTGTCTAGAATATTACCAAAAAGCACAAGAGTTAAAATAACAAATAAACTGATGGATAAATTTTTAGATAAATATTCTGAAATAAAAGTAATTAATAAGGAAATAATAGAAAAAAGAAAAGGTATCCCAACAGTATATATAGGAAATCATCTAAGTAATATAGATGGAGTTATATTAAATAAACTTTTAAAAGATAACGATGTTGCTTTTATAGCAGGGAAGAAATTGAGTAAAAATACAATGACAAAAATAATCCTTGAAACTGCTAAGAAAATACATATATCCCCTAATTCTCCTGATAAAAAGGCGATAAGCGAAGCTTTAAATTATTTGAAAAATGGAGGTTCTATTTTTATTTTTCCCGAGGGGACCAGAAGTAGAACTAGCTCCATGATAAAGGCAAAAAAAGGTTTTGTTTTGCTTGCTAAAATGTCTAAAGCTAAAATTGTTCCAGTAGGAATTCAAGGTACAGAAAAATTGTTACCCATAAACGGAGATGATATGAGTAAGGAGAGTTTCAGTTATTCAAAGATAAAGGTCCATTTTGGAGAACCTTTTGATCTACCAAAGAAAAACAAAGACAACAGAGAAAATTGGAAAGAAATCGCAACGGAATATTCTATGAGAAAGATAGCTGAACTTTTGGATCCGGAATATCGAGGAGAATATAAATAATAAATCACTCATCAAGTTTTTAATAACTTGGTGGGTGATTTTTTTTAATATTAAAATGAAATATGTGAATGTTAATTAAACAAAATGTGATAAAATAATAATAAAAGAAACCATATTTTAATAAAAAATTAAAACGGAGTTGGTTTTATGGAAAATAAAAATCAAATTTTATCAATTGAAGAGATAAGAGATCACTGGACAAAAACTTATAACGATTTTGGAAAGCCAGATTGGAAACATATCTTCCCCTTTTATCATGAAGACATCATTTTTCAGGATTCAATACAAAAAATAGAAGGTAAAAAAGATTTTATTGAAATGTGTAATAGGCTGACAAAAAGATGTAAGAGTTTGAAAATGGATATCAAAAACATAACAAAAGATAAAAATGTTGTGATGATGGAATGGAAGATGACCATGTCTTTTCGTTTTTTTCCTCAAAAACCTCTTCATGGTTCTACGAGATTAATTTTTAATAAAGAAGGGCAAATTATAAATCAAAGAGATTATTACGATCTTTGGGGAGATATAAACGATGAAATTCCTGTTGTTAAATATATTTATAGATGGTTTATGAGATCATTTTTTGGATGAGGGGGTTATTATGAAATTTAAAATTCCTGATGAATTATTATTTATTAAAAACAGAAAAGCAGTTCAAAAAAAGAGTCATGAAAAAATGAATGGAAAACTCTGTGTTGTTTCTGGTGCTACTGGGGGAGTTGGTTATGAGGCTGTAAAAGCTTTGGCATTTGGTGGAGCTAATATAGTCATGATTGTTAGAAATGAAGATAAAGCAAAAAAAGTAAAAAAATATATTGAAGAAAAATATACTGTATCAGTTGATTATTTTATAGCTGATTTTTTAGATTTGGAACAGGTAAAGGAAGTAGCTAATAAGATTTTAGAAAAATATGCAAAAATTGATGTTTTGATTAACAGTGCAGGTATTCATTCAACAAAAAGAAAGCTAAATAAAGACGGTATTGAATCTGTTTTTTGTGTAAATCATTTAGCACCTTTTCTAATTACAAAGATATTATTGAATAGAATGATTGAATCTTCTCCCTCTAGAATTATACAAGTCAATTCTGAAGGCCATCGTTTTAATGGGTTGAATTTAAACGATTTAAATTGGAAGAAAAGATTTTATACAGGATTAAGAAGCTATGGGGCATCTAAAACAGCACAACTTTTAACAGTTTGGGAATTTGCCGAAATTTTAAAAGATACAGGGGTTACTGTAAATGCTTTACATCCTGGAGGAGTAAGAACTAATATTGGAAATAATAACGGAAAATTATATAGATGGTTTCTACATAACGTAACTTGGCATTTTTTGAAAGATCCCAAGATAGCTGGACAAGCTATTTATTATTTGTCATCTTCTAACGAAATGAAAAATGTTAGCGGGAAATTTTTCAATCTCACTATTGAAGAAAAACCTGCAAAGCATTCTTTAGATAGAGAAAATCAAAAGAAAATATGGGATTTGAGTCTAAAAATGACAGGCTTATCTAAAGAAAGTAGATGATTGTATGAGATATGATGTAATCATTGTTGGTGGGGGGATAGCTGGATTAACAAGTGCAGCTTTTCTGGCGAAAAATGGATATAAAATATTGCTTTGTGAAAAAGAAAAAAGAGTTGGAGGATTGGTGAAATCCTTTTATCATGATGGTTTTTTATATGATGCTGGTGTAAGAGGGATTATCGATTCAGGCATCGTTAAGCCTATGCTAAAACAACTTGGAATAGAGATTGAGTTTGTTAAAAGTAGAGTATCTATTGGAATAGAAAAAGAAATTATGGAAATTAAGTCAATAAATAGTTTAGATGATTATAGGGAAATTCTATTAAAA
This sequence comes from uncultured Thermotogaceae bacterium, assembly GCA_964603015.1. Taxonomy (GTDB): domain Bacteria; phylum Thermotogota; class Thermotogae; order Petrotogales; family Petrotogaceae; genus Geotoga. Next base: position 11,891 of record CAZRTN010000023.1, on the reverse strand, counting down.
TTATATCCAGAGAGTAAAACTGATATTGAAATAATTATAAATGAAATGAAAAAAGTAATGAAAAAAATGAAAATAATGAATGAAATTGAAAATCCTTTGTTCAAAGATTTAAAAAATGATAGAGAGTATATTTTCAAAAAATTGTTGCCATGGTTGTTTAAATTCTTTGCGAAATCTTTTAAAAGTAAAAAATACAATAAACCTGTAAATGATTATCTAAAAGATTTCACAGATAATAAATCTTTGATAGATATAATAACCCAACACTTTTTTAGGGACATCCCTGCTTCTTTCGCCTTGAATTATTTTAATATGTATATGGATTATGAATATCCGTATTGGGGAACTTCTTATTTAATTGAAGAGATTAAAGATTTTTTTTTAAAATCTAGTGGAACAATAAAAGTCAGTACTGAAATCAAAAAAATAGATATTTTCAACAAAAAAATCTTTGATATTAACAATAATGATTATGGATATGATCAATTGATTTGGGCTACTGATACAAATAAATTATATAAGTCTATAGAAATGGAGACTATTATAGATAAAAAAATTAAGTTAAATGTAGAAAAACAAAAATCTCTTATATCTGAGAAAAGAGGCGGAGATTCTGTTTATACATTGTTTTTGGCTGTTAATTTAGATAAAGAATATTTTTCTAATATCTCCACAGGTCATTTCTTTTATACTCCTAAAAAACAGGGACAGTCAAAAATTTATGACAATCTAAAAAACGTTATTAAATCTTATGATAAAGAATTTATCAAAAAATGGATGAATGATTATCTGGAATATACAACCTATGAAATTTCAATTCCTGTATTGAGGAATGAAAAGTTAGCTCCCAAAGGAAAAACAGGTTTAATAATTAGTGTTTTAATGGATTATGATTTTATCGATAATGTGAAACATCTTGGGTTTTACGAAGAAATTAAGAAATTTACAGAAGAAAAAATGATAGATGTCCTTAATAACAGTATTTATAGAGGGATAAAATATAAGTTGATTCATCATTTTAGTTCTACACCATTAACAATAGAGAGATTAAGTGGTAATCTTGATGGAGCGATAAATGGATGGGCTTATACTAATGATTTTATCCCAGCAGTATCAAAAATGATGCAAATAAACAAAACATGTTTTACGCCAGTTCCAAGTATTTTGCAAGCTGGTCAATGGACTTATAGCCCTTCAGGAGTGCCTATAAGCATTTTGACTGGGAAAGTCGCTGCTAATCGAGCTATAAAAAATATAAAAAAATAAAAATTTTAGCTCTTTTTTTACTAGAGTTTTAAAGGGGTGAATGTTTTGGGAAATAATAATTATGATGTCATAATAGTTGGTGGAGGAATAGCTGGTTTGACTGCAGCTGCTTATTCCGCTAAAGAAGGATTAAAAACAGTACTAATAGAAAAACAACCAAAAACAGGGGGCTTGATAAATGCATTTGAAGATGAAGGATTTGTATTTGATGCTGGAGCAAGAGCATTTGAAAATTCTGGAATAATTTTCCCCATGTTGAGACAATTGGGAATAAATATAGATTTTATAAAAAGTAAAGTTTCTCTGGGAATTGAAGATAGAATTGTTAGTTTTGATTCAGAAGAGAAGATAGACGAATATGGAAAAGTTCTTACAGAAAAATTCCCTGAAAGTGAACAAGAAATCAAAAACATAATGAATGAAATTAAAAAAATTATTGATTATATGGATGTATTGTATGGTATAGACAATCCTTTGTTTATAGATTATATGAAAGATAAAAAATATCTTTTTAAAACACTGCTTCCCTGGTTTATTAAATATCAAAAAAACATGAAAAAAATAAAAAAATTGAATATACCGGTTGAAGATTTTTTAAAAAAATTCACTCAAAATCAAAAATTGATAGACATGATTACGCAACTATTTTTCAAAAACACTCCAACTTTTTTCGCTTTGAGTTACTTTGGTTCGTATCTCGATTATTATTATCCTAGAGGAGGTACTTATACTTTTGCAAAAGCGATGGAAAAATACGCCGTTGAAAACAAAGGTGAGATATTAATTAATACTGAAGTTATAGAAGTAATACCAGATGAAGGAGTTTTGAAAACTTCTAATGGAGATAAATTTTTCTTCAAGGAAATGATTTGGGCAGCGGATCTAAAAACTTTTTACAATATAATAAATCAAAAAGGAATAGAGAAAAAGAAAATTCTGGATAATTATTACAAAAAGAAAGAACTCGTGAATAATAAATCAGCCAACGAATCTGTTTTGACTGTTTTTGTCTATTCAGAGAAAGATAAAGAATATTTTGAAGAAATAACAAATGCACATCTTTTTTATACACCTACAATTGAAGGAACTGGAGAAATTGATTTAGAAAAAGACTTCGAATTTCTTATAAATGAAAATGATTTTAATGCAGAAGAGATTAAAAATATCCTCTTCAAAAAAATAAATGAATATCTTGAAAATACAACATATGAGATATCTTTTCCTGTTTTAAGAGATGAAACTCTGGCACCAAAAGGTAAAACTGGTATTATAATAAGTACTTTGATAAGCTATAATATAACCAAATTTTTCTATGACAACGATTTTTATGATGAATTAAAAGACTTTTGCACTGAAAAAATAACAAATGTTATCACAAAAAAATTGTTTACAGAATTAAAAGGGAAAATAATAAAAACATCTTGTTCTACACCTATGACTATTGAAAGATATACTTCAAACTTTCAAGGGGCCATAACTGGATGGTCATTTGATGATAAAGAAATGCCTTCAGAAAGAGAAATGATAAGAATTAATAAGAGTATTATTACTCCTTTTCCAAACATTTTTCAAGCTGGTCAATGGTCTTTCAGTCCTTCGGGAGTTCCTGTTTCTGTACTTACAGGTAAATTGGCATATGATAAAGTTTTGAAAAATATTACCCGTAAGTAATAAAAATATTACTGAATATAGTTATAATCCAAATAAATAATTATTTTTAAAATATAGAAAAGGAAGTTTTTATTATGAATGAAAATTACTTAAAAAATGAATTATACAATTTAATAAAAGAAGATTCTAGTATCTTTGAATTTATTCAATCAGGTTCTTTAGATGGTATATGGTATTGGGATTTAGAAAAACCTGAAAATGAATGGATGAGCCCAAAATTTTGGGAAACTTTGGGATATAATCCTGAAGATAAAAAAAATTTAGCAAGTGAATGGCAAAATCTTATCTTTCAAGAAGATTTGAATATTGCAGCAAAAAACATGGAAAAGCATTTAGCAGATCCTAATCATCCTTATGATCAAATAGTTAGATATAGGCATAAAAATGGTTCTACTGTTTGGATTAGATGTAGAGGTATGGCTATTAGAGGTAAAAATGGTAAACCTCTTCGTATGCTAGGGGCACATACAGATATAACTGAATTGAAAAATGCGGAGAACGAGATTTCTAGATTAAAAGAAGAATACGAAAAAGTATTTAACGGTACACAAGATGCGATGTTTTTAATAAAAGTTTTTGAAAATGGAAATTTCAAATATATTAGAAACAATTTAGCCCATCAAGAAAAAACAATGATTTCTCTTGAGCAAATTTCTAATAAATCACCTTATGATTTACTCGGAAAAGAAATGGGAGATATAGTTTCAGACAATTATCAAAAATGTGTTGATAATAGAAAAAGCATAAGTTATGAAGAAGAACTTAGTTTGCCAGGTGGAGATAGAATTTGGGAAACTACATTGACACCTATTTTTGATGGGGATAGAGTAGCTCATATAGTTGGATCAGCTAATGATATTACTGAACGTAAAAAACTTGAATTAGAATTACAGAAAAATGCTAATTATGATAAACTAACTGAATTACCGAATAGAAGACTTTTTTTTGAAAGATTAGAAAGAATAGTTGTTGAAAGTAGAAGAGATAATAAACAATTTTCGATTTTATTTATAGATTTGGATGGTTTTAAAAGTGTCAACGATACTTATGGACATGAAACTGGAGATGAAGTTTTAAAAATAGTAGGTAACCGTTTAAAAGAATTTGTTAGAAAATCTGATATTGTAGCAAGAATGGGTGGAGACGAATTTACAATTATACTAAGAGATATTAAAGAAAAAAAAGATTTAGAAAAACTGGTTAATAAAATCCATCAAAATATAAAAAAAGTTATGCATATAGGTAAAAATGATTGTTATGTTGATTCTTCGATAGGCATATCCATATACCCTGAAAATGGTGAAGATAGTGAAGCGTTATTAAATAAAGCTGATGCTTCTATGTACGAGATTAAAAAGAGTGGAAAAGGTGGAATAAAATTTTTTTAAGTTGAAATAATAAAAAGAAGGTAAAATATGTTTAATAAAGAAAATGTTATAGAATTATTCAAAAATATAAAAGATTATTGGTCACCAAAAATTATTGCAGAAGTGAATAATGAATATGTTAAAATAGCAAAATTTAAAGGTGAGTTAATCTGGCATGATCATAAGAATAGCGATGAAATGTTTTATGTAATAAAAGGCTCTTTTGATCTTCATTTAGAAAAAGAAATTATTAATCTTAATCAAGGTGATTTTTACGTTGTTAAAAAAGGAATAAAACATAGGCCAGTATCAAAAGAAGAATCATGGGTAATGATGATAGAGAAAAAAGAAACAAAACATACTGGTGATGTTGTTTCTGATATTACAAAAACTGTTGATGAACAGTTAAAATAATAAAAACCTCGCTTTTTTAAGTGAGGTTTTTATTTTAGGCTAGTACTAAGTTTTTGTTATAATATATTAAAAGAATTTTTTTAAAAGTATAAATTAAAGTTATAAGGAGAATTATATGAAAAAAGAAGATAAGTTTTACCTTAAAACAATTACTGAAGTTGAGAAATTTTTAACGACTAATAAGGCGAAAGGACTTTCTACAGAAAAAGCAGAAAGACGTTTAAAGGAATATGGAGAAAATCGTTTAGCTGAAAAGAAAAAAATTACAATGTGGGAAGTATTTATAAGGCAATTCAAAAGTATTGTCATGCTTTTACTAACAGCAGCAGCAATAGCTTCTTTTTTTATTGGAGAAGTTGTAGAGGGAATTGCTGTTTTGGTTGTTATTTTGATTACTGCAGTTCTAGGATTGATAATGGAATATAAAGCTGGAAAATCAATAGAAGCATTAAAAAAAACAATCCGACCAGAGGCAAAAGTAATAAGAAATGGAGAAATTTCAAATATACATACAAAAAAAATAGTAAAAGGAGATCTCATACTTCTTGAAGAGGGAGACAAAATTCCTGCTGATGGTCGTTTAGTAGAAGCAGAAAATCTAGCTGTAGATGAAGCAATGCTAACTGGTGAATCCGATTCTGTTGAAAAAACCATAGATGCTTTGGAAAGTAAAGAAAAAGTAGATATAGCCAATCAAAAGAATATGGTTTTTATGGGTGCCAAAGTTATAAAAGGAAATGGTAAATTTCTTGTGACTTCCACAGGCCAAGAAGCAGAAATTGGTAAAATATCGAAAATGCTTCAAGACACTGAAGATGAAGATACCCCTTTAGAAAAGAGATTAGAACAAACTGGAAGATATTTAATATTTATAACTTTAATTATAACTGGTATAGTAGCTGTTGTTGGATATATAACTGGTAAGCCTTTATTAGACATGCTAAAAACTTCAATTGCTTTAGCAATTGCTGCTGTACCTGAAGGACTTCCTGCAGCAGCAACAATTACTTTGGCAATAGGTATGAATAGAATGGCTAAGAAAAAGGCATTAATGAGGAATTTACCAGCGGTTGAGACTTTAGGTTCTTCTACTGTTTTTTGTGTAGATAAAACAGGAACTCTAACTGAAAACGAAATGACATTACAAAAAATATATTTTGGTAAAAGAGAAATAGATGTTTCAGGAGTTGGATATAATCCTGAAGGTGAATTCAGTGAGAGTAATGAAAAGATAGATCCTACAAAAGATGAAGCTGTATCTTTGATTTTAAAAATAGGAGTTCTATGCTCTGAAGCTGTTTTAAATAAAAAAGATAATGGAGAATGGGAAATTATAGGAGATCCTACAGAAGGTTCTTTAATAGTTGCAGCAAAAAAAGCAGGTTATGAAAGAAAAAATTTGGAAAATGAATATCCGCGTTTAGAAGAAATTCCTTTTGATCCTTCTCGTAAATATATGGCAATAATATCTAAAACGTCTAAAGAGAATAAAAATTTATTTTCTAAAGGTGCCCCTGAAGTTATACTTGATATGTGTGATAGAGTTTATGAAGATGGGGAAATAAAAAATCTAACAGACAATAAAAAGAAAAAATTAGAAGATAAAAATATGCAATTAGCGAAAGAGAGTTTTAGGGTTTTAGGAATCGCTTATAAAAAAAATGTTAGTTATGATATAGGAAATGAAATCAAAGGTGATATGATATTTCTTGGCTTTGTTGGCATGATAGACCCTCCAAGAGAAGGAGTTAAAGACTCAATTGATGTTGCCTCGAAAGCTGGTATCAGAACTATTATGCTGACAGGGGATCAAAAAGAAACCGCTATCAGTATAGCAAAAAAAATAGGAATTGGTGATTCAAATGAAGATTTAGAAGATAATTCTAATTTAAACGATTTATCAAATGAAGATTTAAAAGAAAAATTAAACAAAAAATCTGTATTTCCACGAGTAGCTCCTAAAGATAAGTTAAATATAATAAATGCTTTAAAAGATAAAGACGAAATAGTAGCAATGACAGGGGATGGAGTTAATGATGCTCCTGCCTTAAAAAAAGCTGATATAGGTGTTTCTATGGGAGTTAGGGGTACTAGTGTTGCTAAAGAAGCTTCTGATATGGTTTTATTAGATGATAGGTTTAGTACGATAGTCGAAGCTGTTAGACAGGGAAGGGTGATTTTTGATAACATCCAAAAATTTATACACTATTTGCTTTCCTGCAATTTTAGTGAGATTCTATTCATATTTTTATCTATTATATTTGGATTGCCAACACCTCTTGTTGCTCTTCAAATATTATGGCTTAATGTTGCAACAGGGGTATTTCCTGCTTTAGCTATGGCTTGGGAAAAACCAGAAGATAAAGTTATGGAGAAAAAACCTCGGAATCCAAAATCTCCAATAATTACAAATAGATATAAATTTCTTATTGGTTTTCAAGGCCTTATTCTTGCAATAGGTCCTTTAATCTCTTATATGTTTTCTTTAAATCAAGGGTTAGAATTAGGAACTGCCAGAACTATAGGATTTATGACTTTAGCTATTGTCCATCTATTGCAAGTATTTAATGTTAGAAGGAAAAATGGACTGGGCTATGATAAAACATTTTTAAAAAATGCTTATCTTATAGGTTCTTTAGTGTTGACTTTAGCACTTCAACTAATTGCAGTATATGCACCTTTTATACAAGGAATACTTCAAACAACATCTCTTTCTTTAAATATGTGGAGCTATGTTTTGATAGGAGCAGTAATCCCTAATATATTTTTACAAATTTTTGCTATAATTCAAAAGAAAAGACAAGAAAATACATAAATAATTAACTATAAAAAAACTTAAATCTCATTCAATTGCGAATGAGATTTTTTTATTATATATTATTAAAAATTTGTTATAATATATTAACCGAAATAAGGTTGAGAAAAATATGTCAAATTAATATTGGAGGGGGGTTTTATGAAAGTGGGTATATTTTCTTATTCAATGACTGGAAATAATAAAAAATTAGGAGAAAAACTTTCTAGTGAATTAGGTTTTGACCATATTATTATCAAAGAGCCAGAAGAAAGAAAAATTGGTAAGATTATTTTAGATATGCTTTTTGGAAGAAAACCGAAAACAAATCCATCACCAAAAGAATTAGATAATTATGATTACATTATAATGTTATCACCTATTTGGATGGGAAAAATTGCTTCTCCAATGAGAAATTATTTGAAATATATGAAAAACACTGATATGAAATATTCATTTTTTTCTATTAGTGGTGGTGCTATGGGATCAAATCCAAAGATAGAAAAAGAATTAAAAAAAAGAACAGGGAAATATCCTGATGCTCAAAAAGACTTTCAGAAAGTTGATTTAATGAGCTCAACTAAAAAACCTACTTCTCAAGAAACTTCTGATTACCAAATTACCGAAGAAGATATTGATTTTGTTTATAATAAAATAGTTGAGATGTTAAAAAATAAAAATTTAATAAAATAAAAAATTCAAGATTTCTATAGGTGGGAAATAAAAAAGGAGATGGAGTAAAGATGGATCATATTGCTTATTGTGATAAGAAAGCTAAGGAGTTAGAAAAATTATTTAACGGTTCAAAAACTATGTTGATTAGAGGCGCTGCTGGTAGAAAGATTCCTTATGGAAGAGTAAATGAAGGAGAAAAGGTTTATTTAGTTGAAAACGATGGAAGTTGCGAAATAAAAGCTTCTGCTATAGTAAAAAGTGTTTTTAATTCTGAAAAAATGACAAAAGAAGAATCAGAAAAGCTAATTCATGAAAATATGGATAAACTTAATTTAACAACTGCACAATTAAAAAGATGGAATGGTAAAAGGTATATATGTTTGATAGAAATATTTGATTTAAAAGAAATTGAGCCTTTTACTTTTACAAGAACAAGTAATATGGATGATTGGTTAATTTTAGAAAATATTGCAGAAGTAAAAGTATAAAAAAAGTAGTATAATATTAATATAATGTTCTGAAAGAAGGGGTTATTTTGAAAGAACTTTATTTAGTAACTGGTGCTGCAGGACATCTTGGAAGTGCAATTATAAGGCAACTAAAAAAATTGAATAAGAAAGTTAGAGGTCTTGTATTACAGGGTGAAAAAAATATACCTGAGGGTATAGATGTTTTTTATGGTGATGTTACAAATAAAGATAGTTTAAAGGGTTTTTTTGAAGTTTCTGATAGTGAATTAATTGTCATTCATTGTGCTGGTATTGTTTCTATAGCTTCAAAATATAGTCAACTTATGTATGATGTGAATGTAAATGGAACAAAAAATATTGTTGATTTATGCATAGATAAAAATGTTAAAAAATTAATTTATGTGAGTTCTGTTCATGCCATTCCTGAAAAACCTAAAGGTGAAATTATTTATGAAACAAAAGATTTTAATCCTGATGAAGTTAAAGGGAATTATGCAAAAACAAAAGCAGAAGCTACAAAACATGTTTTAGAATCTTCTAAATTCTTAAATTTGTCTATAGTTCATCCTTCAGGGATATGTGGTCCATATGATTTTGGGAGAGGGCATGTTACTACTCTAGTCAGAGATTATTATAAGGGAACATTAATTGCAGGCACAAAAGGTGGCTATGATTTTGTTGATGTTCGTGATGTGGCAAAAGGAATAATTTCTTGTATTAACAAAGGTAAAAATGGAGAGTGTTATATTTTATCAAATAAATATTATACAGTTAGGCAAATCCTTAATATGCTCCATGAAATAACAGAGAAGAAAAAAATAAATTCTTTTATTCCTCTATGGTTTATTAAGATAACAGCACCAATTGCAGAATTATATTATAAAATATTAAAACAACCACCTTTATATACACCATATTCAATTTATACTTTAAATACTAATTCCATATTTTCTCATGATAAAGCAACAAGAGATTTAGGTTATACAACTAGAGACATGAAAAAAACTTTGGAAGATACTGTCAAATGGTTAAAAGAAAAAAGAATTATTTAAAAAATTTGACGTTCATTATTTGAACGTCTTTTTTTATAAGGAGTGATTGATATAAGGATAAATAGATTATTTGAAATTATTTATATATTAATGAATAAAAATCAAACAACAGCAAAAATATTAGCAGAAAAATTTGAAGTTTCTATTAGAACTATATATAGAGATATTGATATCCTTAGTTATGCAGGAATTCCAATTTATACAAACAAAGGTAAGGGTGGAGGTATATTTTTAGATGAACAATTTATTTTAGATAAATCTATCTTATCTGATGAGGAACAAAATAAAATTTTAATGTCTCTTCAAAGTAATTCTCTATTTGATGATGAAAACTTTTTTTTAATCGAGAAATTATCAAATGTTTTTCAAAGTTCTAATATTAATTGGATTGAAGTTGATTATTCGAGATGGTCGAGTACTAATAATGATAAAGAACTTTTTAATTTTTTGAAAGAGTCAATAATTAATAAAAAATCTATTTATATTGAATATTTAAGCTCATATGGTGAAAAAACTGATAGGGAAATTTATCCTTTAAAATTAATATATAAGTCTAAAGCATGGTATCTACAAGCTTTTGATAAAAATAAAAATGATTATAGATTTTTTAGGTTGAGTAGAATAATTGAATATTTTGATAAAGAATATAAATTTGATAGATCAGAATTTTTACCTTTACCTGGTTTTGAGATAAGTAGCGAATCAAATAAAAGTATTATCCATATTAAATTAAAGTTTTCAAAGGCTATAGGGTTTAGAGTCTATGATGAATTTGACTCTAAATCTATTAGACAGGATAAAGAAGATAATTTAATTGTTGAGGCAGATATTCCATATGATTACTGGATTTATAGTTATTTATTATCTTTTGGAGTGTATGTTAAAGTTATAGAACCCAATTTCCTCAAAGAAAATCTTTTAAAAGAATTAGAAAAAATAAAAAAGAATTATAATATGACATGATGGTGTCATATTAGCATTGGTATAAATGAAGTATATCAATGAAAAGGGGGGAATAAAGATGCAAGAAAAATATTGTCAAAGTTGTGGTATGCCTATGGGAGAAACAGTAGAACTATATGGAACAAATAGTGATGGGAGTAGAAATGAGGATTATTGTAAATACTGTTATGAAAATGGTGAATTTACACAAGATATCAATATGAATGAAATGATTGAATTTTGTGTTCCTCATATGGCTTCTGCTAATGAAGATATGACAGAAAATGAGGCGAGAAAAATGATGAAAGAATTTTTTCCTACTTTGAAAAGATGGAAAAAGAGTAATTAAAAAAATATTGAAAGAAACCTGACATTTTAATGCAGGTTTCTTTCATAAATGAAAAGGGGATATTATGAATAATATTATAGAATTAAATTTAGAAAATATTGAAAAAGAACATATATGTTGTGCTATATCGGACAAGAAAGGAGAAAATAGAGTAAAATCAAAAAAAGATTGGTTAAAAGATAGAATAAAAGAAGGATTGGTTTTTGCAAAATTAGATATAAGGGGAAAAGTATTTATTGAATATATTCCAGGAGAACATGCTTGGGCTCCTATTGAAGCTGACGGTTATATGTATATAAATTGTTTTTGGGTATCTGGTAAATATAAAGGGAAAGGAAATGCAGATAAACTTCTAAATTATTGTATAGAAGATGCAAAAAGAAAAAATAAGAAAGGTCTTGTAGTACTTTCTTCTGAAACGAAAAAACCATTTTTATCTGACCCAAAATATCTAAAATATAAAGGATTTAAGGTTTCTGATAAAGCTAAACCTTATTATGAATTATTATATTATCCTTTTGACGAATCCTATGAAAAACCTAGATTTAAAGAGCATGTTAAAGACGGAGTGATTAATACTAAAGGTTGGACTCTATATTACTCAAATCAATGTCCACACACAGAAAAATATGCTTTGAAATTAGTTGAAGAGGAAAAAAAGAAAGGTATAAATATAGATATGATAAAAATAACGGATAAAGAAAAAGCACAAAATGCTCCAAATCCTTTTACTACTTATTCTCTATTTTATGAAGGGGAATTTATGACTAATGAGATATTAACAGAAAAAAGTTTTGAAAAATTACTGGGTAACATTTAATTTTTTTACCTTTGTGTTTTATAGTATAATAATTATTGAAATTGTATTCTACAGGAGGTAATTAAATGATA
>CAZRTN010000022.1:13256-14560 GCA_964603015.1 uncultured Thermotogaceae bacterium | reverse complement strand
TCGATTGATGCTACTTGTGAACCAAGACCAATAGCCATAGGGTTCGTTCCACCCAATTGTCCATCCGGTCTTTTACCTGATTTTATTGTTTGTAAAAGAGTTGTTTGAAAAGTAACTCTTGAAGATTTGAATCCTACAGTATTAACATTCGCTATGTTATTACCAACGACATCCATTTGTGTTTGGAAGTTTCTCAATCCAGTTATACCGGAGTACATTGCTCTTAACATTTATAATACCCCCTAAATGTTTTCATTATTTTCGTTATTGTCATTACCTGTATCAATCGCTTCAGATATTTCTTGTACTGCAGAAATAGGATATCTTTGTCCATTAACTAAAACAAAGAATTCATTATTTAAAAACTGTACAGAATTAACTGTTCCTCCATCAAGCCCGCCTATTTCCACTCTTTCTCCATCAACATTTTTATATAATTGATAAGTGTATTCTCCGTCTTTTTGAGCAACACCACTATTATTTCTTCCATCCCAAGCAAATGAATGGACTCCAGCTTCCTTGCCACCTAATTGTTCTGAAAAAACTAATTTATCATTTGAGTCATATATTTCTAATCCAACTGATGCTTGTTCTTCTAAATTAAATATAATTCCTTCTGATATTCCATCTTGTAAATTCACCGAATTATTTTTTACTACTACATTTTTTCCAACAAGTCCAGCTGCGTTTAATTTTTGTAAGGACATTTGAGAATCAACCATGTTTTGAAAAGATTGACTCATATTTGTTATCTGTTCTGTTGTAGACAATTGAGACATTTGTGATATAAATTCTTTGTTGTCCATCGGTGATGTTGGATCTTGATATTTTAATTCTGTAACTAAAAGTTGTAAAAAAGCATCTTTATCTAATTCTTTTTTTATTTCTCTATCGTTTTGTGCATTAAAAGTAGATTCGTATATGTGAGAAGGTGTTATTCCATTAAACATTTTCTTCACCTCTTAAAATATTTTCAAATTCTCTTTCTTCGTTATTTTCTTGAGTTTGTTGTTCTTGCTCATTATTTTGTTCATCTTGTTTTTCTGTATCCATTAAATCTGGTTCTGGTGCTGTTTCCACTTTTACATTAATAGGATTAAACCCTTGATCTCTTAAATTTCCTATTAAAGCTTGAATAGTTCTTGTAATAAAACTTTTTGCATTTTCGTTTTCAGTCATTATGCTTATACTCACTGATTTTCCGTTTTTTGCTATTTCTACATCAACGTTACCCAAATCTGGTGGATTTACTTTTAATGTGACTATTTCTCTGAATGTATTTTCTGTAGCTCTTTGATTAACTA
>CAZRTN010000022.1:12085-13156 GCA_964603015.1 uncultured Thermotogaceae bacterium | reverse complement strand
TCTGTAAGATCAAAATAAGATACATTTTTAGATAATTTTATAAAGTCATTTTTATTAACTAACATTTGAGATAACTTGATTTTTGAATCATTTGCCTTATCTTGAGAAGAATTTTGCCTTTTATTTTCAATAAAATTGCTGATAATTTGTTGGATTTTTACGAGCGAATTCTTTGTTAATTCACCATTATCTTTTAAGATTTTTTCACCTGTATTATCTTCATTTGTTTTGTTTTCACCTATTAATTTTTCTTTATGAACTAAAGATAAAAGGGACTTTTTCTCACTTTTTGATTCTTTTGTTTCATCTGTATTTTGATCATTTTGAACTTTTACGTTATTTTTGGCTATTTTATCTGAATTTTCATTGTCTTTTTTTATAGGTGTTTTTGTTTTTTCTGGAGCATTATTAGTATCTTTAGAGTGAGATTTGTATATACTTATTTTTTCATTGTCTAAAGCTAAAACTAAACTTTTATCATCTATTTTTATATCAATAACCATATTATCTTTTATATTTAATAAATTTATTTTTATATCTTTATCTGGGAATAAATCCTTTAAATTCTGATTTAGTTCTTTTAAATCTGAAATAATCTGTTCTTTATTTTTTGGATTATCTTGTTCTTTTAGCTTTTTGAGATTTGATATCAAATTTTGAATTAAACTTTTTAATTCAGATAGTTTTTCTTCTGATATCTCTCCTTTTTCAGAAGAAGTTAAAAAACTAATCATTTTTTCCAATTTTTTAGGGAGTTTTTCAGATAAAATTTCTTTAACTTCTTGTGGTTTAACTTCATTGTTTTTAATATTTTCAATTTTTTTAAAAACAGTCTTTGATTCTTCAACTTTATTATCAGAAAGATCTTTTGAATCTCTACTATAATCTGTTTTGTTATTAAAATTATTGTTGATATTATTTGTTTCTGAATCCATAAATTTGTTGAAAGAATTGTCTGAATCTTTATTTACTTTTGAAATATCTTTTTTTATGTTTATGACATTATCTACTATAGAGCTAGCTTTCATATTATCCTCCTCTGTTCCCGAGAGTAGCTATAATTTTTGCTGC
>CAZRTN010000022.1:9300-11985 GCA_964603015.1 uncultured Thermotogaceae bacterium | reverse complement strand
CTATTAATTCTTCCGAACTTTCTGCTATTTGAGATTGTATTTTGTCTAATTCGTTTTTGTTTTTTTCTATTTCATCTTTCATACTGTCCAGAGCAGATAGCCTTGAGTCAACTAATTGTTTCTGGTTTTCTAGAGGATTACCAATTTCTAGATATTCATACTCTACAAAGTCATTTAAATAAGGGATATCTTTTGTTAAAAAAGCTAAATAACTTCTCCAATCATTTCTTAGATCCAAGTTATAATAAGAAATTCTATTGAATTCAAAAGCAATATACCCCACACTTAATAAACCAATCGCTATTATTAACCCTACTACAAAGAAAGTGAAAATAGTTTTTAGAGAAGACTTTTTCTTTTTTTCTTTTTTGTCAGCCATGATCTTCCTCCTCATGATTAATAATTCTATAAATATTTTATTTTATCCTAATTTCAAATGTTTTTCTTTTCTAATTACTCCATTATAAATTATACAGTATCACCTTTAATTTAAAAAAATAAACGGAGCATTAAAAGCTCCGTATTAAATTAATCTATCATTTATAAAATTAATTGCACTTAAAGTGTATATCGCTGCTGTTTCAAATCTCATAATAGTATTGCCAGGAGAAATAATTTTGAATTCATTATTATTAAAAAATAATTTCTCTTCGTTAGTAAATCCTACGTCTGGACCTATTATTATATTTATATTTTCTCTTAGTTTTTCAATAGATTTTTTAAATTCATTGTTAGCCTCAAAATCAAGGACTAAAGAATTAATTTTTGGAATATTTTCTAATTCAATAAATTTTAATTCTGGTATTTTTGAATATCCAGTTTGTTTTAAAGATTCAATTATAACTTTGTAAAATTTATCTAAGTTTTTATATTTTTGATGAGATTTCTGACCCTTAAAAATATAAATTTTTTGCACACGTAATTCTATAGATTTTTCTATTATTAGTCTCATTCTATCCCATTTGCTCATACCTAAGAATAGAGAAATTTCGGGTTTATATTTAGAATTATCTTTTATTTTTTTAGATATTTTTAAAATAGTTTCTTTTTTACCAATTTTTTCTATAATAGCTTTATAGAAAAAACCATCTCCTATTAGAACATCTATTGTATCTCCTATTTCTTTTTTTACTACTTTTAAATGAGATGTTTCATCTTTTTCTAAGATTATATTAGATTCTTTTTTGATACCAAAAAAGTAATTAGGCATTAACCTATAATCTCCTTACCCATATAAGGAATTAGTTTTTCTGGTACTCTTATTCTTCCGTCTTCCATTTGATAATTTTCCATTATTGCAACAAGAGTTCTACCAACAGCTAAGCCAGAACCATTTAAAGTATGTACAAATTGCATTTTATTTTTTTCATCTCTAAATCTTATATTAGATCTTCTTGCTTGAAAATCTCCAGTATTTGAACAAGAAGATATTTCTTTATAATCTTTATAAGAAGGAAGCCATACTTCTAAATCATATGTTTTCTTTGCTGCAAAACCAAGGTCTCCTGTACATAAACTTACTATTCTGTATGGAAGTCCTAATAATTGTAAAACTTTTTCTGCATCTTTTGTCAAATCTTCTAGAGCTTTTTCTGATTCCTCAGGTCTTACATGCCAAACTAATTCGACTTTATCAAATTGATGTTGACGTATTATACCTCTTACATCTCTTCCATAACTCCCAGCTTCTCTTCTATAACAAGGAGTATATGCAGCATATTTTAAAGGTAATTCTTTTCTATCCAAAACCTCGTCTTTATGTAATCCAACAAGTGTTACCTCTGCAGTTGGAATTAAAAACATGTCATCAGGTTTTGTGTTATATAAATCTTCTTCAAATTTTGGTAGCTGTCCAGTTGCTGTAATAGTTTCTCTTGTAACTAAATGCGGAGGATTTATTTCTACATATCCATTTTCATCAGTATGAAAATCTAACATAAAGTTTTTTATAGCTCTTGATAATCTAGCTATGTCTTTTTTTATGACTGTAAATCTTGCACCAGATAGTTTAGCGCCTCTGTCGAAATCTAACATATCTAAATCAGGACCTAAATCCCAATGAGCTTTTGGCTCAAATTTGAAGTTAATTGGTTCTCCCCATTTTTTTATCTCTTGATTTTCAGTTTCATCTTTTCCATACGGAACTTCTTGAGCTGGTATATTTGGCAGATATAACAATTTCATTTCGTATTCGGTTTCTATTTTTTTCAATTTTGAATCTAATTCTTTCACTTCATCTGCAATTACTTTACCTCTTTTAATTATTTCATCTGCTTCTTTATTATTTCCTTCTGATTTCAATTTAGCAATATTTTTAGATATATTATTTCTTTCAGATCTTAAATCTTGAACTTTTTGCATTATACCTCTTCTTTCTTCGTCAAGTTCAATTAAATCATCAAGAATTTTTGTGTCACTATTTCTTTTTTTAAGTGCATTCTTGACTTCTTCTGTATTTTCTCTTACATATTTTATATCTAACATTTAACTCACTCCTTATTCTTCATCTTCTATTTCAAGCGTTAGATCAACTTTTTCTGCTTTCATTTCATCTGTTTCTGTATTAAATGTGGCATTATCTGATAATAACTCTATTTTCTTTTCTTCGTTTATAATTGAGACATTACCAGTCAAATATAATATTTTTTCATTTTCACTATATCTAAATTCTTTTGCTTTTATAAC
>CAZRTN010000022.1:0-9200 GCA_964603015.1 uncultured Thermotogaceae bacterium | reverse complement strand
ATGGTTGCAGAATCTGTTTCGATTATAAGGTTTCCTTTCTTAATCATAACTTCATTTTTAAGAACATTATAATCATCACCACCAATAAAATCGCCAGCTTTTACATTTATTAATTCACTGAAAGAAATTATAGAAATTACTATTAATAGTATAAAAAGAAATGATTTACGCATTATTATCCTCCAATATTTTTTCAGATTCTTTTTGGCCTTTAAAAAAACAATTAATCATAAAAGGTTCTTTTGAGATTTTTTCTGGAACAAGAATTTTATTATTTTTAGTTAATAAAGAAAATAGTTTTTTAGTTCTACTATGAGAAGCATTTAACAAAATTTCCAAGCCGTTGTTCGGTGTAGGATAATCTATTTTTATATCAAAATTAACTATAACAGAATTTTCTATATTCTTCCATGGTACAAAAGACACATAAGAAGTTGGTATGTATTTTTGTTCATTGATTATGTAATATTTATAAAAAGGAGGATAAGAAAATTGTGCTAATAACATATCCACAATTTTTGTCTCTTTTGATACCCATTCTGGTGATTCTTTTGAAACATTGAATAATTCAAATTTTATATTTTCATTTAAGTCTGATATTTTCAATTCATTAAAATTATTTTCTAAATACTCTTTTAACTCATCATGTTTGAAAAGAGCATCTTTACTTCTCCCAATTTTAAAAAGAGTGTTAGCTTGAGAATATCTATTTTTATACATCTCAGAATTATTCATCAAATTTTGCAAAGGATTATCTTTATCATTTATAAAGGCTTTTAATTTAGCAAAAAAATTTTTTTTGTATATTGAATAAAAAACAGCTATTAAAGAAGAAGCTCCTGTTGCATAAATTTCTAAATCTATGTTATTTTTAATCAAGTTATCCAACACGCCAGAAGTCCAATATATACCTTCTAATGTACCACCTAAATGTATTTTCATTATATTTCACTTCCATAATATTCTTTTGCTTTATCATATATATCTTTATAAGAATCAAAATTATCCCAAGGTACTTCAATACTGAATTGATAATTTTCGTCTGATTTTTGTTTTTCAATATTGTTTATTTTATGTATTTTGAAAAGATCTATATAATTCATGTATTCCATCCCATTTTCAAAATCTTCTTTTTTTATTGTAGGTGAAATATCATTTGTTATGATATATTCTCCACCCATTTTTATAGCTAAATCAATAGGAAGAGAAGACAAAACACCGCCATCAACCAATTTCATCCCACCAAGCCTTACAGGATCAAAAGCTCCCGGTACATTAGCTGACGCCATAATAGAATCCGTCAAAAATCCTTCGTCTATTTCAACGCTTTTTGAACTTTCGACATCATAACTCAAAACGCCAAAAGGTATTTTACAATCACTAAATCTCTTACTACCAAATAATTCTTTTGCTATTTGATATATAATTTCATTGGGATTTACTCCAGAATTGGATAAAAGCCCTGTAAAACTTTGAAATCTATAGTTCATTGCTTTAGAATTCATAGTTTTTGAAACTTTGTCTAGTTTTTGTAGATTTTTTTCAATTACATCTTCTGCTACGCTATATAAATCAACAGAGGGGTCTAATGCATAAACCCCTCCTATCATAGATCCTATAGAACAACCAGTAATTATATCATAATTATCATTTCCTCTTTCTTTCATTACTTCAAGGAAAGCTACATGAGCCATCCCTCTTATTCCACCACTTCCTAAAACTAAAGCTCTTTTCATTTTTACCTCAACTCACTTTACTTACTAAATTCCACTTGATAATACAAACCAAGTTATAAATGCTCCAACGCCTACACCTATTAACCCTGTTGTTATTGTAGACCATAATTTAAATTGTTCTGGTTTTTCCAATTCTTCAATTTTATTGTTTAATTCTTGAATTTTATCTGCATTACTTCTTGATAGGCCAGAATCCGTATAACTTACATTTGAAGTTTCTGATGTAGTGGTATCTTCTTGTTTAATTTGATTTAATTGATTTTCTAAATTATTAATTCTTCTATCTCTAGCGATTAATTCGTTAGAAACTTCAGAACGAAGTTCATTTTTTATTTCATTTTTAAATTCTTGTTTATTTATATCATCCTGCATTTCATTTTTCATGGTATAGTATTCATCAAACAATTCTTCTATATCATTTTTTAAATTATTAATTTCAGTAGAGTTTATATCAAAATTTTCAATTGAAGAGGTTAATTCTCCTAATTTGTTTTCCAATACAGTTATTTCATTTTCATTTTGAAAAACTACTGCATTTAAACTATCTATTTTCTCTTGATTATTAGAAATTCTAACAGCCATATTACCTAAATCACCAATTTTTTCCAATGATTCATCATCTAAATTTGCTAATGAAGATATTGAATTCATCTGTGCTCTGAAAGTATCAAATGTATCTTTAATGTCATTCATTTGAGCTTGATTTTTATTCAATTGATCTTCAATTGTATTCATTTCTTTATTTATTGATTCAAAACCTTTTGAATAAACGCTTAATTGGCTTATTTCATCTGAAAAATTACTTATATATCTTTCTAAAGAAGAAATTCTTTCACTCATGTTTGTTAACTCTTCATTATTTAATTCTGGAGTTTCTAAATTGGCCATTTGATATAAAACATTATCTACTTTTTTACCAATGAATATTATTTCTGATTCCAAATTATTATATTTCTCATTTAAACTGCTCATTTTTGAATTAATGATTTCCTCTCTGTTAGAAAAAGAATCTATATATGATTTATTAAAAGATACCTGATCATCTAATACATCTATATTATTTTTAACTCTTTCTAGTTGGGTATTTAAATATTGATATTTAGCATTTAATTCAAGGTTTTCTTCATTTTGAACAGGAGAAGAAGGAACGGTATAATCTTCAAGATAATTAATCTTATCTTGGAGGTCGTTTATCATAGATTCCAATGAATTAATCCTGTTATTATTATATTGATCTTGATTATTTTCAATATCAGAAATTCTAACGTTAACTTCGTTGAAGTTATTTTGCATATCTTCTCTTAAATATCCAACTTCAGAGTTTGCAATGTTTCTCAAGGAAGTCTTTAAAGCATCCATTTCATTAGAAAATTTATTATCAACATAATTCCTTAAATCTTCTCTACTTTCTTCTTCTCTAGATACAATTATTGTATTTAAATATTCTATACTTTTATCATATTTACTATTCAAATTGTTTACTTCTTCTTGGAAATTTTGTAATTTATTTTCAAATTCTATTATTGTAGATAAGGTTTGTTTTCTTAAATTTTCAAGTTGATCTATTGCTGCTTCCTCTGCTACTCTCTGAGCATTCTCTATTATATTATTGAATGCAACATTATCTTTATTCAGCTCTGCACCAGGGGTTACTATTTCAACAAGATCATTGACCTTTTTGTTAAGATCTGTATAGTTATTATTTAATTTTGTTATAACTTCATCGTAGTTAAAAAAACTATTTTCTAGATTTTCAACTCTGGAAGGTAAATTTTGATTTTCGAAATTTGCTAATCTATTCTCAAATTCAAATATTTTTTCACCATATTTATTTTCTAAATGATCTAACATTTTTGAACCAAAAATCGCAAGGTCATATCTTGGTACTGTTGTACCTCCGTTGAATCGATCTTGGTTATCTAAATTCATTATGTTATTCTCCACCATTCTAACAACATGTGGATACGCTGGTGAAGATGGCTTTAAATCTACAATATTAACTTGAGTAAAAGTCAATACATTAATAGTAATTATTAGTAAGACTAATATTTTTTTCATAAATACACCCCCGGTTAAAATATTGAATCTAAGTTTAAATATTCAGGTCCATCTATAAACAGAACTATTTTTAAACCTTTATACTCAACTACATTTGCACCAGATTTTAAATAAACATAATAAGGTGTTGATGTGTAATTTTTGTCGTTTATAATGAAAGGTTGACTACTGTCTATTCTGACTGGATATGTTCTATTTATATTAAAAGTTTCAATTTGAGTTTCGTTTTCTTCTAGTGAAACATTTTCACTAGAAGTTTTGTTTTCAAATGAACTTCTTAAAGATACTAATTTATTTGTAGTAGGAATAATTATTTCGTCTAACAATAATTTTCCATCAATGTAAAGATTTGCTTGTTTAATATTAGAACTATATAGAACTGCTGATGAATCATCTAAAAAAATATCATACCCATTACCAGATTTTAATTTTAAATTATATGACTTATTAATTGTGTTTAAAGTGAAATACTGAGTTTCAGCAAGCATATTTAGTTTTATGGTTTTAGGAGTATTGTAGGTTTTTGAATTTATACTGAATGTTTTTTGTTCTCCATTGATAACATTAATAAAAGTGTTTTTTTGAAAATCTATATAATCCCCTATGTCTTTTGATAAAATTATTGAATAAACTTTATCAGAATTTTTTATTTTCATCAAATGATCAGAATCGTTTATATATATAAGGTCTATATCTGAGCCTAAATAATTTCCGTCTATGTTTAATTCAACATTTTCTGAATTAAATAATTCGATTTTTTTCATTTCATTCTCTAAAACTACTTTGTAGTTATTATATGTTGAATTATTTATGTCAACATTTAATCTCTTAGTGTTAAAACCTAAATAAGTTATCTTTAAATTATATCCACCAGATTCAACTGTTGATTTAAATGGGGTTACACCTAAAAATTCTTCACCATTATATATAGCAGCTCCAGAAGGAACACTTTCTATAGAAAGGTTTACACCATCAATTAGATTCACATTTAATGTTCTTTCACCGTTATAAACAACGTCTTTAGGAATAAACCCTTCTTTTTTTAATCTTAATGAATTTGCAATTTCGCTGTTTATTTCCATAGGAGTTTCGCCTATCAGCTTATTATCTGAATAAATTTCTGCACTTGAAGGATTTGATTTTAAGATAAAATATTTTTCTTTTAATAAAGATAACTCGATATTCTTCTCATCAAAAGGTAATAGATCAAGTTCTATAGTTTCATCTTGATAACCTTCAGAAGATATTTCTATTTTTTTTATAGAAGATGGCACATCAATAAAAGACTTGTTATTGTTCAAATTTTTTGTATAAATATTATTTTGATATTCATAAGAAACTTCTATATCAAAATTGTTGTTGAATTTTATTCTGCTTAAAGGATTTTGTTCAGCTTTTAATATGTAGTTTTGTTCTTCTGTGATACTAACAGTTTCTAAATAATCAGTATAACCATTTTTGGAAACTTTTATAGTATAAGAACCTTCATTTAAGTTAAGTTGTACTTCATTTCCAGAAACTATTTCATTCATACTACCATTAACAAAAACTGTTGATCCATTCAATGCATTAATATTTACTGTAGCTGAAAAACTAACAAGAAACATCATCAGTAAAAAAATTAATAGACTTGACTTTTTATATTTCATCACCTTCTACCACCTCATTGAGTGTTTTTTCTAGCTCTATTAGTTTTTCTACAAACTCTTTATCTTTTCCCATTTTTTGTGTGATTTTTTCAATTAAAACTCTACGTCTTTCTATAACCTCTTCTATTATGCCACTACCTTTTTTTGATATTTTTACATGAAAAACTCTTTTATCTTCATCAGATTGTTTCTTTTCTATTAAGTCTTGATTTAATAACCTTTTTATTAAACCAGTGGTTGTGCTTTTTGTTACCCCCAAAACTTTACTTATATCACTTAACTTTTTTTCACCTTTGAAGTATAATAGTTGAAGAAGATCGAATTGAGCTGAAGAAATATCAAATCTCTTCAATACTTTTCTACCTTCTATTTTAATTTTGAAACAAATATCTCTTAGTGTTTTCTCTAAATCAGTTGAAGTTTTTTTCAATTTAGTTTCCTCCTTTTCATATTCACGTTATTATTTTACCATAAAAAGAAGGGGTATCAAATGACAAGACAAATATCAATTACAGCTTTTTTAACAGTTCTTACTGTTATATTATTCAGTTCACAGCTATATATACCATTTATTGGTGTTGCTATAGCTTTTTTTTCGACAATTCCAATAATGATGATAAATATGTTAACAGAAAAAAGATACACAATTATGAGTATAATATCTGCTTCAGTCATAATTGTTTTTTTGAACGATCCATTTGGTTGGATTTTTTTTATTCTTCTTTTAGTACCAAGTACTGTTACTAATTTTATTAAAAACAAATTATTATCATATTTATTAATTATTCCTGTACTATTTGGTACTTACATTCTTTATTCTGTTATGATTGTTGACGGTTCAGATTTAGAGTTATTCTTCAAGAATATATGGTATATCATAGGTTTTATTATATTTTTTACTTTAAAATATAGCTTCAAAAAAGTTCAGGATTATATTAGATACAAATATTTAGATAAGTTAAGAAAGGAGATATAGTATATGTTTAATGGTTATCATATTCTTTTAAAATTTTTCAAAAATGGATATAAAGGTAATGATTACAATAAAAATGATTATCTTCACCACGAAAAACACTCTATAGAAGGAGATTTGCAGGGAGTATTAGAAAAAATAGATTATTTAAAAGATTTAGGAATTGATCTTGTTTATTTAGGACCTATTTATGATGCAGAAACTACTCATGCATACGATACAAAAGATTATTTCAGTATCTCTGAAAATCTAGCCTATAAAGATAAGTCAAAATCTGAAGATTTATTAAGAGAATTAATAAAAGAATTCCATAAAAATGGAATAAAAGTTATATTGGATTTAGTTCTCAATCATGCCTCAAAAAATTATAAATTTGAAAACATTCCTTTTGATTTAATCCCAAAAACAGAATCACCTCAAACAGCTCAAGAAAAAAGATGGCAGTCACTATTCCTTTTTTGGGATGTTTCAGACTTACAAACAAAAGAATTTCTAATTAGAGTTGGTGAATATTGGTTGGAAAAATTTGATATAGATGGTTACAGACTGGATCACGCGATTGGTCTTCCAACTTCATTTTGGTTTGATTTTTCCAATAGAATGAAAAATATAAAAAAAGATGTTGTCCTTTTGGGAGAAATATGGGATGATCAAGGCAGTGATGAAGAAAATTATAATTTAATAAACAATTTTTTATTTTTTAAAAATGAAAACGTTTTTACATCTCTATTTGATTTTTCTTTCTATTCAAAGTTAGTTACTATTCTTACAAAAAATCAAGATTTGAAACTATTATATAATGCAATTGTGGAATCAGATAAATTAAATTTTGAAAAAGCAAAAATGACTTATTTTATTGAAAACCATGATTTACCTAGGTTTATTGACTATAATGATTATTATGATGATTTTAAAATTGCTCTTTCTACTATTTTTGTTATGAATGGTAATCTCATGCTTGAATATGGAAATGAAATTTGTATCAAGGGTGATAAATCTTATAAATATTTTAATGAAAGCGGAAGAATCCCCATGAAATTTGAGAATGAATGGGACAAAGAAAATAGATATACATATAATTATACAAAAAAACTAATTGATTTAAGAAAAAAAGAAGCTATAATGAAACATGGAAAATATAAATATTTAAATTCTTCTAATAACTTTTTATATTTTTCTAAAATTTTTGATGATAATGAACTAAATATTTTATTTGTTAAAGAAAAAATTAGTAACATAACAAATAAAGAATTCATTAATTTAATTGATGAAAAAAAATATAGTAAGATGGATTATTTGAATTCAGGAGTATATTTCTTTTATAATTAGGTGATTTTATGAATAAATATTTATCTTTTACGAGAATGAAAGAGTTATTAATAGTCGCTTTTCCACTAATCATTCAAAATTCTTTTAGAATGTTTCTTGGTATTGCGGATAAAATCTTTGTTGGACAGTTGGGAGAAAATTCTATTGCGGGAGTTGGTGGAGCTAATCAATTATTTGGTTTATTTCTGACTATCTTTTTTTCTTTTTCAGCTGGTCTAACCGTTCTTTCTTCACAGTATTTAGGATCTGAGAAGAAAAAAGATTTCTCAAAAATGTTTTCTACTGTTATTGCTTTTTCTGTTTTAATAGGTTTTAGTTTAATAATTATTTTTAATTTATATTCAAAAAATTTTCTTAGTTTGATGAATATAAAAAATGAAGCACTTAATATAGCCAATTTATATTTCTCAATTATAATACCTACATTTTTATTCAGTCTTTTGTCATCAAATATGTCATCCTTTTTTATTTCCATTAAAAAAAATATTTTCCCAATGTTGGCGACTTTTATTTCTCTTAGTATTAATGCTTTAGGTGACTGGTATTTCATTTTTGTCGCTGATATGGGAGTAAAAGGTGTAGCTTATGCTACTTTAATAGCAAGAATATCAGAATTTATTTTTATAACAGCTTTTTTAATAATATATTTTAAGAAAAAAGAAATACCTTTTATTTTTTCTTTTGATATTTCAAAATTTAAAAAATTGATGAACATTTCACTTCCAATGTCTATAGATGGAGCTGTTTGGCAATTTGCAATGGTAGTTCATACTAGTCTAGTTTTTTTAATCGGGGTATCAGAGGTTGCTGTTTTTGAAATCATGAAAGTCTTTCAACAGATAGTTTTAACTCCAATTACTGCAATTGCAGCTGCTTCAGTTGGAATCTTAGGAAATGAGTTAGGTAAGAAAAAGTTTAATGAAGCAAGGGCAAAATCTGTTAATGCTATTATAATGTCAATTTCTTTAACAACAATTTTCATAGTTGTAGTATTAGTATTCAAGAATCAAATTTTTTCATTATTCAAAATAGATGAGTCCACATTAAAACTTGGATTGAATAGTCTTAATTTTATTATTGTATTAATTTATGCCCAAACATTTAATATAATTCTTCCATTTATTTTAAGAACTGGTGGAGACACCTGGGCTAATTTATTGATTACTATTATAGGTTTTTGGGGTATCCAATTACCTTTAACATATTTTCTTGGATTGAAATTATCTTATGGTTTATATGGAATAATAGTTGCAATGATAATATCTGAATCTTCAAAAGGTTTATTGTTTTTTATTAGATATAAAAAAGAAAAATGGATGAAAAATTTAACTTGATTAAATATTTTTTATCTGCTTTAATTTATATAGGAGGTGGGTTTTGTGAGAAAATCTATATTTTTAATATTTTTAATTTTAACAAGTTTATTATTAGTTTCATGTTCAGCAATAGAAGGGA